>CAZYWP010000136.1:0-8124 GCA_964651495.1 uncultured Eubacteriales bacterium | reverse complement strand
TTAGGGCCCCTTCTAATTGGCTAGAAGGGGTAGGGGAAGTTAATATCACTAAGAACAGTTCCGAAGAGCGTCTCTGGGGCCCTCGCCTCTTCCCTCCTGGGGGCCCCAAACCAAGCCACCCGTCGGGTGTCGGCCGTTCATTCTGATCTATTAGAATTCACTACGGCCGTGAGCGGCGAAGGACCATGATCGCCGCATTCCGGGCTGGCAAAAGCCCGTGGCAAAAGGATTTCCTGAAGACCACTAATTTAAGATACAATCTGGGCATGGACAAGAAGAGAATCGGTAGATTTTTTCTGAAGCGGACGGCTATTCTCATCCTTCTTATGGTTGCGGGCCAGCTGGGTTTGCCGGCGGATGTGGGCATTGCCAGACGAGGAAGGGCGGTCGCCGACGTGGTCGTGGCCGCAGACGCCGCCGAAGCAGAAAAACAGGCCGCCCGGGAGTTGGCCTTCTTTCTCCACATTGTCACGGGGGCCGATTTTGCGGTCGTCCCCGCCGCTGCCCCGGATCGAACCCGGTTGCTCGTGGGGGAGGCGGCGGCCAAGCTGGCGGGGGCGGATTTCGCCGCCTCAACTTACAAAGCGGAGGAGATCGTCGTCCGCACTCAAGGCCGCGACCTGATTCTGGCCGGCGGAAGCCCGCGCGGGACGCTCTACGCCGTCTTCACCTTTCTCGAGGACGTGGTCGGCTGCCGCTGGTGGACGCCCGCAGCCTGGCACATGCCCTGGAAACGATCGCTGGCCATCAAGCCGGTCTCAATCCGGTACGCGCCGCCGCTCGAGTACAGGGAGCCGTTCTGGTTTGTCGCCTTCGACCCGGTCTGGGCGGGCTGGATGAAGGCCAACGGAATCCGGGCCGGCGCCGATGACCTCCATGGGGGCAGTCATATCTACGAAGGTTTCGTCCACACTTTCTATGCCCTGATTTCGCCGGAAAAATATTTCCCTGCCCATCCGGAGTGGTTCAGCGAAATCAAGGGCCAGCGCACCCACCAGAGTGCCCAGCTCTGCCTGACAAACGAGGCGATGAGGAAGGAGCTGGTCAAAAACCTCAAGGAGCGGCTGGCGCTCAACCGTCAGGCCACGATCGCCTCCGTCTCCCAAAACGACTGTTACAATCCCTGCACCTGCGCCCGCTGCAGCGCCATCGATGCTGAAGAGGGAAGTCCGTCCGGACTGCTTCTCCGGTTTGTCAATGCCGTGGCAGCAGATATCGAAAGGGAATTCCCCCACATCACCATCGACACCCTGGCCTATCAATATACCCGGAAGCCGCCCCGGGTCTCCCGCCCCCTGCCGAACGTGATCGTCCGCCTCTGCAGCATCGAATGCTCTTTCAGCCGACCCTTAGACGATCCGCGCAATCAGGCTTTTCTGGACGATCTGCGGGGATGGTCGAAAGTGGCCGGGCGCCTGTTTGTCTGGGACTATACCACGAACTTCGCCCACTACATCCAGCCCCATCCCAACTACCGGGTCCTGGCCCCGAACATCCGGCTGTTCGTCGAAAACAACGTCCGGGGAATCTTCGAGCAGGGCGCTTATCAGTCCTGGGGGGCGGAGATGGCAGAGCTGCGGGCCTGGCTCCTGGCCAAGCTTCTCTGGAACCCGTCCCTCGACCCGGCTGAATTGAAACAAGAATTCTTGCAGGGCTATTACGGCCCGATGGCCGGTCAGGTGGCAAAATACTTAACCCTCCTCGAGCAGGCCGTCGGCAGAAGCGGCGACGACCTCGGCTGTTACTCACCTCCCGACGCCAAGTTCCTGTCGCTGGAGACGATGCATCGCTCCTGGGGGATCCTGAAAAGAGCCGAAAAAAAAGCCGGGAATATTGTCGAATATGGCAAGCGCATCCGACGGGTCCAGATGCCGGTGGCTTATGTCGTGCTGGTCCGCTGGGACGCTTTCCGCAAAGAGGCGCGGGAGAAGAGCCTGGCCTGGCCGTGGCCGGAGGCACGGGAGCAATTGCTGGACTGGTTTCTGGAGGCCGCCCGCTCCGAGGGTGTGACCATGATCTCGGAGGGGCAGACCCTGGAGGACTGGGCGGCGAAAGGCGGGAAATCCCGCTGAACCTCTCTCCCGCCCGGCCCGCTGCTCAGAGGCCCCAGCGGTAAGAAAACTTAACCAGGACGATGTTGTCGCCCGGGGCGGTCAGCAGGTCCCCCAGGTCGCGGCGGAGCCGGAACTCCCCGGGGTGGGCATAGTCGGCCCGGTTTTGGGTCCAGACGAGATAGAACAAAGAACCCGGCAGGTATTCCCAGCGCAGGACAACCGTGCCGCGGAGGGACTTGACGTTGAAATCGGGATTGCCAAAAGAAAAGGATTCGGCCGGTCCCCCGCCGTCGGGGTCGACCGCATAGCGTTCATCGGCGTAGTCGATCGTCGACCCGCCCTCTCCATAAATGTTGTAGCTGTAAGTCTTCGGCTGAGCCAACTCTTTAAATCGGCTGTAGGTCCCGACTCCGATAAACGGCTGGAGGTATGTCTGCAGGCTGAGCCGGGGCGTAAAAGTCCAGTTCAGCCGGAGCTCGGCGGCGACGATCTTCTGGTCGATGCGGCCGAAGATGTATCTGCTGCCGTAGGTGGATGTCATCCACGGGTCGCTGACCCTGGTGACCCACTGGATATCGGTCGTCTCGCCCATAAATTCCGGCCCCAGTGACAGGCTGAAGTTCGAACGCGGTTTCCAGACCAGCGAGACCTCGGCCTGCCATTCCGTGCCGTCGTCGGGCCGTCTGTAAACCGACCCGCCGGCCTCCAGGACGACCGGCTGGCGGCTGTCGCTCTCGAACGCCAGATCGAACTGGTATCCCCAGGGAATGAGCGCCAGGGGGCCGCCACGGGTCAGGCGATTGCTGATCGTCACGGGATTATAAGCTCCCATGAAATCGAAGCTCCAGAAGTTGCGGAACATGCCTTCGGCGATGACCAGACCTCCGTCCCAGGTCTTGTTGCCTCCGAAATCATAGTTCCGGAAGGCGCCGGCGGCGACCAGCACCTGCTGAAAAACCTTGCCCGGCTTGGTCCATTGGTAACCGGGAAGCAATTGAATGTTGATCACGTCCGAACCGGAGTACTGGAATCCGACATCATTGGGATCAAACCCGGGCGAAAGAGCGCCCGCCGAGAAGAGCAGGAGCGAGTTGCCGCGCTGTTTGCCGATGGTCAGGTGGCCCCCCCAGCCGCTGAGGGAGGTCGCCCGGGGATCAACTTCAACGTGCGCCGCGTCGGGCCGTTGGTAGTAGTGCATGGACGATTTTTGGAGCCGGAGGATGTTATCGGCTGTGCCCCCGACCCGCGTCCCGCCGACCCAGCCTCCGATGACATACGTCCGGTCTTTATCCAGGAAGGTCCAGCCGTCGAAGGCCAGGCTGAAGGCGTTTTCATTCAGGATGCTCTCCAGCATCGGGCTGTTGAGGTCGCGGGCGACGCCGGTGGCGATCAGCCCGAAGCCCTGCTGGCCCTGGTTGATGTCTTTCTGCGCCCGCAGGACACCGTAGTAAGTGAACGGCTCGACCTCCTCGTGGAGACGTAAGCCGGCGGCATCGATCTCGGCCTGCTCCCTGGGTGTCAGGGCGTTGATGAACCCGACATTCCAGCCGCCCAGCTTCCCTGTGACCTTGGCCGCTCCGAGGATCGTGGTGCGGTCCGGAATGATGGCATAATCGCCCTCTTTCGTGATATACCCCTGCGGCGGCCGGCCGACCCGGCGGCTGTAGAAAAACGTCGGGCTGGGCCAATTGATATTGGCATTGATATAGACTCCGCCCCGGCCAAACCCGTCGAAAATCGAAGCGCCCTCGATGAAAAAGGGCCTCTTTTCTTCGAAATAGGTCTCATAAGCCGAAAGGTTGACGACGGCCGGGTCGACCTCGACCTGGCCGAAGTCAGGATTGACCGTGGCGTCAAGCGTCAGGTTGCTTTTGAGCCCGACCTTGAGGTCAAACCCGGTGTTGCCGAGGGCCTTTCTTCCAGTCTCGAATGGATTGCCCGGTTCGGCGGGCCGGAACTGGGCCTGCCCGACCGCATAAGGAAGGAATTCAATGTGCGTCCCGGGATTGATGCCGCGAATGCCCTCGAGCCGGGCGAAACGCGAGACGTAGGCCGCTTCGTTCTTCGGCACCCAGGAGAAGGCCGCCCTTTCGTTCTTGCGCTTGATGACGCGCGTAAAATTGACGCCCCAGACATATTCCTCTTTCTTGGGGAAGCGGATCTGGTTGAACGGAATCTTCATCTCCACGGTCCAACCCTGGCCGTTGACCGCGGCCCGGCCTTCCCAGACTCCGTCCCAGGAATCATCGTCCTCGATGTCGTTGGAGAGAGCCTCATCGATGATTGAACTGGCGGGGTTGACTCCGAAAAGATACCCGGTCCTCTTGTCATAATACGGATCGACGGCGAACGTGAGCCAATCTGAATCCATCTGAGAGTCGCGGCGCCCGAGCCGGCTGACAATCCCCTTGGGGTCGGAATCATAGCAGAACGCGGCCACATAGAGCGCTTTGTCATCGTAGGCGACCCAAACGTGCGTTTTTTCACTACAGGGCTGGCCGTCGTTGGGATCGCTCTGGGTGAACCCGTCAGAGGCCGGATTCTGCCAGACTCTCTCCTCCAGCCGGCCGTCGACGGAGACAGGTTCGTCCGCCCGGACAGCCAGGACAACCTTTTGTTCCTGCTGGACGGGAGGCTGCTGTTTCGCTTTTTCCTTGGCCGCTTCCGGGAGCGGAAGGAATAAAAGGATTAAGGCGATCGTCGCCGGAAGGGTCTTCTTCATAAACGCTCTCCTCAAGTTTAATGGCTGCATTGGCGGGATTTTTCGCACGTCGAAATCACTCCATATCCCTTCTTATATACGTTACAAACAGGCAAAAGGTTCCTCCTGTGGGCTACCCGTCCCCCCTGATTCACGGAATGAGCTTCCTTCCTGGATGACCATTTCCTCCGCCCTTTCCATTCTATTGACTTTGCCTGTCGGACAAAAATATAGTTGAGAGCGAGGAGTGAAGGAACTGATTAAAAAGAGAGGAGAGCACAATATGACAAGCCCCATCAGGAGAGCAAAAAAAAGGTTACTTTCGAGATGGCGCCTGCTTGTCTACTTTAGCCTGGCCGCGCTGGCCCTTGCGAACGGCGGGCCGGCCGCGTCCATCGAGCACGTCACGGTCGTCGAGGGGGGCGGATACTTCCCGGTGGCGATCCGGCTAGCGAGCGGGGAAATCCTCGCCGTGCTGCGCGGCGGAGGCGCCCACATCGGCCGGGCGGGCCGCCTCGACCTGGCGATCTCACACGATCAAGGCCGGACGTGGTCGCAACCCTGGACCGCCGTCGACGGCCCGGAAGACGACCGCAACCCGGCTCTTGGTCAGCTGGCCGA
This sequence comes from uncultured Eubacteriales bacterium, assembly GCA_964651495.1. Taxonomy (GTDB): domain Bacteria; phylum Acidobacteriota; class Aminicenantia; order Aminicenantales; family UBA8522; genus CAZNVB01. Next base: position 2,748 of record CAZYWP010000136.1, on the reverse strand, counting down.
CGGGACGATTCTGCTGGCCTATGCGGTCCTCAGCGGATATGAAGCGGACGGGTTGAAGCTCTCCGGCAAGAGAGAGGACCGGGTCTTCGACGGCGTCTATGTCATGCGTTCGAAGGACAAAGGGAAAACCTGGAGCCGGCCCGAGCGCAGCCCGGCGATCTATTCTTTTTATGGAGGCAAGGGCGCTGTTTCGCCCTACGGCAAAATCATCAGACTGAAGGATGGAACCGTAGTCATGGCCGTCTACTTTGAATTCTTCGACGCCCCCGGGAACGAAAGCTACATCTTCCGTTCCCGGGACGGAGGGAAAACGTGGGGGGAGCCATCCCTTCTGGGGAAGCATTTCAACGAAACCGCCGTGCTTGAGCTTCCCGACGGCAGTCTTCTCGCGGCAATGCGATCGGAGAAGGGCGGGCACATCGCGGTGACCCGTTCCGCAGATGCCGGGAAGACTTGGAGCCCTCCTGCCCAATTGACCCAGGATTTAGAGCATCCCGCCGACCTGATCCTGCTCCAAGGCGGTGAGGTATTGATGACCTATGGAGAGCGCAATGCGCCGATGGGCGCGCGGGCGGTGCTCAGCCGGGACGGCGGAAAAACCTGGGACATGGAGCAAAAGATTATTCTCGCGGAAGCCGCCTTGAACACCGATTGCGGCTACCCAAGCTCGGTTGAGGCGGCAGAAGGACAGATCGTCAGCCTTTATTACCAGGTGAATGACTTGGAGAACGCCCCTCAGAGTGTCAGGTGCACCGCCGCTTTATGGAAGATTTCTAAATAGCAGCCGGCCTCAAGCCTCTTCGACCACCGTCCAGCCGAGGGCGGCGGCCAGGTCGTGCACGGGCCTCTTGAGGTTGCCGTAGAAGGTGACCCGGTGCCAGCCCCATTTGTCCCACATCGTGAAGAGCTTCTCGATATCGCCAAGGGGCTCTGCGGCGAGCTTGGTCCGGCAGGCCCGGTCGTCCGGGCTGTTGCCGACGGCCTTGGCCTGATGGAGGATGATCTCCTTACGGGGGTCGGAAATCTCGACGGTCGTCGTCATATAGCCTACGGGAAGGACTGAACGCACAGAGGCGCCCTGCCGGTCCTCGGAATGAGTGAGGATCTGGAAGGGGTTGGCCGGGCCCTTCGGCCCGAAGGCCCGGTTCGAGGCCACACAGTGGGCGTAGATGATCTGGCGCTTGGCGGTGTCGATGACCGGGTCCGAGATGTATCCCGGCCGGCCCTGGGAAAGGATATTCAAGGCAACCATGGTGGCCGCTGATGGCACGTCGCACTCACACCCCCCGACAAGACCTTCGTTGAGGAGCTCATGGAAGCCGAGGCAGGGATAGGCATGGATGTGTCCGCCATAAAACCCTCCCAGGCAGTTGATCGTAATGGCATTGGCCCCATGTTTTCTAAGGACGGCCTTTTCGCCCAGGTACATGGCCGCCGAGTTGATCAGTTCCTCTCGTGATACCCCCTCGACCAAGGCAGCTGATTGAATCCATCTCTCGGCGATGAGCCGCGCTTCTTCCTTATCCGCGGCCGCCCAGGCATCGTTGAGCTCGGAGAACGGGATATGAACGACCGGGATGCTCATGACCACGGCGTCCGGCTGAGCCTCGGGACCACGGACGGCGATGATCTTCGAGTCTTTCATCCGGCGGACCGTCTCGTCGATGGGGAGAGCGGTGAAACTGTCGGGTTTACAGGACAGGTCTCCGGGACGCGGCGTCCGGGCAACCCGAGCTCTAGCGGTCGCGGCCGAGAAATCAAATGACGGCCCGCCCCTCTTCGCCTCCTCAAAACACTTCACGGCGGCAAACAGGTCTTCCCGGAGCGACGAACCCACAAAACCGAGGTTACGCGTCCCGGCGCGCATGAACCCCGCAGTGTAGACGAGAAACCCGCCGCTCCCGGCAAACTGGAAATCGACGTATAGAACGGGCTTTATTGAGGTGACCATAGTCTGGGCGACGCGGTTCCAGCAATTCATCTGGAAGACGATATAGCCGTCGATGTTTTCGGACTGATCTCCCTCCAGGATTTTTTTGGCCTGCTCCTCCCCTGCTGCCATAGCGGGCAGGAAGGTAAAGTCCTTGAACCTGTTGATCAGGGCAGCGTTTGTCCGGTCCATGACCGGGACAAAGTCGAATCCTTTGTTCGGCCAGTCCGGGACTTCCTGCTTGGGGCTGTGGAGGGCGTAAATAATGCGGATGCGAGGGCCTTTTCCGCCCGCGCCACGGAGCCATTCCGGCATTCCCATGAGCCCGGCCGTTCCGGCGCAGGCGGCACAGCCGGCCAGAAAGTGGCGCCGGCTCAAGCCGTGCAGCGCGCAGCCTATCGGGATTTCCGCTCCGTCTTTTTTCCTATTCATTGTTTTCTCCTATTCTATAGCCCGCCTTATTATGGGGAAAATATATTCTTGGCCGAGGGTCAATGTCAAGGAAATGGATGAAATCGGGTGCATCTCGATCTCCGTGGTGGGGGCGGGTCCTCTCGCGGCTCACCCCCGGCGAGGCTCGGGATTGGGATTCGTCAGCCCGCTCGTTTCCCACAGCGTCTCTTTGGAGGGAGAAAGCGGCGCTTTCCCCCTTCCAACGGTCGCTTCGCTTCCTGCCTCCCCTTCTCGGACTCCGTCCTGCGACCAAGGGGGCCATCCCCCTTGGAATCCCCGCTGCTTTGCTGTCGCAAATCAGCAAACTCGCTTCAGTCGAGAAACCATGCCCGCTCAGTCTTCGACGGACTTCCTCACCCAACACC
>CAZYWP010000135.1:0-8204 GCA_964651495.1 uncultured Eubacteriales bacterium | reverse complement strand
GAAATACGATTCCACGGCCGGGGCGGACAGGGGACCGTCGTCGCCTCGAAAGTCCTCGCCGACGCCCTCGCCAAGGAAGGGAACTACGTCCAGGCCTATCCTGAATTCGGTGTCGAGCGCCGCGGCGCGCCGGTCTTCGCCTTTATCCGGATCGACAACAAGCCGATCTACGACAAGAGCCGCATCTACGCACCCGATCATGTGGTGGTCGTTGACCCCACGCTCGTCGATGCCATTGATGTAACGGAAGGGCTCAAGGAAGGCGGCGTTATCATCATCAACAGCGATAAGAAGCCGGAAAAGTTCAAGATCGCCAAGAAGTTCCGCGTGACGACGATCAACGCCACGGAGATCGCCGTCAAGCACAAGCTGGGGTCGCTGGCGGCTCCGATCGTTAACACGGCCATCGTCGGCGCCGTGGTAAAAATACTCAGCCTGACCAAGCTGGATCCCCTGCTCGCCGCCATCAATGAGGGTGTGCCGATCAAGCCCGAGGATAACATGGCGGCCGCCAGAGATGCCTATGAACTGGCCGATAAGGTAATATAGTGTAGGCATAATAAGCGAGTAAAGCCCCATTGCTTGTCATCGCGAGGAGCGAAGCGACGTGGCGATCTGAGCGTTAGGTCATTGCGACCTTTAGCCAGCCAATCTCAGGGTAATTCGCGTGCGATTGCTTCGGCATCATTGATGCCTCGCAATGACAGCGTTTTGTCTGCGATTTTGGCCCGTTGCCAAGATCTTGGCGATAATTGAGTATTTTTTTTATAAAGGTTTCCAATGAAACAAAAGAATGAAGCGAAAAGCAAAAAAAAAGCGGAAAAAATCGTCTTTGAATCAGAGAAGGATGTGCCGATGGTGCCGATGTCGCTCGGCTCCATGCTCTACAACAAGACCGGAGCCTGGCGGAACATCCGGCCCGAGATCGACCTGGCGAACTGCATCCAGTGCGGGATCTGCTGGAAGTTCTGCCCCGACGTGGCCATCATCATCGAAAACGAATTCCCCGTCGTCGATTACGAGTACTGCAAGGGCTGCGGCATCTGCGCCGAGGAATGCCCGTCCAAGTGCATCGCCATGGTGGAGGAAGAGAAATGAAGAAAGTGATCATGGGAAACCACGCCCTCTCCTGGGGCGCGACGCTCGCCCGCTCCCAGGTCATCGCCGCCTACCCGATCACTCCCCAGACCCAGGTGGTCGAGCTCCTCTCCGAGATGTGCGCCTCGAAGAAACTCGACGCCAAGTTCATCAAGGTCGAGTCCGAGCACTCGGCCATGGCCGCCTGTATCGCCGCCTCCATGGCGGGGGCGCGGACATTCACGGCCACCTCGTCCCAGGGCCTGACCCTGATGCATGAGCTCCTCCACTGGGCCTCGGGCGGCCGGATGCCGGTGGTCATGGGCAACATCAACCGGGCCATGGCCCCCGGCTGGAGCATCTGGACCGACCAGAACGACAGCCTCTCCCAGCGCGACACCGGCTGGATCCAGTTCTACTGCTCCTCCAACCAGGAAGTGCTCGACACGGTCATCCAGGCCTTCAAGGTGTCGGAAGCGCTGATGATCCCGAGCATGGTCATCCTTGACGCCTTCGCCATCTCGCACACCTACGAGGTCGTGGACATCCCCGACCAGGAAAAAGTTGATGCCTATCTTCCGCGGTTCAACCCGGCCATCCGGGTGACGCCGTCCGACCCGCATGCTTTCGGGGGACTGACGGGGCCTGAGCATTACTTCGAGCTGCGCTACAAGCTCCAGAAAGACATGGAGAAGGCGCCGGCGCTGATCGAGGAGACCGGCCGCGAGTTCGAGAAGATGTTCGGCCGCTACCTCGGACAGGTCGAGGATTACCGCTGCGACGATGCCGAGATCGTCTTCGTCTCCTCCGGCACAGCCGGATACACCGCCCGCGTCGGTGTGGACCAATTGCGGCAGGACGGCATCAAAGCCGGAAACCTGCGGATTAAGGTGTTCCGGCCCTTCCCGTTTGACAAGGTGCGCCTGATCGCGGCGAAAGCGAAAAAGATCGCCGTCGTGGACCGGAACATTTCCTACGGCCACCACGGCATCTTCTACCAGGAGGTCAAATCCGCGCTGTACGGGCAGGACCATGGGGTGCCGGTCTTCGGTTACATCACCGGCCTCGGCGGCCGCGACATCACACCCGACACATTCAAGGAAATCGCCCGGCACGCCCTGGCCAAAGACAGGGCCGACGAGGAGATCGTCTGGATCGGAGTGAAGAGATGAAGAAAGAAAAAACGATGAAGCTGAGCCTGCCCACGGAAGAGCTGATGGGCTCCGGCCACCTGGCCTGCCAGGGCTGCGCGGCCACGCTGGCCATGCGCTATGTCCTTAAGGCCCTGGGCCAGAAGACGGCGCTGTGCATCCCGGCCTGCTGCTGGTCGGTCATCGACGGGCCCTTCCCCCATTCCACCCTCGGCGTCCCGATTTTTCACTGCGCCTTCGAGACGGCGGCGTCATCGGCCTCGGGACTGAAGGCGGGGCTCGAGATGGTCGGCGACACGGAGACGACCGTCGTGGCCTGGGCGGGGGACGGGGGCACCTTCGATATCGGCCTGCAAGCATTGAGCGGAGCGGCAGAACGGAATGACGACATCATCTATGTCTGCTATGACAACGAAGCCTACATGAACACGGGGATTCAGCGGAGCAGCGCGACACCGTATGGGGCCTGGACGACGACGACCCCCGTCAAGCACTTCAAGAACCGGCCCAAAAAGGACATCGACGCCATCATGGCCGCCCACCGGATTCCCTATATCGCCACGGCCAACACCAGCTATCCCGAAGATCTGTTCAAGAAGACAAAGAAAGCCAAGGGGATCAAGGGGACGCGGTTCATCCACATTTACGCGCCCTGCCCGACGGGGTGGAAAAGCCGGCCCGAGGATTCGGTGAAGCTCGGCCGGATGGTCGTCCAGAACTGCATATTCCCGCTCTATGAGATCGAAAACGGCGAGAAATACACGATCAACATCAGGCCGCGGGAGAAAAAGCCGGTCGTCGATTACATGAGGCTCCAGGGCCGCTTCCGCCACCTCAAGGACGAGGACCTCCAATATATCCAGCAGGAAGTGGACCACAATTGGGAGCGCCTGCTCAAGCGCGCCGAGTGCGGGTGAAAACCGACTGAATCAGATTCGTTTCTTGATGGCGGCGGCGATGACTTCCGCCCCCTCGCCCAGCAGGAATTTCAGCGGAATATCGCGGATATAATCATCGCTCCAGGCAAGATTCTCTTCGTTGAGGATGTTCCTGATCTCCAGGAGCTTCTCGCCGAGGACTTCCCTCTTCTGGGCGACACCCAAACCTTCGGCAAAATCCACGTGGAAGAGCAGCAGACGTTCGAGGGTGTATCCTGTCCCCAACAGCGGGATGATGAAGATGGAGGCGCCGTCCGAGCGCCCGCCCCCCGCGTACACCTCCCTGTTCTTCACGAGCGTCCGTTTGGAGCCCATGAGCGGCGCGCCTTTCTCTGCCCTGGAGCTCATCCCTTCGGCCAGGCCGCCCCGGCGCTCGACTGAGATCATCGACGCGTCGGTGGGCAGGCCGTCCTCGTCAAGCCCCTCCAGCCGGTATTGGGTATAACCTCTCACCGCCTCCACGGCGGGCTGGAGCCGCTTGATGGTGAGGACATCTTTTTGCGTCAGGTTTTCCGCCGCAAAGCCCAGAGCCGCCAGGGCATCGAAGACGACTCCCTTGAGAGAGGGGAATTTGCGGCTCGTGCCCACCGTCACGGTCTTGGCCTGGTGGCGGATGGCGTCCACCGGCCGGCTCAACTGGTCGATGGCCTTTCCCAGAGCCACATCCAGCAGGTCGAGTGGTGTCAATCCCCGGCTTTCCCGAAAGTCTCTTCTGAATTCCTCGGCGGGGATCTTTGCCGTCGCATACTTGAGGAGCAGAGTCAGGTCGGTGGCCGTATCTACGTTGAGGTTGGCCACATGCCCGGCAGCCCTCCACAGGTTGAAGGTCGCCCCGAATTCATCCACCACCCGGTGGAGCTGCCGGTCGGCCGTGCTCTCGAAGATATCAAGCCCCCTTTCCTCATGCCTGGAGAGGACCTCCGAGAGCCTGACCCGGAAGTCCCGCAAATGGCCCGCCTGCTCGTCCAGGCTCACCGCCGCATAATAGCCCCACAGGTGCCCGGCCAGCGTGTTCATGATGACCGAGACCGGGAAATCCGCCCGCGGCACGGTGATGACGTAGTCGGCGACCGGGTCGAACCGCTTCTCTCCTTCATCGGCGATGACCACGACCCGGGAGGCGTGCGCCTTGAAAATGGCCGTGTCCTTGACGATGTCCTCGAGCACGATCCCGGGGCTCCCGGCCGCCATCACCAGGATCAGCGGCTCGGCGGAGAGATCGATATGTTTCTTATCCTCGATGATGTCCGAGGAGATGGTCTTGTAGCAAAGCTCGCTGAGCTTAATCCGCACCTCGTCGGCCGCGACCTTGTTGGTGCCGCTCCCGACCACCGCCCAGTGTCTTTTGAGCCTCACCAGGTCCCAGGCCGTTTTCCTGATCTCCTCCGCCCGGGCGATCACCCGGCTCATCAGGCCGGGTGCGCGTTCGAGCGCCTCCAGCGCGCGGACGATGGTCTCCTCGGGTATGGTGTTCAGGAGCTCGGCCAGGAAGAGCGTGAGCACGTATCCAGCCGCGATCTGGGAGTAGAAGGCTTTGGTGGAGGCCACCGACATCTCGACGTCGCGGCCGTCGCTCGTGTAGAAAACACCGTGCGCCTTGGTGGTGATGTCGGACTGACGCCGGTTGACGATGGCGATGACCGAGGCCCCCTTTTCCCGAGCCATGGCCACGGCCCGATTCGTGTCGGTGGTCGTCCCGGACTGGGTGACCGCGATGACCAGAGAGCGGGCCAGTTCCTCCTCAGCGGCAAAACCGCTCAGGTCGGTCGCCTTCTTGGCCTGGATATTCAGGTTGGCGCTCTTAAGGTAAATCCCCATGGCCTCGGCGATGGCGCTTCCGGCGACTGCGGCTGTTCCCTGGCCGATGACGAACACGTTCCGGATTTTCCCCGCCCTGAGGTCCTGCCGCGTCTTTTCAGGAACGACTTCGGGCCCAAGGTTGAAAGCGACGGTCCTTCCCGAGATTCGGTACTTGCCGAGGAGAGTTTTCCGGAAAGAAGACGGCGAGTCCGAGATCTCTTTGATGAGATAATGCCGGTGCAGGCCGCGGTCGATGTCGCGGGTCGTGATCTCGGCTGTTTTGAGGTCCTGATCAGCAATCTTGAGGGAGTGCCCATCATAGGAGATGGCCTCGATTCCGGCGAGTCCCGCTCCCTTGTCGTTGGAGAGGATGAAGACCTGGCCCTGGGATGCAGAGTCGCCTTCGATGCGCGGCCGCTCGCCGTCCATTTTGATGAAGGCCGGAGTCCCCTCGATCAGGCCGTAAACCTCTGAGGCGAAAATGTACTGGCTGTCCGCGATCCCGACGAAGAGAGACTGCCCGCTTCCGCGAAGCGCCAGGTAGATTCTCCCGGGGTCGAGGTTGGAAGTCATGGCGATGGCGTGCGAACCCTCGAAGCTCGAGACCGCTCTGCGGAAAGCCTCCTTGAGATCGCTGCCTTCAAGGAGGTGCGCCTCGATGGCGAGAGGGATCGCCTTGGCATCCGTGGTCACGCGGGGGTCGACGAAGCGGCCGGCCCCCTCGCTCGCGCGCTTGATCTCCAGGTAATTGTCGATGTCTCCGTTCAGGGCCACGTCGATGGACCAGAGCCCCCGGCCGTAGGATGGGTAGAGTTTATCGGGGATCCCCTTTCCTTCCGGGCTGAGCGTGGAGTTGTTCACCGGGTGGCAATTGGGGATATTGATGGCACCGACCGAAGCCCAGCGCGTATGGGCAAGGTAGGTCTCGTCCAGATTCCCTTCCACGGCAAAGGATTTCAGAATGGCATCGCCGGAGATCTCCTGCCGCAATTCCCTGCAGTTCCTCCCGAGCTCTCCTGTGATCGAGGCTGTTTTATAAGTAAACCGGACGAAGTCCCTGAAATGACGGATGGACCGGTTCATCAGATCACCGCCGGAACTTCGCTTCTCGAACTCGGCGGCAAGGCCGGCCTGACGGAGGCGCGAGAGCGCTCTATCTATTGCCTCCGGGGTGAGCCTGAACCCGAAATGCACGCCGGTGGAGTCCCGGCCCCGGACTTCCAGCCGGTCCATGGCGTTGAGGATGAAATTGAGCCTGTGATATGTCCGGAATTCGGAGAGCCCGCCCAGACCGCCGCAGAGCGCGAGGATTTTTTCCTGGTTCTTCAGGAGATCCTCTCTCAATCCCCAGAGGATGTCCTTGAGCTTGATGAGCCGGGCTGAGGCGGTCTCGACAGCCGGGACGGACATCTCGCCGGCCAGCCTTTCCAGAAGCTCGACCTGGTCGCGGAGAAAGGAATCGAGCCTGTCGGCGAGCCGTCTGAGGTCATCCCACCCGCCTGACTGATGGAGAGCATACTGGAGGTCGAGGTCCTGCTGGACGGCGTAGAGCACCTTTTCCATGTCTGGGGCTGCCTCGCCGCCGAGGAGCCCGCGAATGCTCTCCCGGGCAACGGCGCCGGCAAGACCGTTGGCGCTGATCTGATCAAAAAGCCGAAAGAGCTTTCCTAGGAGCCCCTCCCGGCGCTCAGGCCCCTTGACGGCGACGATTCCGGCCAATCCGCAGAAGAGCGTGTGCGGAAGGTCGGGGAACAGGATAAGGCATTTGGGCGGGGCAGTCCCCGGATTTCGACCGACATAAAGTTTCCAGCCGCGAATTGTCCGCCTCATCTTGCCGGCCACGCAAAGAATATAGCTTCGGCCGTAGAGCTATGTCAAGGAAACCGTCGAGGGGATGATGGGGCACGGCGACACGGCAGTTGAAAAAAATCCCGATAAAATCTATAATTTAAGTGTAATTTTGCCGCCACCGGTCGGCTAAGACGTTCATCAGGATAAGCATAGGCCGGGCAGTAAGATTGACGTCAGGAAGGAGAGGACCATGAAAAGAGCCCTGTTAGTGATATTAATTGTCGTCGTGCTTTTAATGTTTGGGGCCGTATATAATCAGAGCGCCGGCTCCCAGGCCGGCTACCGCAAGGCGCCCGACTTTAGCCTGACCGATCTCAACGGCAAGACGGTCAAGCTGGCCGATTATGAAGGCAAAGTCCTGTTCCTCAATTTCTGGGCTACCTGGTGCCCCCCCTGCCGCGCCGAAATCCCCGATTTTGTCGAGGTTTACGGCCAGATGAAGGCGAAAGGCCTGGAGATCATCGGCCTTTCGCTCGATACCAAAGGCAAAGAGGCGGTCGCGGCCTTCGTCGAGAAATACAAAATCAACTACCCGATCATCCTCGAAACCCGACAAAACACGGAACAGATCATCTCGGCCTATGATCCCGGCCAGTTCATCCCCACGACCTTCGTCATCGACAAGCAGGGCCGAATCCGGGACAAAATCGTCCGGCAGATGGACAAGGAAGAGCTCCTCAGGTATTTCAATAAGCTCGCCGCCGAATAGTCCATTCCAAATTGGTGGTCTATTTCTTAGTTCAGCTCTAGTTTTATCCTCTCCCCGACCCTCTCCCCTCAAGAGGGCGAGGGGACAACTAAAGGGCCCGCCTTATCTGGCGGGCGCAAGCGCCTTTTCCATATAGGATAATAGTTTCTCTTTCCTGACAAACCCGACAATCCGGAGGTCCGCTGCCTCTGTTCCGTCCGGCCTCATGAGGACCAGAGTGGGCACGCCCTTGATCTGATATTTCTTCTTCAGCCGGCCGGACTCCGGGTCCCGCGACGAAGTCAAATCTACCTTGAGCATGACGAACTTCCGGGACATCTCCACGACCTCGGGTTGAGGAAAGGTGAGCTTGTCGAGCTCCTTGCAGGGGATGCACCAGTCGGCATAAAAATCGATCAACACGGGCCGTGATTGGGCCGCGGCCTGCTCCAGGTGCGCCTCGGAGTAGGCCGACCACCGGATGCCCGCCTCCGCGCCTGAGGTCCCGGGCGCCCCGGACAGAACGGCCTCGCCGACACGCTCCTGGATATACCCCTGAATACCCTGTGAAGCCAGGATCAGGGCGGCGGCGAAAAACAGGATGCCCACAACCTGCCGGATGATGGGAAACACTTTTCCGCCGATCCTGGTGGGCTCAATCCAGGCCATGTAGATGCCGCCGACAAACAAGATGAGAGC
>CAZYWP010000134.1:0-8420 GCA_964651495.1 uncultured Eubacteriales bacterium | reverse complement strand
GAATCCCGTCCGCGAAAAGCTCGTTCAATACTCGATTCGCCGACCCATAGCTGATGCCGGTCCTACGGGCGATCTCGCGCTCGTGAAATTCCTTATCCGAGAGCTTCGCGAGGAAGCTTAGGGCTCTAAGCTGGCTGGTGGAAGAAATGTAATCAAGTATAGCTGTTTTATCACTCATAGTAATGAGTATATACTCAATTTATTGAGCATGTCAAACGGACTTTCTCACAGATTCTGGAGTCCGCTGCGACGATTGAAAATTGCTTTGGAAGATTAAGGCAAATTCAGTGAATTACGTATGCTGTCCCCCGAATTCCTCCAGTTCTGCGCCGCGTCCATCTGGCTGATCCGCGTTCGCAGCCTAAACGAAAATGTCCTTGTCGTAGCCGATCTTGACCAGCTCGATCTTTTCCGGGTCCGCCGTGCCAAGATGGTATTTTGTGTCGGCGATGGCGATGTGCTTGGCCGGAGGGTTGAGCGGACGGTCGTCGCCGAAATATTCCCTGCGGATGGCCTCGACGATGCGGAGTCCGGTGGCATCCACGGCCACCGGGTCGAATCCCATGAGCAGGCCGTAGTATTTCCAGACATACTTGGGGTTGAAGCTGTGGGGGCCGAAGCTGTGGAATTGGGGGGTGAACATCACCAGGACGTTCAAGCGGGTCTTGCCCTTGACCACCGGGAGGTCCCAGATCGAGGCTAGGTCGGCGCAGGAGTCGGGATGGATGGAAATCGGCTCCGGAATGAACATGATGTAGTTCTTGATCAACGAGCCAACCCCTGACCAGTGATGAGATCGCATCGGCCGGGCGTTGATCAAGGCCGTCGCCTTCTGGAAGATCGGGTTCTGCAGGACGCCCAGGTCGTCGACGGCGATATTGGCCTCCTTGACACCGACCTCCATGATTCGCATCTTGAGGGCGTTTTCAACCTCGGCCGTCGTCCGCAGATAGGGCCAGCGGTTGTTCTTGATGCCGACGATATCATTGGGCCTGATGATCGTCCTCCAAGCGCTTAACGGATCGGGCTTGTCGGTCAAGGCCTTGATGCCCGTGTCGAGTATCTCCTGGACCACGGCTTGCCGGGGTCGGCCGTTCTCGTCCAGAAGGTTGAGGTCGCGCACCAGGATGACCCGGCTCTTTCCGGACTTGGGAGGAGCCGTCCCCTCCTGGCCGGACAGGAGCAGGGGCGTAACCAGGACGGCGGCCGAAGAGGTCTTGATGAACTGCCGGCGGCTGATTGAATGTCTGGACTTCATTTTTCCCTCCGTTTCATTCCTTGATTTTGTCCAAGATATCCCGGGCGGTCGCCGCATCCGGGGCGTTGAAAACGACGCTGACCAGATCTCCGCGGCAACGGAGTCCGGTCCAGCTGCCCTCCTTCATCGGGCGCATCCCGTCGGCCGCGCCGCCGAGGACTTTTTGCCTGAATAGGCCGGCGGCGGCTTCAGCCCGGGCTGCGTCCGGGTAGCGAACGAGGAGCAGGAAATAGGTCGAGCCCGCCTGCCGGTATTTGGCCAGGGCGGCGGGGGTATTGTTGTCGATGTCGAGGACGTTCTCGTCGGAGACGAAATAAAAGCTGTTCAGCCAGATATAGTGATGGAAGTAGCGCACGGTTTCGGGCAACAGGTTTTCGGCCGGGAGCAGGGCGAGGATGGGCGGCAGGGGCCCCTCCCCCATGATCGCCCCGGCGATGGCCCGGCCCAGCTTGAAGACGATCTCCTTTTTGGCCGGCGTTTCCGGATAGGCCAGGATGGAGATGTAATAGCGGTCTTTCCAGAAGGTCAGCAAACCGGCGGCGTACTCGCTGCCCTGGCCGAATTCGGTCTCGATCGCCTCCCTGGAGTGGGCGAAGACGCCGAAAGCGTCAAGGGACGTGCCCATGTCGAAGATATCGACGGCGATCTCATTTTCGACCGGATCGACATACTTCAGCGACAGGGCGTTCTTGAAGTTGTAGGAGAGGTAGAGCTCGGCTCCGCCGTCGATGTAGCTCGACAGGTTCTCGGGCGTGTACAGGGCGGGCGGCCCGGCTTTTTTACATTCGCCGATCGTTTCCGGCAAGATCTTGTCGAATTCGCTGACGGTCTCCGGCATGGCGGTCATCCTCACAATTAAGATCATCACCATGAAAAACAGGAAGGCAGGCGCGGGCTTGCGATGGTGTGTCCTGGGCAAATCATTTCTCCTTGGTCATCAGCCATGGTAGCAAAAGAAGAATGGAAATTCAAAGATGAGGCAAGACCCCCCTGGCGTATTGATAATCGGGCCGTCTTTTCTTAGAATGGCCGGAGAGGTCATTTTGAGCCAAGATCCTTGTGAACTGTTTTTACCTGGGAGGAACACTTGAAAAAAGCCGGTTACTTGGTGGCCTTGAGCTTGATCATCCTTCCGCTTTGCGGCCTGGGCCAAAGCGCCGCCCAACAAGAAAAGCCCTTGACGCCGGGCGAACAAATGGACAAGCTGTTCGATTTCTGGAACCGCCTGGATCAGCCCGGCTTTGCCGTCGTCGTGGTCAAAGAGGGGCAGGTGGTCTATCAGAAGGTCTTCGGCCTGGCCTGCCAGGAGCAAGCCGCGGCCATCACCCCGAACTCGGTCTTCAACACGGCCACCCTGGCCCAGCCGTTCGTCGGCCAGGCCGTCGCCATCCTGGAGAAACAGGGCAAGCTGACCTTGGACGACGATCTCCGCAAGTTCATCCCGGAGATCCCCGATTTCGGGACCCCGGTCAAACTCCGTCATCTCCTCTTTCACAGCAGCGGGCTGCGGGATTGGCTTCCCGTGCTCCAACTGGCGGGACGGGACAGAGAGGAGTTCACCCTGGAGAAGGTTCTGAAGATCGTCAAGGCCCAGAAGCAGATCGTCTTCCCTCCCGGCGACCGCTTCCAGTATTCCAACACCAACTATGACCTGCTGGCCGAAGTGATCAAGCGCGTCACCGGCAAGCCCTTCTCCGACTGGGCCTGGGAAAACATTTTCAGGCCGTTGAAAATGACCAGGACGCAGTATCGCGACAACTCCCGCTCGATCTTCGACGGTGAAGCCCTGAGCTATAACTACACGCGCCAGGAATACCTCAGGGGGATCGACAACCTGTCCCTGACCGGGTCGCACTCGCTTTTCACCTCGATCGCCGACCTATCCAAGTGGCTGGTGAACCTGGAATCCGGGCCCGCGGGCGGGCAGGATATTTTCTCCAAAATGTTCACCCCAGGTGAGCTGAACGACGGCCGGACTTCGACCTATGGCTATGGCCTCAACGTTGGAACTCGGGCCGGGAGACGCGCGGTCTCCCAGACGGGGACCTGGGCCGGTTCGGGAGCCGACCTGGTTTATTTCCCCGACCAGAAGTTCGGCTTCGTCGTCCTGGCCAATTGGGACTATACGCCCGTTGATGGGTTCGCCGAGGGCATCATCAAGATCTACCTGCCGGTTCCCGCCCCCCCTCCTCCTCCGCCGGCAAAAAAGAGTCCGCCGGCGGCGGCCAAGAAAGCCGTCAAGGTGAACCCCGCAATCCTGGATCAGTATGCCGGCGATTACCGCTTAGGGCCGCGACAGGTCCTCACCATAAGCCGCACGGGCGGCTGGCTCTTCTTGAGCGTTCCCGGGCAGAAATTCGCCCTGACCACCCTCTCCGAAACCGAATTCCTCCTTGATTTCGCCCAGGCCCGGATCGTTTTTCAAAAGGACAAGGGGGGCAAAGTCCAACAGTTCGTCTGGAATCAGGGCGGAGCCGAGCAAATCGCCCCGAAGGTCTTCCTGGTGAGACCGAACCCGGAGGAGCTGAAAGAATATGCCGGCGCCTATCTCAACGAAGAGCTGAATCTCCTCTTCGGCCTTGAGGTGCGCGGCGAGGGGCTCGTCATCATTCCCCCGGAGCAGGGCGATGTTCGGCTCGCCCCGGATGAGAAGGATCACTTCACTTCCGGGGCGCGCGCTTTCCCGATGATTGTTTTTCAAAGGGACGATCAAAACCGCGTGACCGGATTCGTCATTGACAGCGATCCCGTCCGCGACCTGGTGTTCAAAAAGAAATAAGCCGGCAGGGCCAGCGACTTCCCGAATTCCCCAAGCTCCTCGAATCTTCCATAACTCCCTGTCTTGTAATCTACCATCCGGCAGCGGCCTTCCCCGACCCTGTCGATCCAGTATATGCGCCAAAAACCATAGAAGATGGCCGGATTCGAGCCGCGTGCTCGAGGTGAGAATCCATACTCCTTTCTTGCGTCTCTATTATGTTGCTATTGACATTCCTAATGAACGGAGGTATTGTAAGGATGTAAGAAAGTAAGGAGCATCCATGGAACTCATCGAAATCGCCAAAATGACGTCTAAGGGACAAGTCACCGTGCCGGCTCCGATCCGGGCCATCTTCAACCTTCAAAAAGGCTCTTCGGTTATTTTTAAGGTGACTGATAAGGGCGTATTCTTCCTCCCGTGCGAAATCACAGAGAGAGATACCTATACGCAGGAAGAATGGGGGAAAATCAAACGTCTGGTCGTCGAACGGGGAAGGAGCTATAAGACTTCGAAGCGAGCTAGGGCCTATCTGAAATCTTTATGAGAATGGCAAGTAGAAATCTATGAAGCTATGTTTAGTAAATCGAACTTAAAATATCTCTCCGAAGACTTGCCCAAATGGGATATTTGTCAGGCCCTACGATGTTGTGATTCAATAGTAACGTGAATGAAGGAGAGGCGTGAACCGGCGCGATCGTTTTCTCCTGGGCTGCGGCCCGGCGGCGGGAGCGGTCCTCGTCATCGCCGTCGTTTGGGCCTCAGCCGTGACGCCCGGGATCAACCAGTCCTCCGACACGATCAGCCGGCTGGCGGCGCCCGGTCAGCCCCACCCTTGGATTCTCCGGACCGGCCTGGTCCTGTGCGGCGTTCTCTCCATCGCGTTCGGGGTCGGGCTGCTCCGGGCGCAGGGGCGCGGCGTCTTCCGCTGGGGCGTGCTAGCGGGACTGGTCGCGTTTGGCGTCTCCATTGCAATCACGGGGCTGGCGAGGGATTACCCCGTCCGGGGCGGTTCGGAAATGGGCTGGGAAGGCGCGGTCCACAACCTTTTCGCCCGGGTGGCCGTTTACGGAATCCTGGCGGCCATGGCCGCCCTCGTTCCCGCGGCCGCCGGCCGCCGCCCGGCCAGGGTGCCCGCCGTCGTCTTCTCGGTCGTCGCGCTCGTTCTGGTCGCCGCGGCCGGCCTCTTTTATCCCGGTGTTCCGCCGTCGTTCCGCGGCCTAGTCCAGCGGCTCGCGCTGCTCATCATCTTCGCTTGGATGGCCGCCACCGCCGTCATCGCCCGCCGGGCCGCGGGCCGATAGGCCAAAATACTTAATTTGACACTCGCTGTCTGATTAAGTATTGGTCAGACCATCTAATCGATAAGAACCCCAACAATCGATCTATCCCAAGAAGTTCTCGTTGTGCGGCCGGCCGGCCATATAGGTTTTGATTTCTTCCCATGACCAGGGAGCAAAATCATGGCCATCGACCCCGACGTCAAGCGACTTTCCGAGAGCCGGCAGACGGCCGTGGCTATGCCCGAACAGATGCCAGGAATCATAGTGGCTCTTGTTCCAGACTCTAAGGCAATAATGACAAAGGACGATCTCCTTTCCCTCGATTGCGATATCCATCAAATCGGCCGTTTGGAGAAAGCGGCCCCGGTAGTTTTTTTGCACCCTCTTATCGTGTCCCCCGCTGATCAAAATAATATCGCCGTTCAGCCGCTCGAGGATGGACCCCCAGTCCCCCCAGGCAAAATCCCCCAGATGATAAGCAAGGTCCCCCTTCCCGACCCTCGCGTTCCAGTTGGCGATCAGCGCCTCGTTCATTTTTGTAATGGAGGAAAATGGGCGCCGGCAATAATGAATAATATTGGCGTGATTGAAATGCGTGTCAGCGGTAAAAAAAGTATTTCTCATAATCCGGCCCCAGCCAGCCAATCCCTGGCGAAATTATTCGCCTCTCTTTCCTGTCGCACCAATTCCGGCGATATCTTGCGCTCGTCGATGAACGCCCTTTTTCCGTGGAGAAGGATATGTCCGATCTGATGGAAGAGACGATGCCAAAAGACATCCGCCGAGTGTCCGCGAAGGCTCATCAGAAGAACTGCTTTGCCGGGTTTTATCCAGAACGTGGCCCCATACGCGGACGCGTTCGGAAACTGAGGGAGCAGCACCAAGACTACTCCGTGCCGCGCCAGCAGTGCCTTGAGTTCGGGCATGAAATCTGCCGCCGCCTTCGTGCTCAGGGCTCGAATATCTTTGAGCGCCTTCTTCAACTTCCCCTTATCAAAGGTTTGTGCCGGCGTTTCCCGCGCCTGCAGCTCCGCGCACCTTATCCACGCAGCCAGGGCATAGCTCGAAGCCTGCGGCGCCCCGCCGCGGCGGAAAGATCCTTCGTAGGCTTTGATCCCGGGCAAATTCGCGAGAGAAGAGACGCCGTAAAAACGGTAGAGTTCCCTGACTTTGTGCTCGTCATCCCGGGCCTTTTCAACATACTTCAAACTGGCCAACTGATGATAGGGTGTTTGCCTGAGATAACCCGATTCTTTTTGGATTTGCTTCTTTTCCTCCAGTCTGGCCTTGATGAGCTGATAGCGGGATTCAAGTCCGGTCCAAATGTGGGCGGGCACGTCGAGGGTTCGTTCAAGCTGAAGAGCGGTCGCCGGCGTAATCGCCTTCTCGCCCTTGATGATTTCGTTGACCGCCTGGACGGGACGCCCAAGGCGCCTGGCCAATTCAGCCTGCGTGATACCCTTGGCCGCGATAACCTCCGCAAGATACTCGCCGGGTGGAATGGGTAGGTCAGAGTAGATGCGTTTTTCAGTCGCCATAGTGCTTGCTCACTTCTTTGACAGAGATAACCTCGTTCTTCTCCCCCTCCAATGCGATGATAAGGCGCCAGCGACCGCGAAGAGTGATTCCGAATTGCCCTGCTCTGCGCCCCTTGAGAGGATGACAATCAAGCCCGGGCAGCCTGCGAACCTCGTCGACATCTGAGGCTTCCTGAAGGAGGTCGATTCGCTGGATATATTTCAACGCCACATCCGACCCCCATTCACGACATCCCGCTTGATAATTCGCATAGCACTTTCCCAGCCTCTTAGTTTGGAATCTAACTTCCACCTATTTACTGCCTTTGACACATACATCTTTTCATCCCGGGAGTGAATGATGATATGCTAGCGTCTTAAACGCTATTTGTCAAGATATTTATTCACCCCAGGGGTGAATAATAATTTTATAGCATTTCCTCTGGCCAGCATAATCTTAGACGGCAATTCTCCCTAAACAATCTCAATTGCGGATTTGCTTTTTCCAGGTATATTCGGACCTTGCTCCTATCGAACAAGTTCTCGGAGTGCATTTTCCTCCCCGATCACCGATTTCGCACATAAAATCGGCCAATCCTGAGGACGTAGGAATCTGGGGCTGCTCATACTCTGTGGACTATTTAGCCCGAATTCTTGGGAGTATTCGGTGAATTATGTATGCTGTCCCCCGAATTCCACAAAGTTGACAGCAGTTCCCGGCCGATGATACGGTTTGAGAAGGAACTGAATAGATGAGAAGACTGAGGGAACCGAGGAATTGGGTTCTCGTGGTCGAGCTCGATGACGTCGTCCCGCGCCGCGACCCTGACAAGCCCAATCTCTACGTGGGCCTCACCATCGAAGAGCCGGCGACGAGGTACGAAAGGCTCAAAATGGGCCATGGCCCGGCCTGGCTGCAGGGGCATTTGGTCAGGCGGCGAGGCGATCTCACGTCCGGTCCCATATTCAGCCGTGACGAAGCCAAACGAGAATGCCGGGCGGCCATCCGGTGTCTCAGGAGCGAAGGATACACGGTCAACCGCGACCCGAGGGTTTGGACGGTCTATGTGATCGAGATGGATGCGAAGGGCTGCAAGGATCCTGGGAAGGGTTTCGTGTATGTCGGCGAATCCTCCAAGACGCCCGAAGCCCGATTCAACGAGCACATCAAGGGCAGGAGGAACAAGCGCGGCCGGCTCTACTCGCGATCGGTCCGCAAATACGGCCAATGCCTGCGCATGGACCTCGCCCCTGAAACCAGGTATTTCGACGCGGCATCCTCAAAGGCCGCCGAGAAACGGTGGGCCCGGAAGCTGAAGGACGAGGGCTACAAGGTTATCGGAGGGCACTGAACGGACGCAAGCGGCGCTCGTTCGCGACACGAGGAATTTCGGCGACATGAAAATTGGCGCCTGGCTCCAACAAAGCCGATGATGTCGCCCGCGATCGCCCCGATCATGACAGCTGAAAGAAATACTACCCCCGCCCTCTCCGGGAAGCCCCAGAGGAGGTGGCCGCGCTCGTTCTGGTCGCCGCGGCCGGCTTCTTTTATCCCGGTGTTCCGCCGTCGTTCCGCGGCCTAGTCCAGCGGCTCGCGCTGCTCA
>CAZYWP010000133.1:0-8486 GCA_964651495.1 uncultured Eubacteriales bacterium | reverse complement strand
GGATTTATCAAGTCCGGATCATCCACGGCAAGGGGACGGGAGCGCTCCGGCGGACCGTCCAGAGCCTGCTCGCCAGAAATCCTCATGTCGCCAGCTTCAAGACGGCCGACCTGGCCGGCGGTGGCTGGGGCGCCACCGAGGTCATTCTAAAAAAGGGCGAATAAAATGTCCTTCCCTGAGCATAAATCTTCGCCTCCAAGGAGCTCATCCCCATCACCTGAGCAGAGATGCTTACAGCAGGAATTGAGTATTGTGTCCCCATATCTTTTTCGGTATAGTGAGGAATCATGGAGTGGGAAACGCTGGCCAAAGAACTATCGGTGGCCACGCCGTCTAAAATCATTCTTCTCGTCCTGGACGGACTGGGCGGGCTGCCCGTGCAGGGCAAGACGTCCCTCGAAAGAGCGCATGCTCCGAACCTCGACCGGCTCGCCCGGACGGGCGTCTGCGGGCTGACCGATCCCGTCTCCCGCGGCATCACTCCCGGCAGCGGTCCGTCCCACCTCGCTCTCTTCGGCTACGACCCGCTTCGCTACCAGCTCGGCCGGGGCATCCTCGAAGCCCTCGGCTCGGGCGTCGAGGTCGGCAAGGAAGACCTCGTCGCCCGGGGAAATTATGCCACCTTCAAAAACGGCCTGATTGTTGACCGCCGGGCCGGACGGATCCCGACTGCGGAGAATGAGAAGCTCTGCCGCCGGGTGAACGCTGCGCTTAAGCCGCGGGAGGGAATTGCGGTCACCCTCTATCCCGGGAAGGAGCACCGTTTCGTGGCCAAGTTCAGCGGCCCGGGACTCAGCGACGCCCTTTCCGATGCCGACCCGCAAAAGGACCACAAACCGCGCGCCTACACCCAGCCGCTCTCCCCCGAAGCGGCAAGGACGGCCGAGGTCGTCAACCGGTTTCTCGACGAAGCCACCACCATCCTCAGCGACCTCGAGGCCGCTAATACCGTCCTGCTGCGCGGGTTCTCCAAGTTCCCGGCCCTGCCGACCATGGCCGAACTCTACAAGATCAGGCCGGCCGCTGTCGCCAACTACCCCATGTACAAGGGGCTGGCCAGGCTCCTTGGCATGCACGTATTGGAAGCGGGATCTGAAACCCCCGACCTCTTCGCCGCCGTCGAAGCCGGCTACAGCGCTCACGACTTCTTCTACGTCCACTATAAAAAGACCGACTCCGCCGGCGAGGATGGCAACTTCGACGCCAAGGTCCGGGCTATCGAAGAGGTCGATGCCTTCATCCCCCGCCTGGAAGCCCTTGGGCCCGACGTGCTGGCGGTCACTTCCGACCACTCGACTCCCTGTCTCCTTAAGTCCCATTCCTGGCATCCCAACCCCTTTCTCATTGCCGCCAGGTCCGCCTTTCCCGACGATGTGACGGAGTTCTCGGAGAGGGCCTGCAGCCGGGGCTATCTGGGCCGTTTCCCGGCGCTCCAGGCCATGCCGCTCCTTCTCGCCCACGCCGGGAAGCTCAAGAAATACGGCGCCTGAGGACGCGGCGCCGGTTGAACATTCCTGATTATTTTTATATTATAAGCGAGAATTAGTTGTGGATCGATTGCGCCTGAGCCTCATTATCACCGTCGCCTTCCTCCTTTTTTTTGCTTTTCTCTCCGGCCAGGAACCGACCGTCGAGGTCTATGACCTCCGCACCTACACCCATCCCACCCACACCCGGATTGTGGTCGACGTCGGCGGACAGAGAAATTTCACCTCCGCCGAGATCAAGAATCCCGACCGGATTTTTATAGACATCCATAAGGCTCGGCTGAACCCTATTCTCCACGGTAAGACATTCTCGGCCAAGTGCGATTACCTGAAGGAGGTCCGCATCGCCCAGAGAACCCCGACCATAGTTCGGGTCGTCGCCGAGCTGGATATGGCCAAGGTCGAGCGCTATCAGGTCTTTCCTCTGTTCGACCCTTTTCGCGTGGTCATGGATATCTATCCCCGAGAGCCGGCCGCCCTGCCCGCGTTGCAGCCGCCGGCGGGGCCGACTGAAAAGCCGCCCCAGCCCCCCGAGCCGACGCCCTCCGGCTACAGCATGGCCCGCCAGCTCGGCCTGGGCATCAAGACAATCGTCCTTGACCCCGGACACGGCGGAGAGGACCCCGGAGCCATGAGCAAGAAGGGGCAGAAGGAAAAAGACGTCGTCCTCGCTGTCGCCGCCGAGCTCCGCGACCTGCTGGTCAAAGGAAAGGGGCTCGAGGTCATCCTGACGCGGGAATCGGACATCTTTATCCCCCTGGAAAACCGCCCTGTCATCGCCAACCAGAAGAAGGCGGACCTCTTCATCTCTATCCATGCCAACGCCCACCGCAACCGGAAGCGAAAGGGCATAGAGACTTTTTACCTCAACTTCAGCCCCGACTCCCGAGTGAATGAAATCGCCGCCCTGGAAAACGCCACTTCCACCAAGACGATCGGCGAGATGGCGGACACGCTCAAGAAAATCGTCCGGAACAGCAAAATCATGGAATCGCGGGACCTGGCTGAAAAAATCCAGGGAAATTTGGTAAAATCATTATCTCAGCACTACGGTGCCGTCGAGAGCCTGGGCGTCAAGGGCGGCCCCTTCTGGGTCCTCATCGGCGGCGAAATGCCGTCGGTCCTGGTCGAAATTTCCCACCTGAGCAACCAGCAGGAGGAGGATAGGCTGCGCAGCCCGGCCTACCGCAAGCAGGTCGCCCAGGGCATTTACGACGGCATCGTGGAATACATGCGCTCTTTGGGCAAAGGATAGAACCGATGGACAGACGCGAGTTTATAAAAGATGTGGCCTTCGGAAGCATGATGCTGCGCCTCGGTCCAGGGCTCTTTGCCCAGGCCAAACCCCTTCCCGACATGGCCGTCATCCAGGGCGAATCTCCGGCGGCGCTTACCAGAGAAGCCCTGGCGGCGCTGGGGGGGATAGGACGCTTCATCGCCAGGGGCGACAAGGTCATGATCAAGCCGAACATCGGCTGGGACCGGACTCCGGAGCTTGCCGCCACCACCAATCCCGAGGTCGTTAAAACGCTGGTCGAGCTCTGTTTCGAAGCCGGGGCTAAAGAGGTTACGGTGATGGACAACACCACCAACCAGGCCCAGCGCTGTTATGCCCGCTCCGGGATCGCCGACGCCGCCAAGGCGGCCGGGGCCAAAGTCCCGTTCGTCAATACTTTCCGATTAAAAAAGATGCCCCTCAAGGGGGAATGGCTGAAGGATTGGGAAGTGTTCACCGATTTCGTCGAGGTGGACAAGCTAATCAACGTCCCCATCGCCAAGCACCACAGCCTCTCCCGGCTGACCATGGGCATGAAGAACTGGCTGGGAGCCATCGGCGGGGCCCGCAACCAGCTCCACCAGAAGCTCGACGAGGCCATGGTGGACCTGGCGGCCTTTTTCCAGCCGCAGCTGACCGTGCTCGACGCCTACCGCATCCTCACCCGGAACGGGCCGCAGGGAGGGCGGACGTCCGACGTCAAACTGCAGAAGACGGTGGTCGTGACCACAGACCCGGTAGCCGCAGACACGCTGGGCGCGAGCTTCTTGGAGCTCGGCCCGCAGGAGCTCGCCTATCTCGGGCTGGCCAATAAGCGGGGGCTGGGTGAGATCAACCTGGAGAGGCTGACCATTGAAAAAAGAACGGTCTAAAAAGTATCGGGCGCTCCAGGCCTTTCGCGTCGTCAGCCAGGCCGTCTTCTTCGGGCTGTTCCTTTATCTTCTGTTCGGCACCCATTTCACCGGCCAAGACTACATCGGCCGGGTAGAGGTCTTTTTCCATTTCGACCCGCTGCTGGCCGTCGCCACCGCCATCGCCTCACGGGCCCTCTTCGCCTCGTTCATTCTGGCGGCCGTCACCATCGTCGTGACCCTGGTCGTCGGCCGGTTCGTCTGCGGGTGGGCCTGCCCCCTGGGCGCCGTCCATCAATTCTTCTCCTTCCTGTTCAAAAGAACCGGCTGGTTGAAGCCGAGAAAGGACGAGAAAGGCCGGGCCCGCTTGGCCTGGAAATATTACATCCTCATCTTCGTCCTGGCCGGCAGCGTCTTCACCGTGGACCTGGTCGGCATCGCCGACCCCCTGTCGTTCCTCTACCGGTCGTTCGTGACCGGAATCATCCCCTGGTTCGCCCGGGTGGGGTCCGCCTTCATCGGCCTCCTCTACGGAGCGGGGATCTCTTCCGCCGGCGATTCTCTGGCCCAGTTTTTCAGCGCCCTGGCCCTCAACCAGACCTTCCAGCAGGGATTCTTCATCAGCCTCCTATTCCTCGGCGTCGTGCTTCTCAACATCTCAAGAGAGCGGTTCTGGTGCCGTTATCTTTGCCCGGCCGGTGCTCTGCTCGGCCTCTTCTCGCGCTGGAACATCGGCAAGGTGCGGGTCGACATGGAGAAGTGCATCAAGTGCAACCTCTGCACGCTGCAATGTGAAACCCAAGCCAATCCCTATCCGAACGAAGAATGGAGGAGCTCGGAGTGCGTTTATTGCTACACCTGCGCCGCCGTCTGCCCGACCAGCGCCGTCTCTTTTCCGGTCAAGGCCGCGCCGGAAAAGATCGAAACGGTCGACCTGTCGCGGCGGAAGCTCATCCTGACGTCGGCTCTGGCGGTCGTCGCCGCGCCGTTCTTCAAGATCACCCCCGCCGGAAAGCGCGCCGCGGCCAAGCTCATCCGCCCGCCGGGGGCCCTGCCCGAGCCCCAGTTCCTGGCGAAGTGCGTTAAGTGCGGCGATTGCCTGAAGGCCTGTCCGACCAACGCGCTCCAGCCGGCCCTGGGCGAGGCCGGCCCGGAGGGGATCTGGACGCCCGTGCTCGTCCCCCGGATCGGCTACTGCGAATATTACTGCTCTCTCTGCAGCCAAGTCTGTCCGACGGGAGCGATCAAGGAATTGACCATCGAGGAGAAAATCAAGGTCGTGATCGGGACGGCCTGGGTCAACAAGAGCCGCTGCATTCCGTATGTGCTCGGGTCGCCGTGCATCGTTTGCGAGGAGCACTGCCCGACCTCGCCCAAGGCCATCAAGCTGGTCAGGACCGAGGTCAAGCTCCTCGACGGTACCATCCGGACGCCGCTCGCGCCGGTCATCGACCTGGACCTGTGCATCGGCTGCGGCATCTGCGAGAACAAATGCCCGGTGGTGGATGACCCGGCGATCTACTGCACGAGCGTCGGCGAGACGCGGTCGGAGAAGAACCGCCTCCTCCTCGAGATCATCAAGCCTGCTTCTCCGTCAGAGGATCCTTACAAGTAATCCGGCGCCGCCCAAGTAGAGAAAATCATTCACCCTCACCCCAACCCCCTCCCGTCAGAGGTCGTGTCACAATGTCATTGCGAGAGAGTGAAGCGACCGAAGCAATCCGACGCAGTCGCCGCGAGCGAAGCGTGGCGGTCTCATAGAATTCGATGAGATCACCACGGCTTCTTGCAGAAGCCTCGTGACGACCCTCTTGGTCGGATTGCCGCGCTCCCTGCGGTCGCTCGCAATGACAAATCGCAATTACGACACAGCGTTTAAAAGGGAGAGGGACGTTATCATATCTTTTCTTGTCTTGTATTTTCTTTTCTTGTCCTGTCCTACATCAATGGGAAATCCAAGCTATTATAAACGCAATTATTCGTGTTGCGGTGTCATTGCGAGCGACCTTCGGGCGCGAAGCAATCTCCGCCTGTCCGGTGGAGATTGCTTCGTCACTTCGTTCCTCGCAATGACTCATTACTTAATACGTTCATATTAAATGACGGCTGGCTCGAGGAGCTCGATTGTTCCTTTGCCGGCGTCGACCCGCGCTTCGATCCCGATGGGCATGGTAAATTTCATCGGAATGTGCCCGATCATCGCGCCGAACCAGGCGGGAATGCCGAGCGGCCTGATGTGATCATCGAGAACCTGTTCTAGGGTCAGCGATCCATATCCTTCGCCCGGTCCGCAATCGGTGCAG
The DNA here is from genome assembly GCA_964651495.1 of uncultured Eubacteriales bacterium. GTDB lineage: Bacteria > Acidobacteriota > Aminicenantia > Aminicenantales > UBA8522 > CAZNVB01. The sequence continues at coordinate 2,569 of CAZYWP010000133.1, read as the reverse complement.
CTGCCGAAGATGAACCCCTTCGCCTGGGACAGGACGCCGGCCAGCTTAAGGTGGGTGAGCATGCGGTCGACCCGGTAAATCTCCTCGTTGATGTCTTCGACAAAAAGGACGGCGTCCTTCCATGACGGCGCATATTCCGTTCCGAGGAGCGTCGAGACAATGGACAGGCATCCGCCTCTGAGCGTTCCCGACGCCGTTCCCGGTACGATCGTCTGGACCCGGTTTTCCCGCGGCGTCAGCCGGTCGCCAGCGTCGACCGGGTTCTGCATCGTGACCGCCTCGCCGTCCATTAGGACTTGGCGGAAGTAGCCCACGGTGAAGGAATTCCAGGGGTCGAGCCCGATCGGGCCATGAAAAGTGACCAGGCCCGTCCTGGCGTGGATCGCCAGCAGCAAAGCCGTGATATCGCTGTAACCGATCAGGACTTTCGGGTTCTTGCGGATGATTTCATAATCTAGAGAGGGCAGCATCCGGGCGCAGCCCCAGCCTCCCTTCATGGCCACGACACCCGCGACAGAGGGGTCGGCGAATTGGGCCATCAGGTCGGCGGCGCGGTCCTCGTCCTTGCCGCCGAGGTAGCCGTAGCGGTCGAGGAGATGCTCGCCAAACTTCACCTTGAACCCCAGCGCTTCCATGTTTTCCTTGACGATAGTCACATCGAAGCGGGTGGCGGTGGCCCCCGAGGGGCTGACCAGGGCGACGGTGTCACCCGTCTTCAACCTCCTCGGCTTGACTGCTTTTGGGAGCTCGGGCTGGGGTTGGGCCAAATTCAAAGAACCCGCCGGCAGCACCCCGGCCAGCCCTGAGAGACCGGCGGCTTTCAAGAAATCGCGTCTATCCACAGTCTCCCTCCCGAAAAAAACACAATTAACATGATCCACCTTAATTTTACACCCGTAAGCAAGCCTGAAGAAAGCCTTTCCAGTGTTTTCATCGGCGGAGCAGAATTTTTCTGCCTAGCAGAATCAGCCGCGCAACTTTTTCAGCTCTTCCTTAAGATGGGGGATGACCTGGAAGAGGTCGCCGACCACCCCGAAATCCGCCAGCTTGAAAATCGGAGCATCCGGGTCTTTGTTCACCGCCACGATGACTTTGGAGGCGGACATGCCGGCCAGGTGCTGAATAGCTCCCGAAATGCCGAAGGCCATGTAGAGGTTGGGCGAAACGGTCTTCCCCGTCTGGCCGACCTGATGCTGATGGCCGATCCAGCCCGAATCGACGGCCGAACGCGAAGCGCCCACGGCTGAGCGGGGGATGATCGCCGAGATTTCCTTGAGCAGGGCGAAGTTTTCCGGCGCCTTCATCCCGCGGCCGCCGGAGATGACAATATCGGCCTCGGTCACGTCGATCTCGCCGCCGCTTTCGCCGACCAGCTCGGACACATAGGCCTTCGCCCGGGCCTCCGGGAGTTCGACCGCCTCTTTAGCCACTATTCCCGCCGCCGCGCCAACCTCAACCGCCGGGAAGACGTTCGGCCGGAGCGTGGCCATCTGGGGCGACAAGCTCAGGCTGAAGGTGAGAAGCGCTTTTCCGGCGAAGACGGGGCGCGTAAATTCGATCTTGCCGTCTTTGACCGCGACCCGCGTGCAGTCGGAGGCGAGCCCCACCCCCAATCGCGCCGCCAGTCTCGGCGCCAGGTCACGGCCCATGGATGTGGCCGAAAAAAAGAGGATTGACGGGCCGGCTTTTTTGACCAGCTCGGCCATGGCGAAAGCATAATCCAGAGTCGAATACCGGCTGAAAGCCGGGTTTTCCAGCAGGTAAACCTTCGCCGCGCCGTAGGGAAACAGCTCCCCCGCGAGGGCGTCGAGCCCGCTCCCTACCAGGACGGCGGCCGCCTCCGTCTTCAGCTCGTCCGCCTTCCTCTTCGCTTCGGACAGCGCTTCGAGGGACGCCTTCTTGATCCTGTTATCCCGCACTTCGATGTAAGTCAGTATCATCGCCGGCCTCCTCAGATGATCTTGGCTTCGGTGTGGAGATAGTCGACGAGCTGCCTGGCCGTCTCTTCCGGAGCACCGCAGACCACCCGGCCGGCCACCCGCGCCGGCGGAAGGTCGAGCTTCGTGATCACGACCTGGGAAGCCAGGTCCTCTGGCTTAATCCCGAGATTTTCTATCGGTATAATAGAGATTTCCTTCCTCTTGGCCATCATGATGCCCCTGAGGGTCTCGTAGCGGGGCTCATTGAGCCCCTTCTGGGCGCTGACGACGGCGGGCAGAGTCAGGGCGACCTTCTCCTGGGCTCCCTCGATCTCCCGCATGGCCACGGCGGTGTCGTCCTCGACCGCGAGCTTGACCACCACGTTGGCCTGTCCCATCTCCAGGAGCTCGGCGACCATCGAGGGGACCTGGGAATTATCGGCGCCGACCGATTGCTTGCCGAAAAGGAGGAGTCGGGAATCGGACGCCTTGGCCTTGAAGAAAGCCGCGATGACCCGGGCCGTCCTCAGCCCGTCATAGGTCTCAGGCAGCGGGTCCTTGAGCAGCACAGCCTCATCCGCACCCATGGCCAGGCACTTCCGCAGGATGACCAAGGACGACTCGCTTCCCACGGTGACCGCCGTGACCTT
>CAZYWP010000132.1:0-8735 GCA_964651495.1 uncultured Eubacteriales bacterium | reverse complement strand
CGCAGCGCTTTCTGTCCCGTCAGGCTGAGCGCCTCCAGATCGTTGCAGTGGAAGATGTCAGTCCAGGCCAAGGCCTTCCGCAGAAAACCCCAGCCCTTGCCATGGGGCCTGACCGGGTCGACAAAAGTCACACAGCCCAGCTTTTTGACTTCTTTCAAGACTCGGCCAAGCTGTCTGTCGAACCGGGCCATCAGCCCGACTCCCCCGGCATAAAAAAGCAGCGGCCGGTCCCGGCGCACCGACCGGAGGACGAAAGCGGGGTCGAAGAATGAATTGGCACCGACGTTACAGTGATAGCGCCGGTCTTCCCCCTTGACAACCAGGATGAGATCGGCCGCGGTGCTCGCCTCCGATGTCTGCTCCAGGCGGACTGAGACCCGGCGGCGGGCCAAAGCCTGGCTGAAAAAGGAGCCGAAAAGGTCTTTTCCCACGGCCCCGAGGCAGCCGACCTCGCCCGGCTTCATGCCCAGCCTCATCAGGTCCGCCGAGACATTGGCCGCGTGCCCGCCGATATGGACCCCGATCCCCCGGGGAGCGAAGGTGATATCGCCGGGCGGAGAGACCCTGGGCAGGTCGGCCGCGATCAGGTCGGCCACCAGGATTCCCGCGCAAGTGACTTTCTTCATTCCCGATTTTTCGACGAATTCCTCGCCAAATTGTATAGCATACGTGCCGGGCGGTTTCAACCGCCTTCTTGACATCCCTGCCCACAGGAAGTAATTTCGAACTGACGCCAGGCGTAAAACACCCGGCTTTCCGGCACATATCTAAATGAAAGGAATCGTTCATGAAACAGAAGATGATGATCCTCCTGATCGTGACAGCAGTCGTTGCGCTCGCCTGGTGGACTCCGGCTCAGCAATCCGGTCGGCAGCCGCGGGATCCCGGGCCGGAGTTCGATACCCGGGAGGTCATGATCCCGATGCGGGACGGAATCAAGCTGCACACTCTGATCTACTTTCCCAAGAAGCAATCGGAACCTTTGCCGATCATCCTCAGCCGGACGCCCTACGGGATCGCCGGCTCAGCCGGACGCCTGAGCGGAAGCTATAAAGAGCTGGCCGAAGACGGCTACATCTTCGCCTTCCAGGATATCCGCGGGAAGTACGGCTCGGAAGGCGCCTTCGCCATGCTGCGGCCGAAGAGGGATCCCGGAAAGCCCGGATCGATCGACGAGGCGACGGATGCCTATGACACGGTCGACTGGCTGGTGAAAAACGTCCCGGGCAACAGCGGCCGCGCCGGCATGCTCGGCGTTTCCTATGACGGCTGGCTGACGGCCATGGCCATGCTCGAGCCGCATCCAGCGCTCCAGGCCGTCTCTCCGCAGGCTCCGCCGGCGGACATGTGGCTCGGAGACGATTTCTTTCACAACGGCGCATTTCGCTTGAGCTATGGGTTCGAGTACTCCACCCGGATGGAGACTTCAAGGCGGCAGGAGTCCTTTGAGTTCGACCGCTACGATACCTATGACTGGTATCTCGCCCTGGGGCCGCTCTCGAATGTCAATGCCAGGCACCTGCACGGGAAAATCCCAACCTGGGACGACTTCGTCGCCCATCCGGCCTATGATGAGTTCTGGAAGCGGCAAACGCTGGTGCCCTACCTGACCAGCGTCCGCGTGCCCGCCCTGAACGTCGCCGGCTGGTGGGATCAGGAAGATTTTTTCGGCCCGTTGCGGATCTATGAGGTCCTGGAGAAGCACGACGACCGGGGCCTGAACTTCCTGGTCGTCGGCCCGTGGAATCATGGCGGCTGGAACCGAAGCGACGGCGATACTCTCGGCCGCGTTCGATTCGGCAGCGCGACCAGCAAGTCTTTTCGGGAGAACATCCAGGCGCCCTGGTTCGCCCACTTCCTCAAGGATAAGGGAGAACTCCCGCTCAGCGAAGCCGTCACTTTCGAGGCCGGGGCGAACGCTTGGCGCTCGTGGCCAGCCTGGCCTCCGAGGCCGCAGACCGACGACAGAAACCTCTATTTCCGGGCGGATGGCCGGCTCTCCTTCGAGGCGCCGAATGAGACCGGGGAGGCCGCTTCCGACAGCTACGTTTCCGACCCCGACCACCCTGTGCCCTACCGCCACCGGCCGATTGAGCCCACCTATTTCTCGGGCGGCTCCGGCTGGCCGACCTGGCTCCTGGAGGACCAGCGCTTCGTCGACGATCGGCCGGATGTGCTGAGCTGGGAGAGCGCTCCTCTCGAGGCAGACATCTCAATTGCCGGCAAGATCGAAGCTCATCTTTTCGCCTCAACGACGGGCAGCGACAGCGACTGGATCGTCAAGCTGATCGACGTGTACCCCGAGAAGATGCCGGAGGACTGGAAGACGGCCGGCTACCAACTGATGGTGGCGAACGAGGTCTTTCGAGGGCGCTACCGCAAGGGCTTTGAACGGCCGGAGCCAATCCCGCCGAACGAAGTCATCGCCTACGCGATCGACCTGCACTCCCAAAATTACTGCTTTCAAAAGGGGCACCGCATCATGGTCCAGGTGCAGAGCACCTGGTTCCCGCTCATCGACCGGAACCCGCAGACCTTCGTGCCGAACATCTTCGAAGCAAAGTCCGCGGATTTCCAGACCGCGACGCAGCGCATCTGGCGATCGGCGAAGAATCCATCGCACCTCACCGTGCCTGTGGTCTCGAAGACAAATTAACTGAAGGCGGGTAGGCTAATTGTTGCCAGGTCGGCTCAGGCGAGCTTGCGCGCTTCCATGTAGAATCGTTTTTCCCAGGCTTCGCCCAGGGAGAAGGTTTTGCGCGGCAGGGCGCCGTCCAGGATGACCGTCCTGAAAAGCTCCCGCTTTTCCATGGCGGGAAGATAAAATCCTGCGCACCCGATTCGTTGGCCCAGCCGGACCGCGGACTCAGTTCCGTGGACGTAATCGATCTCTCGCGCGCCCTTCCCTTTCATGAAGGCGTCCAGGAAATTCTGCAGTGTCCCGACCGGCAGGTTGGTATCCGGGTTCGCGACCGAGATCACGCCGAGTCCGGAGGGGCTGATGATCCCCATTTTGTGCGGACTCCCCTTTTGTCGGTCGACCGCAGCCTTCATCTCATCGGCTGACGAGCAGCGGGTGAATTGGAACTGTCCCCTATAAAACGTTTTCATCTCTTCGAAGACATCGCGCCCGGCCGAGATGTCGAAAAGGACCCGGTGGATGGGCTCGAAAACAAGGGCCTGGTCGTGGAGGTTGACGAGCTCGACCAGGGCATAGCGGAGAGCTGAGTTCATGACAGCCCCCGCGCCGGCGGCGTTTTCCTTTGTCTTCTCCCAGATGGTCTTGGCCGTAGCCAGGGAATGGTTTCCATCGCCCATGGCATAGAGCAAAACGGGTGAGCCGGGTTTCAGCTCATACTTGTCGGCAAACATCTTCGGATCAGCCAGCACCTGAAGAGCGCCGATGACGCCTCTTGCCAGGCGCTCATCCTTCACGCTATATCCCGTGAGGTGCCCCGACTCCATCATCAGGTCGAAATCATACAGCTTGGTGAGGCCGCTCTTGCCTGCGGCGAGAGGGCCGATGACCCTGTCCTCAGGATCGTCGATCAGCACCATGATATGGGGGATTTCCAGCGGCGCTCCTTCCCTGATCTTGACGCGGGGGGGAATTCTCTCCAGGATTGTCCCCTCCGTCGCCCGGATGAGGCTCGTGGACCCCCGACGATAGTCATAGCACTCCAAGTCAAGACACACCATCAGCCCCCGCCGGAGGCCCTGGCCGGTCCGGCGCTCGACATAGACGAACTCTTCCGACTCGCTGAAAATCATCTGCTCCAGGTAGCGCGCCATGTGCTTGCGGATGCGGCGGATGCGGGCCTCGGCATCCGCTTCCCCCAGGTAGACCTCGGGATAGATCAGGTTCAGGGCGGAAGGAGAGTCTCCGACGAATTCCTCGACCTTCCGCCAGTATTCCGGCTCCGAGGTGTGCTGATCGCAGGCGATGACCGCCCATTTGGTCAGGTCGATTCCGGGCTGGGGCAGCAGGATGCGGGGCACGCCGAGCGCGATGGAGTCATGGGTTTTCATGGCGGCTCCTCCTGGTTGTTCGATCTGATCTCCGAGAAACGGACGGGTTGTCCCGGGAGGGGAATATACCTCAGACAGAATCTCTTTTCAATCCGCGCAGCGGCCGCTCCTGCCGTTCAGGCTAAATTGACAACTCCTCCGTCATGGTTTAACATCGTTCATCCCAGGAGGAGGGAAAAATCCCTCTGAAAAAAAAGCGCCCGGCCGGCGCGGGCGCAGGGCAATTCCTTTGAAATGAACCTGAAACATTATTCCACCAGGACCTGGATCATCTCCAATCCAGAAGTTCTTTTCCGCATCCTGAGAGGTTTTTTAAGGGCACTCCTCCTCCGGAAAAATACTTTGCGGACATTGCACATTCTTCCCACCTTCAGCTGTCAAGCGAAATGCACGATGTGCTCAGTCGCTAAGTTCCAAAGGAACAGGGAGGACCTGCTGACCCTGGAAGATTACAAATCCCTGGCTCATCAAGCCGCGAAGATGGGGGCCGTCGCCGTCACTTTCCTGGGAGGAGAACCACTATTGGTGAAAAACCTGGATGAGATCATCCGTCTATTCAAGTCTCATTCCTTCTTCATCAGCATTGTGAGCAACGGCATCGCCTTGACCCGGAAATCTGCGAGAAAGCTCCGGGCATCCGGGCTTGACGCGATCTATTTCGGTTTGGAAAGTCTGGACGAAAAAGTCAATGACGAGCTGAGAGGATATCGGGGTCAATGTCAAAGAGTCCTGCAGGCAATTGAGATTTGTAAGGAGGAAGGTCTCCGGGTTGGACTGTGCACCGTGCTCTTTCCAGGGCATGTCGAGCGGTATCACGAATTGGCCGAGTTCTGCAAGAGAAACAGCCTTTCCATCGCCCTGCCTTCCCTGGCCGGTGTCGGGGCGGCGGAGAAGTCAAGATGTGCCTCCGAAGGAGAATACGAACAGGTGGTTGGCCTCCTTAAAAAGCATCCCCATTTGAGTGTGGACTGGGCTTTCTCCTATTATTTGAGGCCGCGGTGTCCATCGGGAAAGGAGAAAATCGCCATCACCTGCCACGGAGACGTTCTCGGCTGCACGCTGAATCACATCTCGTTTGGCAACATCAAGCGGGAATCCCTGAAGACAATATGGCAAAGGGCAGGCCGATTCTCTCAGTTCAGAAAAAACAGCAGCCGCTGCCTGGCGGCCTTCGACCGCATCCATATAGACAATTACCTTGCGCCCATGACCCGATTCCCGGAGAGCCCTGTTTTTTTCACGGACCATCCCAACATCACGCCGGCCAGTGAGCCCCAACTGTATCCGGGTCATTCTAAAGCATAAAGAGCCATGTCCCGAACCTTGAGCGGGAGAGTGAACCCAAGAAAATCCCTGGCCACCTTTCAACGGACAGTCAACCGGGTTTTCCTGACCCCGATACTTCAGCTGGCAGTGACTGATCAGTGTAACAGCCGGTGTGTAATGTGCGATGTCTGGAAAAAACCAGGCAAACGAGAGCTCGATGGCGCAATGATTGAACACCTTGTTCTGAGCCTGAAGAAAAGGGGATTGCACTCCATTCTCATTACCGGCGGCGAGCCGCTGCTGAGGGAGGACTTGTTCGAGGTCTGCGCCAGGATAACCAGACACGGATTGAAGCTGGTCCTGAGCACCAATGGCCTTCTCCTCGAGAAATTTGGCGAAGAAGTCACCAATCATTTCGGCATCGTCATTGTTTCTCTGGACGCCCACGATCCGGAAGTTTACAGGGATATCCGCGGCTGTGATGAATTCAGCCGGGTGATTGATGGAATCACGCTCCTCAAAAAGCGCGGCGGATACGTTATATTAGCCCATACGCTGCAAAAGAATAACATCCGGTGGTTGCCGGAATTCATAGAGTTCTCCAAAAGGCTCGGCGTCGACAAGATATCGGTCAGGCCGGTCGATGCCTACAGCAGCGCCTTCGCCAGGAAAGAGCCGCAGATGGATCTCGTCGAGAGGCTCATTCCGAGCGAAGATGAAATCGAGCAATATTCAAGAACCATTAGAATCGTCGAAAAAAAACGCGCTCCAGAGATACAAACAGGCTTCCTAAAACCGAATTTAAATGGCTTTAAAATGATCGGCGACTATTTCCTGGCCTGTCGCGGCAGGGGAAATTTCCCGCCAAGAGAGTGCGCCGCGCTTTTTATTTCGCTGGCAGTAGAGGCGAACGGCGATATCAGGCCGTGTTTCTTCCTCCCGCCCTTTGCCAACATAAATGGGCTCACCACAAAAGACATGAAGGACATCATTCAATCCGAAGATCTGGTGAAAGCGCGCCGGATGTACAAGGAGGGCGACATCGGAGAGTGCAGGAGGTGCGTTCAGCCGTACAGCGCGGATCTCTAGTCCCGGGCGGAGGATTCAAGCTGCTTTCTTGCGCTCCAGGTCGAGGGGGCCGGTTTCGCCGCCTTCGTCTTCCCACTGACCGACGAGCCGGTCGCCGGTGACCGTCAGAGTCATTGTAATCCGGACATTCTCCTCACCGTTGAAAATGACGAACTCGGCGGTCAGCGTCTTATCTTTGAACTCGACCTTCTCCAGCGGGGATTCGTTGGCCATACCCATGGAATCCGTGACGCTTCCGGAATAGGATTCCCCCTCTTTGGCCAGGACGAGAGTGACCTGGTCCTTATCGGCCACATCGGGAATAACAGTCTCCCCCACCCATGTGCCGCTGAGGTCCAGACTCTGAGAAAAGACCGGGCCTGTCGAAAATAACAGGACCGCAGCCAATAGAACCAAGAATACGCTTCTTTTCATAAAACTTCCTCCTTGAAAATGGGATCGTTCTGGCGCCAAGAACCTTTACTTAAACATCCTATTAACGCTCGATTTGCCTTACTCCACCACCTTCATCTTCCTCCCCAGAGGGGGAGGTAATGGGAGGGAGTGATGATAAATAAAAAATCGGCGCTCATATTAGATACGCAGCAGCCGGCCAATTGGTTCATTTTATTAAGAATTCGGGATAGTGCGGGCTAATTAAGGGAAAACCGGCAGGTCATCGATTTTCCCGCCGCCCTAAAGACCGCGACCCTGTAGACCGCATTCCGGTTGGGCGCCGCGAAATCTTCGCTCAACGCAGTCACCTTGGGGGCTTGAGGCAGCTGACCTCATAGATGTGACCCTGGTAGAAAACCTTAAAAAAACTCTTCCCGGCCTCGATCCTGGACAAATGGCTGCCGTCGGTCAGGATGAGGGGAACCTGGACGAGAAGGGCGTCAGCCGGGCCATAGACTTCGTACGTCACCGTGACCCCCGCCTTTCCCATCTCGTAGATCTCGACGACACGGTCGCAGCCCGGAAGGCCCCGATAAATCAGCCTGAACTTCACTCCTTCGGGTTTTTTGGCCAGCGTCTTGAACTCCACATCCCCGATTTCGGCGGAACAATCGGAAAGCCAATGGACACGGCCGTTTACCTCCCATCCCGGACCGATGGACACATTGCGGGGGGATTCAGCGGAGGAGACCAGGTACTCGGGTGCAGACACGATGGGTGTCGACAAGGCCGTCTCCGTGGGGACCCCGAATTTGTGGAGTCGGCCCAGGCCCGTGGCGTCGTAGTGCAAGTCGGCGCGGGTGTCGATTTCCAGGTGATAGCCGGAGCAGGAGGCGAAAACCTTATGAAAATCCTCATCCAGCCCGACGGCATAGGTTCCCGACTCGAAGGGAACCGGCCGCTCCTCGATAGACGGGTCGGCAACAAGTCCGGCGAACCCGAACTGGCTGGCGATTAAAAGGGAATATACACCATAGTAGCCGTAGCCTTTTTGCCGGCCGTGTTGGGACTCGGCCGGAAATTCATTCTTGATAAACCGGACCGGCCGGAGGTCGAGCCAGCGCCTGACCGAGAGGGCGGAGAGCCGGGCCGCCCGTTTGAACGCTCCGGCCAGGGCGGGGTTCCCCTCTTTCTTGTATCTGGCGGCCTCGAACTCGAAGATGAGCGCGGCCGTGGCCTCGTTGAAATTCTGCTGGTTACTGCGGCCTCCGTAGGGAAATTCACCGGTCGGGGACATCGTCAGCAGCATGGTCAGGGCGCCGCGGCGGAGGAGCTCGGCCAGGTCGTCGCGACCGGCGCCTCCATAGCCAAAAAAGAGAAGCAGGCTGAGGTTCATGCGCGGGACGGCGTCGTAGGTCAACGGGTTCGCTGGGTCACGGTACATGCCGAACGGAGTGAAGCGGGAAATCTGGGTAGCCAGGTGTCCTTCGATGAAAGCGCGATTGTCGGCGATTCCCTGTTGCTTCTTTAACATCTCTCCGGCCAGGGCTCCGACAAAGCGGGGCGTCGCCGTCGGCGTCTCTGTATGGACAAAGGGGTCGATGATCCGGCCGGTTTCATCCTGCCAGGCGGCGGCCTGGCGGACGATCGGCTCGCTGAGGTCGGCATAAAGCCCTTCGTCCACTCCGCTGGGTTTCCAGTTTTTGACCGCGGCGCACTGCCTGATGAGGTCTTGGACCTTCTTTTCAAGAGGATAGGGAGCCAGAGGATTCTCGGGTGATTGCAACGCTTCGGCAGAGATAAGAACAGCCGCCAGAAGCAGGAGCGCCCAGAAACAGGTCCTTGCTGCACGGCGAAACATCTCATGCATTCTATGCTAACCTGCCTCATCCGGACAAGCCTATTGGCGCCAAGAAGTCATGGACGCCGGATTACGGGAATGGGTGGCATGGCGTCAGTCCCCGAGCGCCCGAGCG
>CAZYWP010000131.1:0-8737 GCA_964651495.1 uncultured Eubacteriales bacterium | reverse complement strand
TGCGGCGCCACGATGAAGATCATCGCTTTCCTCACTGACTATGTCGTGGTGGACAGGATCATCAACCACCTCAAGCTGACCTTTGTCGCAGCGAAACCTCCCCCTCCTCGGATCGCTTCGCAGGAGCTCTTGATGGCCGCCGAGACCTCGGCTGAGTATTTTTCGTGATTCTCTTTTTGACCGGGAGGAGAGGTCTATCGGATTTTAGATGCTTTTATAATTTCCCTAGACTCTTTAGCCCATCTTCCGCCATTTTTTGCTCAAGTTGACATCCACGCCCATTATTTTTTATCATTCATGACGATGGGAGGAGGCAAAATTGGCGCATGAATGCCCATTCAGCCGGCACAGCAGAAAACGAATTTCTTATCGGGTAATGATATTGGCACGGTAAATCAAATCCGGCGGTTCCGTTGACATTTCCCGCCCCGGGCGATATATTTCCCCCCGATCAACCGAGCTGCGGTGAAAAAACTCATCATCGTTCCGGCCTTCAATGAGGAGAAAACGATCGGCGGCGTCCTGGAGGAAATCCGGAATCACTGTCCTGGATTCGACATCCTCGTTGTCGACGACGGCTCCGGAGACAGGACGGCTGAAATCGCCCGGAGTTTTCCCGGGGTCCAGATCATCCGTCTGGCAGTTAACCTCGGGATCGGAGGGGCCGTCCAGACAGGCTTTCTGTACGCCCGAGATAAAGGCTACGATGCAGCGGTGCAGGTCGATGCGGACGGCCAGCACAAGCCCGCCGAGGTGCCCAAGCTCCTCCGACCCCTCGAGCGCGGGGAGGCTGACGCAGTTATCGGGTCGCGCTTTATAGAAAAAGGCGCATACCGGGGACCGGCCGGCCGACGGCTGGGAATCCGGCTTTTCTCCCTGACCAACCGTCTGATCCTCGGCCAGAGGATCAGGGACAGCACGTCCGGTTTCCGGGCCTTTAACAGGAAGGCCATTGAGGTTCTCAGCCGGGAATACCCGGACGACTATCCGGAGCCGGAAGCAATCTACATCCTGCAAAAAAAGAAAATGCGGATTCGAGAGATCCCGGCGGAGATCGCCGGCCGAAAGGGAGGCAAGTCGTCCATCAGTTTCCTGGAATCGGTCTATTACATGGTCAAGGTCTTTCTGGCCATCTTTGTTTTGATCCTCAGAAAACACGAATAGAGAGGCGCAATGGATAACTTAGCCAACGTCCAGGTTTTAAGGATCCAAATTTTAGCCATCGTCGGGAGCATCCTGCTCATCCTCTTCATCCTCGAGCTCATCCGGCGGAAAAAATTGAAAGAAGAGTTCGCCGTCCTCTGGTTGGGAATGGGAGCTGTTTTCCTGGTCATTTCACTGTTCAGAGGCCTGCTCGACCGGTTTTCTATCCTGGTCGGCATCGGCTATCCGCCGGCGGCGCTGTTCCTGATCCTGATCATGGGCCTGATGATGATCCTGGTTCACTTTTCCGTGGCCATCTCCGAGCTGAAGGAGGCCAACAAAAAGCTAGCCCAGGAACTGGGACTCCTGCGCCAGGAAATCGAGGCAAGATGAGGAGCGGCGCGATGAAAGAAATCGGAATTTTCGCCTTCTTGATCGTCATCTGGACGGCCGGCCAGGTTTTCCTCAAGATGGGGATGAACGAGCTGGCCGATCAGAAAGTCAGCCTCCGCTTTTTCCTCAAAGCCGTCAGCTCCTGGCCGGTCCTGGCCGGGTTTCTCCTGGGGATCGTCGGCGCCCTCCTCTGGCTCGTCGTCCTCTCCCGGCTCGAGCTGGGCTTCTCCAACCTCGTCGTCAGCCTCACCCTGGTCACTGTCGCCCTGGCTTCCGCCGTCGTCTTCAAGGAGCCGATGTCCCCGCTCAAATGGGTCGGCGCGGCACTGATCGTGGTCGGGGTTTTCCTGGTTGCCCAGGGCCGTTAGGACGGCCAAAGAAGGGAAAGGACGGGAAACAGGTGAATCCGCGCCAGCCGATCGGATAAGTCACATGGGCGACAGGGGTTGGGTTCCCTACGGCGACCGGAGGAGAAACGACTGGGACGACTTCGTCCTGGCTCATCCCTGCGGCCGGTTTATCCACCTCTGCGGCTTTAAAAGAGCGGTCGAGGAAGTGTACAGGCTGAGGCCTAACTACTGGCTTTACGCGCGGGATGATCAAATCCTGGCCGTCTTCCCCAGTTTTTTCCATCGCAGCATCCTCTACGGAAAGAGGCTCGTCTCCCAGCCGTTCTCGGAATACGGCGGCCTGCTTTTTGGGCCCTCCCTTTCGACCGGGCAGAAGCTCGCCATCCTGGCCGAATTCCCGGAAGCGGCCGAACGCAGCCGGGAGATCAGCTCTTTCGACTATCTCGAAATCCGCTGTTTTCCGGACCTCGCCGGGCTGGGGACGGCTGTCTTCGAGGAGAAACGCCTGTACGACTATGGAACGCTGCCGCTGGCGAAAACCCTCAGCCTGTGGGACACGGTCGAATACAGCGTCAGGAAAAACATCCGGAGGGCGCGGAGTCACAACCTCCGGGTCGAGACGGCCGACGGCGAAGACGACATTAAGAAAATATTTTATCCTCTGCATCTGCGAAGCCTCAAGCGGCTGGGCAGCCCGCCCCACCCCCTCGCCTACTTTATCGCCCTGCACAAAAACCTGGGCGCCCATCTCCGCGTACTTATCGCCCTCAGCGAAGACACTCCGATCGCCGCGCTCCTCGGCTGGGAGGTGGGAGAATCGGTCCACATCACGGACATCGTGTCCGACGAGACCCATTATCATCTGCGGGCGGCCGACCTTCTCCATTTTGAGTTCATCAGCCGGGCGATCGCCGGTGGCTACAAGTGCTTCGATTTCGGCCCCTTGCGCTATCCCGGCCAGCGACAGTATAAGCTGAAGTGGGGCCTGGAGCTCCATGACTATTCCTATTTCTTCTATCCTGCCGGCAGCGGCCGCAGGCCGCTCTCGGAGCGGAGTCTGGCCGCCCGGACGGGAACAGCCGTATGGAGGCGGCTTCCTCTTCGCCTCACGGCGAGCGCCGGAAAATACCTGAGGAAGATGCTGTCGATATGATGAACGTCCAGCGCCTGCTGCCGCTCCTGCGCTGCCTCCGCTGCGGAGAAGAGGTCGAATCCCGTGATCAGGCGCTCAAATGCCGCGGCTGCGGCGCATCCTACCCGGTGATCAACGACATCCCGGTCCTGCTCGAAAGGGATGACGAGGAGAAGGTCTGGGAAGATTATTTTGACCGCCTAGGCGGGAAGAAGGGTGACCGGGAGACGGCCAACAGCTATTTCAGCCGGAGGAATTTTCTTTTTGTCCGGAAGAACCTGCTCCGCCTGGCAGGGGAACTTCGAGGTCTTCCCGTCCTCGACGTTGGCTGCGGGACGGGACATTTCTCTCAAATCCTGGCCACAGATAACTTCCTCGTGGGCGTGGATATTTCGCTGGAGATGGCCGGCCACGCCGTAAAAAAAGGGCTGGCGGTGGCGCAGTCATCGGGCAGGAGACTCCCCTTCCCCGCCGGCTGCTTCGCCCTCGTCATCGCCAACAACGTCATCCAGTCATTCAAGGACAGCCGGCCGTTTATCGGCGAGCTGATGCGGGTGACAAAACCCGGCGGGAGGATCATCCTCAGCGCGACCAACGGGCAGAACCTGAGCCTGAAGATTTTTCGGCTTGGGGAAAGGAAAAAATACAGGCATCTCGGCCTCCATACGGCGGACGGCCTGCGGCGGGGGCTGCAGTCCGCAGGAGGACGCGTCCGCACCGTCCTTTTCTTACATTATCCGATCGGAAAAGTCAGAATGAGCCCGGGCGACCAAACCTTCTCTCTCTTCGACAAACTCCTGTCCAGCACGGTGGCGCTCGAAGCCGTCAAGAATGCGTAACCTGCTGACCTTTGATATCGAGGAATGGTGGCAGGCGAATTACAGGTCGGTTGGCCCCTCCCGGGATCCGGAACGCGATGACCGGCTGGAAGCCAACGTCATCCGGCTTCTCCATCTCTGTAAAACGCACCGGACCCGGGCGACCTTCTTCATCCTGGGTCGGACCGCGGAGCGCTATCCGGGGGTCGTCCGGAAAATCAGGGCCGGCGGGCACGAGATCGCTTCTCACGGCTACCGCCATGCCCTCGTTCATAGGTTAACTCCGGAAGCCTTCGCCGCTGACCTCCGGCGATCGCTCGAGGTCCTGGCCGGGCTCGGCGGCGCGAAGGTGCGGGGCTTCCGGGCTCCGTCCTGGTCCGTCGACCGCCGGATGGGCTGGTTTTTCGAAATTCTCGGAGAGAACGGCCTGGAGTACGATTCAAGCCTTTTCCCGGTCAGGACATTTCTCTATGGCGACCGAAAAGCCTGTCGCTTTCCTCATCGCCTCAACGGCCTCGTCGAATTCCCCGCCTCCACCTGGTCCTTTGTGGGGATGAGAATTCCCTTTTCCAGCGGCTTCTTCTTTCGCTTTTTCCCCCTCCCGCTTATCCGCCTGGCCATCGCGGCCCTGAACAGGAAAGGCAAGCCGGCCCTGATCTGTGTCCACCCCCGCGAGGTCGACCCCGCCGGCCCGCGGCTCGCCCTGCCACCACGGGAAAGGTTCATCCAATATTTCAAAGTCGGAACGGTGGAACGGAAACTGGACCGCTTGCTCTCCCGCTTCGAATTTTGCTCCATCAGCGATTATCTTGGTCCGGGTCTTTGAGCCGATAAGTTGAAATCGGCTGAGGCGTTCCATATAATCTTGCCAGCATGGACAGTCCAGCCGGAGAATCGAAAAACCGCCGCCTGCTGATTCTGCTTCTCCTCATCTTCCTCGGCGGCAGCTTTTTCCGGTTCTGGGGCATCTCATCCGCCTACGAGCGAGTGGATGACATCCCGGTCGCCAAGCAGATCGAGCAGATGTACCACGGCGACTGGCGGCCAGACCCAATTTACTATTATCCCATATTTTTTAATTACCTCGTGGCCATCGCTCTGCGGGGGCTTTCCGCCTTCGCCTGCATCCTCGGACTCCACAAGGGCGCCGCTGTGTTCAACCTCTCTTTCGAGCAGATTCTCTTCGCCGCACGATTTCTCTGCGCCCTCCTGGGCTCTCTGACCATCCTGGTCGTCTACGCCATCGGGAAAAAACTGTATTCGGCCAAGGAGGCCCTTCTGGCCACGTTTCTCTTTTCCGTATCGTTTATCCATATCCTTTTCAGCCACCAGATCGCCCTGGACGTCCCGATGACGTTTTTTTATGCCCTGGCCCTATACTTCAGCGTCCTTATCTTGAAGGAGAGGCGCTGGAGAGATTACGTCCTGGCCGGGCTCTGCACCGGGCTGGCCGTGGCCACGAAATACAACGGTATATTCGTCCTTGCAGCCATCGCCCTGGCCCACCTGCTCGGGACTCCCCCCGCCCAGAAGAAAATCTTTCGTTTCTTTCTCGACTTCAAGATTTACATCGCCGGCCTGGCGGCAACGGCCGGATTCTTTATCGGCCACCCCTATGCTCTGATTCACTTCAAAAGATATCTCGGCGCCTCCCGCCTTTTTCTGGGCATCGTCCATGAGACCGAGTGGTTCCTCAGACCGATCCAGCCCAAGACCGGCCTGGAATACATCCAGTACAACAAGTATGTCCTGGGTCTCAAAAATATTCTTTCGGCCGAGGGGCCGATTTTTCTGGCGCTCATCCTTCTGGGCGCCGCCGCCGTCTTCATCCGGAGGGAGACAAAGAATTCCTTCCTCGGGCTGGCCGGCCTGGCCTATTTCCTCGGGGCGCTCGGATTCCTGGGTTTCTCGAGATACCGGGACCTTCCGGCATTCGCCCTGTTCTTTGCCTTTTTGGGCATGCTGGGCGTCCAGCTCGCGCTCGGCCTGTTCATAAAGCTCCGCCTGCCCAAATGCGTCGTTCTTCCCGGCTTGGCCATTCTCTTCCTGACGCTCGCCTCCTCCGCCCTCGTCAAGACGTACTATCTGTGGGAGGACGACACGACCGAGGTGGCCGAACGCTGGATCAGGAGAAACATCCCGCCGGGACGCTATTATTTCGGGAAAGAGTGGTTCTCCCCTCCCCTCCGCGGCCAGGGTTACCAGTATGATTCTTTCAGCCGGGCCTACCTGTTCTCAAGAGAATTCGCTCCCTACCAGAGGTTTGACTTCCTCATCACTTCGAGCGCGGCGTACGGGCATTTCTTCAAGAACGAAAAGTTTTATAAAAATATCGTCCGCCTCTACAGAGAGCAGAGAGAAAAAAACGAACAGGTCAAGAATTTCTTTTTTTGGGACATCGAATACAAGAACCCCGAGCTGAATCTCTTTTTTACCAAGAGTGAGAATAGGAGGAAGCAGAGGCTGTCGCTGCCGCCGACCATTCCGCTCCTCGGCCCGGCTAGGGAATTTGAAATTGCCGACGGGAGCCCTTACGGCAAAAGCGTCATGGGCTTTTTCCTCTTCCCCAAGCAGAAGGTCGAACGGGTCATCATCAGCCGGAGAAAAGTCCCGACGATCGCCGTCTTCGCCGCGGCGGCCGAGGGCCAGGGAGAAATCACGATCGGAAATTTTCCCTGGAGGAAAAAGCTCAGGGTGACGAAGGGGGCTCCTGCGGTCCTGGTTTTCCGGCCCCGTCTGTCGTTCCCGTTCTATCGCTACATCTACAAGATCTCCGTCAAAGGCTCAAAATCATTGCGTCGCGCTTTCCTCAGACTCTGCTATGACGAGTTCGACATCGGAGTGCAGTTTTTCCGGCTGGGCGATTACGGGGCGGCCGAACGGCATTTCCTCGCCTCGCTCACCGGCCGGCCGAAGGCGGGCCTCGACCTGGAGGTCTATCTTTATTTGGCGGCCTGCGCTAAAAGCCTGGGCCGCGCTGAGGACAGCCGGCGCTACCTGGAGACGGCCTCCGCCGACCCCCTGCTGCGACGCTACCTCAGCCTGTATCAAACCGCCGCCTCGGACGAGTGGGTCCATGCTTTTGCTAAGTTCTCCGGGCTGAGCTATCCCCTCCTCGAAGAGACCATGTCCAATTTCCTGGATGATGCCGAGTTCCAGTTTGCCAACGGAAGGGTCCTGGAGGACCGCCAGTTCTACGGGCGGAGGGCTCTTCTTCCCGCTGCCGATGCCTCCCGCGGCCGTTTAGAGGCAAAATCTCCGGAGGTTCTCCTCTATCCCCAAAAATACGGCCTCGACCTCGTTTTCTTCAACCCGTCCCATGTCGAAGGAGTCGTCGGCGAACTCGAGGTCGTCTCCAAACTGGAGAAAAAGGAAGACAGATATACCTTCCCTATCGTTCTGGAGCCTGAACCGGACGGCAGTCTATCCTCGGCTTCTTTTCCCTTCGAATGCCGGGATCTCGGAGAAAAGGTTCAATTCTTCATCAAGATCGAAACAGACCGGGGTGTGGCCTTCGATTATCTCCGGGTCTGTCCCGATATCAAGGATTATTTCCTCAGGAAATCCGGGCTGCTGAAGGGACTGGGCGGGACGATCCCGAAGAATGTGCAATCCCCGTGACGGCGACCTTGAAATTCTTGAGTTTCATCCGACCTTCCTATTTCTCCGCCGGGATGGGGACAGCCAGGTCGAGCACAATTCTCCATTGGCCGCCGGACGTCCTTCTCCAGATCCTTAAATAGCTCGAAGATTCAGGAGGGGCATCCCCCGCGTTATCCCGCGTCACATCGCAAATGCCATAGACATAGCCGAGGTCGGCTATGGAGGAAGCCGCTCCATCCAGAGGATCCCAGGCCCATTTCCCCGCGGCCATGGAGAGCTCTTTCAACAAAGCTTCTTTTCCGGTCGTGGGAAGGACGTTATCCCGATAAATCCGAATGTCATTGTCGGCATAAGCCAGGTAGGCCTCCACAATTCCCGCGGTCAGCGCTTTGGCAGCGAAATCTCGCTCCAGGTCGATAAGGGCCGTTCTCCCCTGAATCCGGTCGACTTTAGCCCCCCTCCACGTCTTGACCTGGTCCGGCCTCGTGGCCACTGTCGGCGGCTTGGGGCCCGGCTCGGCATGGCGGATGCCGCCGTCGAACACGACCTTCCACTGCCAGTTCCCCTGTCTTTCCCAGACCGAAATGTAATGCCCGTGCCGTGCCGGCTGGTCCGGCCTGCTCCTGTCGCGGGCTTCGTACGGACCGGTTGTATAGCCCAGGTCCCCGGCCGCGGAGACTTCGGCAAAAGCCGGATCCCAGGTCAGGAGCAGAGGCGAATCGGCCGGCGCGTCTTCGTAGACTTTCCTGCCGGGAACCGGCTTCGGGCGGAAGACGATGGCGTCATCAGCCAGATAGGTCAGGAAGGCCTCCCGGATTCCCTTTTCCACTGACATGCTGGAAAAAGCCCTCTCGGAATCGACGAGACTCTGGAGCGACGAGCTGCCGGATTGGCTCAGGACGGCTGCGGCCAAACCCGCCGTTAACAGGCCGGACATGATCCGGAAGACAATCTTCATGGGCCCTTCCTCCTTCGCTATTTTTCTCATTGGGGCGCTCAAATTTAGCGCCTTCCTTCCGGCAAACATCGGCCGGACTCAAGCCAAAGCAAGTTCCGTGCCTGGTTCGGACAGGATCGCCTCAAACCCGCCAGCCTTTCCCGATGCCAGACCTCATCAGAACTTTTTATCCCGGTCAATAATATCTACGTGATATGGCGTGACTTGGATGCAATTCACATATAACAACCCGTCAGGGCTGTCAACGGGTCGCCTGTATTTTTGAGGAGATTTCTATTATCATAGCCCTTCCCATGCCCGGCCAAGGCACATCTCCATAGGCCAATGAACTCACGGATTA
>CAZYWP010000130.1:0-8837 GCA_964651495.1 uncultured Eubacteriales bacterium | reverse complement strand
GCCGGGGGTAAACCGAGACAGGACCCGTCGGATCTCATCATCGAAATATTCGAGAGGGGGGTCTTTCTTGTTGACAGGCACGAAGCCTTTTCTCTATCCTATAATTAACGCCCGACGGTTGAAACTGACCGACCATGAAGTGCCCAAACTGCCGGATTGACATTCCCGAAGATTCGCTTTTCTGCGGCCGCTGCGGCAACCGTGTCGTGCCGCTCCATGACCTGCTGGAAGCCCCGACGCTGACCTTGCCCATTGCCGGCGAATCGTTCGCTCCCGGCACCACCTTCGCCGGGAGGTACCAGATCATCGAAGACCTGGGCGAAGGAGGCATGGGAAGAGTTTACAAAGTCTTCGACACCCAGGTCAGAGAGAAGCTGGCCCTCAAGCTCATCCTGCCCGAAATCGCGGCCGAACGGAGGACCATCGAGCGGTTTCAGAACGAGCTGAAGTTCGCCCGGAGAATCTCGCACAAGAACGTCTGCCGGATGTACCACCTGAGCAGGGAGCAGGACATTTACTTCATCACCATGGAGTACATCGAGGGAGAGAGCCTGCGCAATATGCTCCGGATGACGAAAAAAATGAGCTGGGCTGCCGCCCTGCACATCGCCCGGCAGGTTTGTGACGGACTGGCGGAAGCTCACCGGCTGGGCGTCGTCCACCGCGACCTCAAGCCCCACAATATCATCATCGACCGCGATGGGAACGTCCGGATCATGGATTTCGGAGTCGCCCGTTCCCTGAAAATGGAAGAGGGGACGGGTTCCGGGATTGTCATCGGAACTCCCGAGTATATGAGCCCGGAACAGACCGAGGGCAAAGAAGCCGACCCCCGCTCGGACGTCTATTCGCTGGGCATCATTCTCTATGAAATGGTCACGGGCCGGGTGCCGTTCGAGAGCCGTTCCTTCATGGAGGTTATGGACAAGCAGAGGAACGAGATACCCGCTTCCCCCAGCGGTTTCAGCCCTGAAATCCCCGAGCCGCTGAACCGTCTCATCCTTAGGTGCCTGGAGAAGAAAAAAGAGGACCGTTACCAGACGGCCGAGGAACTCGGCCATGATCTTGAGCGAATCGAGACTGGAATCCCCAGACCCGAGAGCGGCGCCGGGCAGAGAAAGACACCGCCGTCACGGGAGATCATCGTCACCTTCCAGCCGCGGCGGCTCATTCTCCCGGGGGTCCTGCTCCTGGCAGCCGTCGCGGCCGCATTCTTGATCTGGAGATTGATGCCCGGTAAGGCCCCCCCTCCCGGCGCAAACGCCATCAATATGGCGGTGATCAGTTTCGCCAACCAGACGGGCGACGCGAGCTACGATTATCTTCAGGAGGCCATTCCCAACCTGCTGATCACCTGCCTCGAGCAGTCCGAGTCCATCCGGGTCATGCCCTGGGAAAGAATCCTCGACCTGCTCAAACGCCAGGGAAAGCAGAACGTCCGGCTGATCGACGCCGACCTGGGGTTCGAGCTCTGCCGGATGGACGGCGTCGACATGATTGTCCTCGGCTCCTATGTCAAGGCGGGCAATATGTTCGCCACCGATATCAAAATCCACGAGGTCCGGTCCCGGCGCTTAATCAAGAGCACCGGTGCGAGGGGAGAAGGGGTGGACAGCATCCTCAAGGAGCAGATCGATGACTTGAGCAACGAAATCACGCGCTGGCTGGTTGAAGTCGAGAAGGCGCCCCGGATCTCGGCTACTCCGATCTCCGAAGTGACCACCACTTCGATGGATGCCTACGGTCATTTTCTCAAGGGCCGGGAGGCCTTTGAACGCATGTATCTCTCCGACGCCCGCGCCGACTTCGAACGGGCGATCGAGATCGACCCCGATTTTCCCCTGGCTTACATTTACCTGGCCAGAGTCCACAGCTACCTGGGTAACGCCCAGGACGTCGCGGACAGCCTGGAAAAGTTCAAAGTGCACCAGAGGAAAGTCTCCGGAAAAGAAGGCCTGTATCTGGAAGCTCTCAAAGCCAGATTCATCGATGCCGACCTGGATAAGTATTCCACCATCATGCAACAAGTGGTGGCCCATTATCCCAACGAAAAGCGGGCTCACGTCGAGCTGGCCCAATATTACGAGTCCCAGGATAAAACCTCAGAAGCCATCGCCGAGTACCGGAAAGCGCTGGAGATCGACCCCGAGTTCGGATACGCGATCAACCTGCTCGCTTACTGCTATCTGGGTAAACTTGAATTTGACAAGGCCATCGAATTTTTCCAAAAGTACGTCACCTTGTACCGCGATGAAGCCAACCCCCACGACTCGATGGCCGAGGCCTATTTCTTCCTGGGGAAATACGACCAGGCCGTCGAAAAATACAGGGACGCTATCAAAATCAAGCCCGATTTCGGGGCGGACTTCAGGATCGGCTACTGCTATGCCGTTCAGGAAAATTATGCCCAGGCGCTGCACTGGACCGACCAGTTCATCTCGGCGACGCCCTCGAACGCAGAGAAAGCGAGGGGGTATCTGCTGAAGGGGTACTATTATCAACTCCTGGGCCGGGTCGGCGAAGCGTTCCAGGAATGGGATGCGGCCGAGGCCCTGCTGCGCAGCGTCCAGGACGAGTACAACATCAACATGGTCAAAAGAAGCCGCTTATGGACTTACTTTGACTGGGGTCTGTTCGATCTTTTCCGGAAGTCGGCCCAGGACCGCATGGAGCACCGGCTGAAAAACAACCTGGATTCGGAGGCGCTCAACCGCTCTTTCCTGAAATACTATGAAGGATTATACGACCTGAGCCTCAGCCGGGTCGATGCGGCTACAAAGAATCTGGTCGAGGTGAAATCCGGTTTTTCCCAGGCGGCAAACCAGCGCGAAGTGGAACTGATGCGCCAGGCTTATTATCATCTCTCCTCCGAGATTTTTCTCGCTCAGGGGAAAATCGAAGAAGCCCTCTCGGACTTTCAGAAGGCGCCGCGCCAAAAGCTCAGCTTTCTCAACATCAATACGCTCACCTACGCCAATTTCCCCTTCCGCGATGACTTTACGGCCCGGGCCCTGGCTTCCAAGGGAGACATCGATAAGGCTATTGCCGAGTACGAGCGAATCCTCCTGCCCGCCAACACGGGGGGGCATCTCGTCCACCCTCTTGCCCACTACAGGCTGGCCAGGCTGTATGAACAAAGTGGGCTGACCGCCCAGGCGGTTGGACAGTACGGCAAGCTCGCAGAGATCTGGAAAGCCGCTGAGCCGGACCTGCCAGCGGTCAAGGATGCGCGGGTGAGGCTGGCCGCACTGCAAACCCGCTGAGCTATGACTTTTCTTTTTTGGCAGGCGGGGTATCTTTTTCCGCTTTATCCCCTTTCCTGGGGGGGAGGAGAGGGCCGGACAATTCATCAATCCTCCTCCCCCTGAGGGAGGAGGTAGGGAAGAGGGGGGAATTATCGATTCGCTCCTAACGGCATTTAGAAATGAGCGAAAGAAAAAGGGGACGGGCCCCCGCAAAGCCCGTCCCCTGAGTTTGAGATTCGTATGGAGCTTAGAAGTTGAACCGGACTCCGAAACGGAAGACTCTCGGGTTGAGGATGGTGAGATCTTGTCTGAAGTTGGGAGCGGTGAGGCTGTCTTCCTGTTTTAAAGAATGCGCCGAGTTGGTGATGTTGAAAGCGTCCGCGGCGACAGTCACTGTGGCCGCCTCCGTGATCTGGATATTTTTTTCGACCCTGAAGTTGAGGGCCCAGAAGGCGGGAAGACGCAGGTCTCCGAATTTGCCACCGGGATTTCCGAACAGCTTCTCCTCGCCGATTCCCGGCATGGTGACGATGTTGTAGGGCCTGATGGGATAGCCGTCTCGGGCCATGACCACTCCGCTGAAGGTCACACCGAAGGGAAGCTGGTAGAGGCCGGAGAGCTTGGCCGACCAGCGGGAATTGACGAACACGCCTTCGATTCCGGAACCGCCGCTTTCGGAAGCGACGACACCGCCGTCGAAGTAGGCCTCGTTGTTCGGTCCGAAGCTGTACTCATCCCGGGCGCTCAGGTCGTCCATGACGCCGAGGAACTCGTCGTTGTAATATCTGCGGAAATCGGAATAAGTAAAGGAGCCGTTCATCATCCAGCGGTTGGAGAGTCTCTTGGTAAAGACGATTTGGGCGCCGAGATAGCGGTCGTAGGCTTTTTCGTGATTGGTGCGGTAGCGAAAAGGAAAGAATTCTTTTTGACCGTAGATTTCGTGGCCGGTGGCCTCGTCTTTGCCGGCCGGATAGTAGTTATCCGCTGTTTCAATCTCGCCTGTTCCAGACATCGCCTTGGTCCAGAGATCATTGTGGCGTTTCTTGTAGAAGAACTCGAGCCGGCCGGCGAAATCGGTGAAAAGTTCTTTCTCGTAAGAGACCGTCAGTTCGTCCAGGAGCGGGGAGTTGAAATCGGGATCATACTTGTTCTTAGCGACGACGGATGTCGGGTCCTCCGGGTTAACCGTCCGGCTGTTCCAGAGCCAGTAGTCGGGGTTGTTCACGTCGGCTAACGACCCGGTATCCCAGTTGTACCCGAAGAGCTCATCCGAGGTCACCCGGCCGTCGCCGTTAAGGTCCTGCCAGAGGACATCGATTTCGGTCCAGCCGAGCGGATTAATCCAGTCCGCCAGGTTGTTTCCGGATTGTGAGCCGTAGCGGGCGGCAGCCAGCTTGATGACATCCTTGCCGTTTCCGAAAAGGTCATAGCTCAGGCTGAAGCGGGGAGAGAAGATTTTCCACTGGACCCCGGGATCGAACTTGTCTATTTGCAGGGCCGGCATATACTTCGGAAGCCATGGTGAAGCCGGAATGCTCAGGTCTTTGACAATTGACATTTCCTGGTCGTATCTCAGCCCGAGGTTGAGGGCCAGCCGGCCGAAGGTGATCGTATCCTGGAGATAAGCCGAGAAACGTCTGAAATAGATATTCGTCACGCTGTCTCTGAGCAGCCAGGCCTCCCAGTATTCGCCGGTCGGCATGCTCTCATCGAGGCCGTAATAGATGAGCTGGACGTTGCCCTCATAATAATCATAAGAGGTCGTGGTGGCGGTCATGTAGTCCACGCCGAACTTGAATTCGTGGTCCCCGCCGAGAACGTTTTCGGCGAAATAAATTCCGTTGAAGTTGTAGTCGATCGAATCCCGGTTGGTGCCGTAATCTTCGGTGTTCCCCGAGAGATAGCGGCTCGGGTAATAAGAGAGGCTGAAATAGTCGCCGGAACCGTCCGCCGTCCGATGGCCCTTAGACGGGATCAGGGCGAATCCGCCGTTGGTGTAAATGACCTTGGCATTAAAGTACAGATTTCCGAACAACTGGTCCATCTCGCCTTTCCAGAGGTAACCCGGGCCTTCCTGGTTCCAGAGCGTATCGGCATCCTGCTGGGTATAGTCGAACATCGCCCGGCCCCATTTTTGCTTGTTGTCGTATTCCAGGAAGCCGTTGATTTTAGTAGCAGGGGTCATCTGCCAATCGAGCCGAGCATATCCGGAAGCGAGCCACGTTTTATCCGAGGCGCCGGACAGCGCGAGCTTGTCGATATCCTGGATGCCCCAGGAGCCGAAGAACCAGAGCTTGTCCTTAATCAGCGGGCCTCCGAGATTAGCCCCGTAGAGATAGACTCTGTTAACCCCGGCGGCCGTGTAGCCGATTTCCTTCAATTCAGGCGGAACGTTGTCGGATTGATATCTCTTGTCCTCGACGTCCAGATAGAACATGCCAGAGTGGGCGTTTCCGCCGCGCCGAGAGACGAGGTTGATCTGGACTCCGCCCGTTTGAGATTTGATGTCATTGTTGCCATAGTTGATCTGGACTTCCTCGTAGCTGGCGATGTTGACGTAAGACGGAGCGGCGCCGAGAGCAGAGTTGTCAGTGATGTTGGCGCCGTCGATATTCCAGGTGTTGTCGTCCTCGTCGGACCCATGCCCGTAATAGGACGACTGCTGGCCGCCCTCGTTTCCGCCTACGTCCTCCCGGTCGATCAGCATCCCCGGGATCAGGGCCATGATGACCCAGGGATTACGGGCCGTGGGCAGGCTCATGATCATCTCTTCGCCGATATTCACCCCAACCTGGGCCTTCTTGGTGTCGATCACCGGCGCTCTTCCCTGGACGACCACTTCTTCGTTGATCGGAGACTGCTCCATGACGATCTCGAAATTGAGGTCTTTGCCGAATGAGACCGCCAGCTTTTCCCGGATGATGGTCTTGAAGCCCTGGAGTTCGAGCTTCAGTGTGTAGTCATTGGCGACGGGCAGGTTCAAGAACCGGAAATTTCCGCCTTCCGAGCTGACGTCCGACATCATGACGATCTTCGAGCCGATCAGAGTCGCGGTCACTCCGGGAAGGGAATTTCCCGTCGAGTCCTTGACCACGCCCCTGATGGAGCCGAACTCCTGGCCGGAGACGTAAGTGCCGGAAAAGATGAACAAGGCGATCAGGACGGCGATTACGATTAGCGCTTTTTTCATTTTTCCCTCCTTTTTTTCACGCCGATCCTAAATCTTGCCATGGAGCGCCATCGCTCCGCTTCTGGTCGAGAGGATTGTGAATTTTCTATGATCACCTCCTTGCGATTTGCCGGTCCTTCCCGGACAACTGTCAGCTTGACGGGGCAGGTCGAATCCATCGCAGTCACGCATCGTTTGAGCAAAATCTATGCCAAATGGAACGGTATGCTGATATCAAGGCGGGTACATCCGAGAATTTTTTTTCTTCCCTGGTTTTTCGCGGGAGATCTGACTGAAGAAGGGATATTTTGGATGCGTTGGATTGTCTAATATTTTGACTCCCGGGTTCAACTTCAGCCCGGGCTAAAATGCAAATCGTTTAAAATGAAGGCAATAGCCGCTAAACCTGACCAGTTGTCTAATTTTTGGACGTTGGGCCAAGATTATCGACATTTGGATGTCGATCGGTTTTTTGGAAGCCTTTGCCGCTGTCAGCCCTTAATTTTGTATTTTTTGATCTTGTTATCAAGAGTCTGGCGGGTGATGCCCAGGATTTTGGCCGCCTCGCTCTTGTGCCAGCCGGTCCGCTTGAGGGTCCGGGTGATGTAATCCTTCTCCATGTGTGCGAGTGATTCCGAGGGGGCCGGAATCCGGTCGCCCTGGCCGCGGATATTCGGGGGCAGGTCTTCAGGCTGGATGATCTCTCCGTCTCCGAGAATGACGGCCCGGTCGATGCAATTCCGTAGCTCCCTGACATTCCCCGGCCAGTGATAGGCCAGCAACATCTGCACGGCCCTGGGCGAGATTTTCTTGACTCTCCGGGCGATGAAGTGCTCCGCCAGCAGCAGAATATCGCTTTTCCGGTCCCGCAGCGGCGGGAGGCGGATAGGCACGACGTTGAGGCGGTAGTACAGGTCTTCCCGGAACTTCCCTTCCTCCACCGCCCGCCAGAGGTCTTTGTTGGTGGCGGCGATGACCCGGACGTCCGCCTGGTAGGTCTGGCTTCCGCCGACGCGCTGGAATTCCTTTTGTTCCAGAACCCGGAGGACCTTGGCTTGGGTGTCCAGGCTCATATCGGCCACTTCGTCAAGGAATATGGTCCCGCGGTCCGCCGCCTTGAACTTCCCGTCCTTGGCTCCGGTCGCTCCCGTAAACGCCCCTTTGTCATACCCGAACAGCTCGCTCTCGATCAGCTCCCTGGGAATGGCCGCGCAGTTGACCGGGACGAAGGGCCGCTCGCTCCGCTCGGAAAGCTCGTGTATGGCTCTGGCCACCAATTCCTTTCCCGTTCCCGTTTCCCCCTCGATCAGGACGGTCAGGGCCGATGGGGCCGCTTTCCTGATGGTCGTGTAGACCGCTTCCATGCTCTCGGATGTTCCCATAAGCTGGAACTTGGGTTTGAGCGCTTCTTCCAGTCGCAGGTTCTCCTGGAGAACCTGCCGGTGGAGCGAGGCGTTGCCCAGCGCGATTCCCGCCAGCTGGCTGAGGGCGCCAAGAAAGACGAGGTCATCCTGGCGGAAGCTCCCGGCCGAGGCGCGGTTGTCGAGGTAAATCACTCCCAGGACCTTATCCCGGAAAAAGAGCGGCACGCACAGGGCCGACCGGATTTCGTATTCCCGGACGCTCTTGGCCTCGCCGAAATGGGTGTCCTTGAGCGCGTTCTCGGTCAGGACCGCGACTCCCTCTTGGAGGACTTTGTGCACGATCGTGCTGCTGACCAGGAGTTTCGGCGGCACTCCTTCCGCTCCCTGATCCCGGACGATTTCACACTCGAGTTCTCCGCTGGCCTCGTTTACCAGCGCGAAAAAACCCCGCTCGGCGTCCAGGGTTTTTAAGGCCATATTCATGATTTCCTCGAGGACGAGATAGGTGTCTTCGAGGTGGGAATGAATGTCTCGCCCGAACTCATAAAGGAGCATCAGGCGCTGATGGTCTTTCTGGAGCTGAGGGTAGTCCCGGGAGCCGGGCAATTCGCCGGACAGGGTAAATGTCTTGCGGGGGTCCAGGGAGGCAATCTCTTCTGTTTCGAAGGCCAGGTCGGCCCCCGCTTGAAACTCGACCGCGGCCCCCGGGGGGGGCTCCTGGAGCTTGAACAAAAGGATTGAATTCCCGATTTGAATCCGGTCGCCATCCTGGAGTCTTTGCTCCGCAGCCAGCCGGTTGTTGACCCGGACCGGATGGGTGCCTCCGAGGTCGCGGATCTCATAGCTCCCGTCTTCGAGCAGGCTGACCTCCGCATGCGTACGCGAGACGAAAGGGTCTTCCAGGATGATATCGTTGACCGGCCTTCGCCCGATGGCCGTTTTGGGCTTAACCAGGGGGATTGTCTTGGCCTGGCAGCCCGGCTTGAGAAGGATCAAAAAAGGCATCTTATGTGCTCCGGATCCCCCGGAAGGATGCTACTTATGGGCAGCTTAAAAAAA
>CAZYWP010000129.1:2309-8856 GCA_964651495.1 uncultured Eubacteriales bacterium | reverse complement strand
GCGCCTTTACTTTATGGCGGGGGTTTGCTAAGATTAGAACTCGATCGTGCCCATGAAAAAGAACATCGCCCTGGCCGCTTTAATCATCCTCCTCCTGGCCAACCTGGCGGCCCGGGAGGAGGACATCTGGAACCAGTCTCTCGATAAAGTCTCCTCACTTCTCGACCTCATCGAGAAGAATTATTATCGCGAGGTGGAGCCGGAAAAGCTCGTTTTTTCCTCCATCCGGGGGATGCTCGAGACGCTCGACCCGCACTCCTATTTTCTCGACCCGGACAGCTTCTCCCGCATGCGCGAGGAATACACCGGCAAGTATTACGGCCTGGGCATCCAGATCCAGAAGCAGGAGGAAAACCTGGTCGTCATCTCTCCCATCGAGGGAACGCCGGCCAGCCGCCTGGGCATCCTGCCCGGCGACATCATCTCCCACATTAACGGCGAAAGCACCAAGCCGATCACGAGTTTTGACGCCATGCAGAAGCTGCGCGGCCCCAAGGGGACGAAGGTGACCATCACCATCGTCCGCGAGGGGAGGGACGCGCCCCTGGAGCTGACCATCGAGCGCGAAGAGATCCCGCTGCGCAGCGTCCCCTACGCCTTCATGCTCGATGACGAGACCGGCTATATTTTTATCCGCAATTTCGCCGAGACCACGACCAGGGAATTCGAAGAAAAGATGCGGGCGCTCGAGGCGCAGGGGATGAAGGATCTCATCCTCGACCTGCGGGGCAACACGGGCGGGCCCTTTTTTCAATCGATCGAGATCTCGGATGAGTTTTTGCCCAAGGGAGCCGTCATCGTCTCGATCAAGGGCCGCAACAGAATCTACAACCGGGAATTCCGGGCCCAGCGCGACGATCAGTTTGAGCAGCTCCCCCTGGTCGTCCTGATCAACCGCGGCAGCGCCAGCGCCTCGGAGATCGTCAGCGGGGCGGTCATGGACAACGACCGGGGCTTTATCGTGGGCGAGGATTCCTGGGGGAAAGGCCTGGTCCAGACGGTCTTTCCGCTGGGCGAGAACCTGGCCGTCGCCCTGACCACGGCCAAGTATCTCACGCCGAGCGGACGTTCCATCCAGCGGGACTATGAGCACATCGAAGATTACATGCTCTACCGGCAGGCGCCGGAGGATTCAAGGGAAGTGAAATACACCGCCAAGGGACGGAAGGTTCTCGGCCAGGGGGGCATCACCCCCGACTTCGAGATCGAGCCGACGCTCTCTCCAGTGACGGCCGAGCTGATGATCAAGGGCGCCTTTTTCGGCTACGCCCGGAAACTGACAGGCGGGGCCACCCCTCTGGGGAAAACCGTCGCCATCGGCCGGGATTTCGCCGTGGACTCGCGCGTGATCGAAGATTTCCTGGCCTACCTCCGGGCGAACAAGATCGCCTTTGAAGAGGGAAAATTCAAGGAAGCCGAAGGAGAGATCAGGCGAGAGCTGGAGCGGGAAATCTATTCCTCCGCCCTGGGGATCGAGGAAGGGTGGAAGGCCTACCGGAAGACGGATGCAGTCATCCTGAAAGCCCTGGAGATCATGCCCGAGGCCGCCAAATTCGTGGCGAGCAATAAAACTCCTTGAACCGGAGATGGCCTTTTCGTTTTTCCCATGAACCGGATGCGGAGGGTACGGGAATGAAGATCGCCTTGGCTTCCGATCATGCCGGGTTCGACCTCAAAAAGGCGGTCGTGGCCTACCTCGAAGAGCAGAAGGTTCCCCACCGGGATTTCGGCTGCGGACCCGGGGAGGTCGTGGACTACGTGGATTTCGGCGTCGCGGCGCTGGAGAGCGTGGCGGGCGGAGAGTGCGACCGGGCCATCCTGTTTTGCGGCACGGGACTGGGGATGGCCGTCGTGGCCAACAAGTTCAGGGGGATCCGGGCGACGCCCTGCTGGAATCTCTACACGGCCGAGATCAGCCGCCGGCACAACGACTCGAACTGCCTGGCCCTGGGCGGCCGGGTTCTCCCCCCGGCGGACGCCCTGGCCATCGTCAGAGTCTGGCTGGACTCGCCCTACGAGGGCGGCCGGCATGATCGCCGCCTGTCCAAGATCGCCGCCCTCGAGGACAAGAATTTCAAGCCATAATCGATAGAGGAATCCGAGAGGAGATCGCCGACATGCCTTCTTTCGAGGACAAAGTCTTAACCCTGGCCCAGAGAATCGAACAGAACAACCGCTGGCGGCAGGAGGAGTCCTTCAACCTCATTCCCTCCGAGACGACCCCTTCGCTCCTGGTCAAGATGTGCGAGATCTCCGACCCCTCGGGCCGGTACGCCGAGCACCGGACGATGAAGGGGGAAGAGGTCTATTTCTACCAGGGGGTCGATTTCATCCGGGACGTCGAGGTCGAAGCCCAGAAAGAGCTGAGAGAGTACTTCGGCTGCACCGACGTCGAGCTCCGGCCGATCAGCGGCCAGATGGCCAACGAGGTCGTGTTCAAGGGGATGGTCCGCTTCCTCAACCGCGGCCGGTCGGAAGGCCGGCCGATGAGAAAGATGCGCCTGGTGATGAACAACGACCTGACCAAGGGCGGGCACCTCAGCGCGCAACCGATGGGCGCGCTGTTCAATTTTGTGGAGGAAGATCCCGGGACGGGAAAGGAGAACGTCCTCAATTTTCCCGTGCTGGCAGAAAACCCGCACAAGGCGGATTTGAAGACGCTGGCCGGCCTTTTGCAGGAGCGCCGGCCCGAGCTCGTTATTTTCGGGAAGAGCATGTTCTTGTACCCCGAGCCGGTGGCATTCGTGGCCGACCTGGTCAAGGCCTGGCCGGAGCGGCCGGTGATCATGTACGATATGGCCCATGTCCTCGGCCTTTACGGGGCTTTCCAGCACCCCTTCCAGGAAGGGGCTGACATCGTCACGGGGAGCACCCACAAGACGTTTTTCGGCCCCCAGCGGGGCCTCATCGCCGGAAGTTTCGCCAAGGACAGCCCGCTGCGCAACCTCTGGATCGACATCAAGGGCCGGGCCTTCCCCGGGTCGACGAGCAATCATCATCTCGGCACGCTCCTCGCCCTGCTCATGGCGAGCTACGAGATGAATGCTTTTAAACAGGAGTACCAGGAAAAAGTCAGAGCCAACGCCAAGGCTTTTGCCCGCGCCCTCAAAGCCGCCGGAATCGCCGTCGAAGGGGATGAGCGGGACGGGTTTACCGAGACCCACCAGGTCCTGATCCGGGTGCGGGCCCATGGTCCCGGCCAGGAGATCGCCCGGCGCCTGGAAGACAACAACATCATCACCAATTACCAGGCCCTCCCCGACGACGAGACTTTCCTCGACTCCAGCGGCATCCGGATGGGCGTCCAGGAGATGACCCGCTTCGGGCTGGAGGAAAAGGATTTTGCCGTCCTGGCGGGCTACCTCGCTGAGGTCATCATCCGCAACCGGACCGTCAGGGAGGAAGTCAAGGCGCTGCGCCGGAAATTCCTCGAGATGAAGTACTGCCTTCCCCTCCAGGCTGCCGTTCCCCTGGCCGCCCGGATCCTGAAGAGCGCCTTTCCCCGGCCGGGCTTGATCGACGACCTCGCCGACAAGCTCAGCCGCATATAAAATTGAAAGGGATGTGTCCATGAAAGTCCTAGTCGTCGGTTCCGGCGGGCGAGAGCATGCCCTGGCCTGGAAGATTTCCAGGAGCCCTCTGGTCGATCAGCTTTACTGCG
Source organism: uncultured Eubacteriales bacterium (assembly GCA_964651495.1). Classification (GTDB taxonomy): domain Bacteria; phylum Acidobacteriota; class Aminicenantia; order Aminicenantales; family UBA8522; genus CAZNVB01. The sequence continues at coordinate 5,195 of CAZYWP010000129.1, read as the reverse complement.
CGCCGGGAAACCCGGGCACGATGAGCCTGGGCGAGAACATCCCGGTCAGCGACACGGATATCCACGGATTGGCCGACTTCGCCGCCGAGAAAAAAGTCGACCTGACTGTGGTCGGCCCCGAACTCTCGCTCACCCTGGGCATCGTGGACGAGTTTGAGAGCCGCGGGCTGGTGATCTTCGGCCCGAACAAGAAAGCGGCCGAGATCGAGGGCAGCAAGGTCTTCGCCAAGCAGTTCATGGAGCGCCATCGGATCCCCACGGGACGCTTCAAAGTGGCCGAATCCCCGATCCAGGCGGTCCGCGTCCTCAAGTCGGGCGAGTTTTTCTTCCCGGTCGTCATCAAGGCCGACGGCCTGGCCGCGGGAAAGGGCGTCATCGTCTGCCCCAGCCTGCGCAAGGCCGAAGAGGCCGTAGATATGATCATGGTCAAGAAACAATTCGGCGAGGCCGGGAAAAGAGTCCTGATCGAGGAGTTCCTCAAGGGAAAAGAAGTCTCCTTCATCGTCATCTCGGACGGGGCCAAGGTCCAGCCCTTCGTGACGACCATGGACCACAAGGCCGCCTATGACGGGGACCGGGGACCGAACACGGGAGGAATGGGCGCCATCTCGCCGTCGCCGTTCATCACGCCGGAGCTTTTCACCGGGATCATCAACACAATCATCTTCCCCACCATCAACCGGCTGCGCGAGGAGGGGAGGAAATACAAAGGCGTTTTGTACGCCGGGCTGATGCTGACCGAGGAGGGGCCCAAGGTCCTGGAATACAACTGCCGCTTCGGCGACCCGGAAACCCAGGTCCAGATGGTCCGGATGGAGTCCGACCTCGTGGAGGTCCTTCTGAACGCGATCGCGGAGAACGTCTTGAAAGCGGAGATCGAGTGGAATGCCCGGGCTTCGGGGTGCGTCGTCCTGGCTTCGGGTGGGTATCCTCTTGCCTACGAGAAAGGAAAGCGGATCAACGGGCTGAGGGAGATGTCGAGCATCCCCGGCATCACCATCTTCCATGCCGGGACGAAGTTTGAAGGCGGGGAATTCTACACCAACGGAGGCCGGGTGCTCGACGTCTGCGCCTCGGAGAAAACGCTGGCCGGGGCCATGGAGAATATCTACAGCGCCGTCTCGGGCATCTCCTTTGAAGGGATGCACTACCGGCGGGACATCGGTGTCCTGAAGTAGGAGGGAAACATGGATGTGGCCGTTTTCATCGGAAGCGAATCGGATCATGACGTGGTCAGGGACGCACTCGACCTGCTCAAGGAGTTCGGCATTGTCCCGCGGCTCGAAGTGGCCTCCGCCCACCGCTCGCCGGAGCGAACCCGGGCTCTCGTGGCCGATTGCGAGAAGAAAGGGACGAAGATCTTCATCGCCGTCGCCGGCAAGGCCGCCCACCTGGCCGGGTTTGTCGCCGCCCATACCACGGCGCCGGTCATCGGGGTCCCGGTGGAGAGCGCCGGACTGGGCGGGCTGGACGCCCTCCTCTCGACGGTCCAGATGCCCAAGGGCGTTCCGGTGGCCGCCATGGGGCTGGGGAAGACGGGCGCTTCCAACGCCGCCATCCTGGCCGTCCAGATCCTGGCCCTCAAAAATCCCCGGCTGCGCAAAAAGTTGGAGGAATACAAGGGCTCGCTGGCCGCCCAGGTGGAGAGCGCCTCGAAAAAAATCCAGCCCCGGAAATGACCTCCTTTTCCATCCAGAATTTCGGCTGCCGGGTGAATCAGGCTGAAGCGTTTGGCTGGGCCGAGGATTTCGAACTCTCCGGCCTCAGCCTGGAGAACGACGCGGCCCGGGCCGATCTGGTCATCGTCAACACCTGCACCCTGACCGGAAGGGCGGATCGCGATGTCCGCAAGTTCCTTCGCCGGGTCTCGCGCCAGAACCCCGCGGCCAGGCTGGTCGTTGCCGGCTGTTCGGTGGACGGAGGTCGGGATCGGTTCGATGAGTACCCCGGGACCTGGCTGACCGTCTCCAACAGGGAGAAGGCGGGCCTGGTGGAGAAAGTCCTGGCCCGGGTGGGGAGAAAAACGGCTGTCGAATTTTCACCGCTGCGGTCCCGCGCCCTGCTCAAGGTCCAGGACGGTTGTGACCTGCGCTGCGCCTTCTGCATCATCCCAAACGTGCGGGGGCCGAGCCGCAGCCTGGCCGGCGCAGACATCCTCTCCCGGGCCCGGGCCCTCATCCGCCGCGGGTTCCGGGAGATCGTCCTCTGCGGCATCCATCTCAACTCCTACGGGCTCGACCTTCGTCCGCCAAGCTCCCTGCTCGAGCTGCTGCGGTCCCTCGTTTGTCTGGAGGGCCTGGGTCGGGTCCGGTTGAGCTCGCTCGACCCCCGTTTTATCGACGACCCGCTCGTCGAATTGATCACCGCGAGCCCGAAAACCTGCCCCCACTTTCACCTGTCCCTCCAGCACGGCACGGACCGGCTCCTGAAGTTCATGGGAAGGGGGTCGAAGACGTCCGAGTATTCCCGGATCCTTGTCCGGCTGCGGGAGGAATCCCCCGCCGCCGCCCTGGGGGCGGACATCATCGTCGGTTTTCCCGGGGAGTCGAACGAGGATTTCGACAGGATGTTCGAATTCCTGCGGGCATCGCCGCTCAATTATCTCCATGTCTTTTCCTACTCGCCGCGGCCGGGGACTCCGGCCGCCGGCCGGCCCCAGGTCGCCGAGACGGTTAAGCGGGACAGGTCCGCCGTCCTGAGGACCTGGTCCGGCGAAACGCGCCGGGCGTTCTACGGGGCGTTTTTGGGGAAGGAGCTCGAAGGCATCGTGGTCAAAAAAAGCCGGGACGGCGCCGAGGTCCTGACCTCCAATTATATCGCCGTTAAGGTTCCCAGTTGCCCGGCCGGACAGGGGGAGGAGGTCAGGGTGAAGATCCTCCGGGCCGG
>CAZYWP010000129.1:0-2209 GCA_964651495.1 uncultured Eubacteriales bacterium | reverse complement strand
ATTCAGGTCCTGCCGGCAGAAGTGGCCGAAAAAATCGCCGCCGGCGAAGTCATCGAGAGACCGTTTTCGGTGGTTAAAGAGCTGGTGGAGAACTCCCTCGACGCCGGCGCGACCGAGATCCGGGTCGAGCTTCAGGCCGGGGGAAAACGCCTCGTCAAGGTCCAGGACGACGGGGCCGGGATGAGCCCCGAAGACGCGAGGCTCTGCCTGGAACGTTACGCTACGAGCAAGATCTCGACCGAGGCCGACCTGGAGCGAATCTCCACCCTGGGATTCAGGGGGGAGGCCTTAGCCAGCATCGCGGCGGTCTCCGAACTGGTGCTCCGGAGTTCTGACGGCCAGGGGGACGCGGGGACGCGGGTCAGCCGCAAGGGGGATGCGGCCGCGCAGGTGGAAGTGACGGCTTTTCCCAGGGGGACCAGCGTCGAGGTCCGGGACCTGTTTTTCAATCTGCCGGCGCGGCGGAAATTCCTTCGCTCCGATCAGTCCGAGCTCGGGTTGACCGTCCGCTATCTGACCGGCGTGGCCCTGGCCTATCCGGAGGTGAGGTTCGTCCTGACTCACGGCCGGCGGGAAATCATCAATTGCCCTTCCGTCGGGAGCCTGAAAGAGAGGATTTTCCAGCTTTACGGCAAGGACACTCTGGCGGGGCTGATGGCCATCAACTTCAAGGAAGGGGAGAGCGGGGTCTTTGGGTTCGGCTCCCGTCCGCCCGGCGGGAAGACGGACAAAGCCCACCAGCTCTTTTTTGTCAACAGGCGGCCGGTCAAGGACCGCGTTCTTCAGGCGGCCCTCAACCAGGCCTACCGGGGATTCTTGGAAAAGGACCTCTTTCCCGAAGCCTTTCTTTTTCTGACCCTTCCCACCGCGGAAGTCGATGTGAACGTCCATCCGGCCAAAGCGGAGGTCCGCTTCCGCGACTCGCAGCACGTTTTTTACCTCGTCCTCCGCGCCGTGGAAACGGTCATGCTCGGGGAGCAGGGCCTCAAGGAGATCTATCCCGCGAGGGAAGATCATGGCGGCCGGGCAGGGATATCCGAACCTTTCGAAAGACGCGCCTTTCCGAGGTCGGCCGGTCCAGGGTCAGAGACGGGGGGGCTTTTTCCGCCCGCCCCGGGAGCGCAGGAGGGAACCTCGCGCCCGCAGGTTCTGGGGCAATTCTTGAACATGTACATCATCGCTGCCGGAGAAGACGGCCTTTTCGTAATCGACCAGCACAACGCCCACGAGCGAGTGCTGTTTGAAAGATACAGGGAAATCGACTCACAGAAGAAGTGGCCGCAGCAAACCCCGCTGATCCCGCTCCTCTTCGACCTTTCCGCCGGGCAAATCCTGACCCTGGAGAACAACAGGACGCTCTTCGAGGAGTCTGGATTCCGGGTGGAAGCGATGGGCGGGCGGACGTTCGTCCTCAACGGGTTTCCCGATATCTTCAGTGCCGAGGAAGCCAAAGAGACTCTCTTTGCCCTCCTCGAGGAAATGGGGGAAGAGGAAGCCGGGAAAAAAAGGGAAAAAGTCCTGGCCACTCTCGCCTGCAAGTCGGCGGTCAAAGCCAATGAGCCGCTCCCCAGAGAAAAAATGGAATTCCTGGTGGAGGAACTTTTCCGGACGGCCAACCCGGCCGTCTGCCCCCATGGCCGCCCGATCATCGTCAAGATCGAGAAAGGACAGATCGAGAAAGGGCTCAAGCGAACGGCGGGATGACTGGAAATCTGGCGCGCCTGGAGAGACTCGAACTCCCGACCCGCTGCTTAGAAGGCAGCTGCTCTGTCCACCTGAGCTACAGGCGCGTCTTTATACTTCCTACCGTGGAGGAGAATCGGGGAGATCGGATTTGAACCGACGACCTCCTGCTCCCAAGGCAGGCGCGCTAACCAGGCTGCGCCACTCCCCGCTGGCTGTGCGGCAAAGGCCGGGTGAGACACACCAAATTCAGGAGAATTTGGCGCCTGTCACCCCGATGTGAATCCTGGCTTCGAGCCTGCCAATCTTAGCACGGCGGTTCCTAGGTTGTCAATTTAACATCATGGCCAGAATGCATCTCTGTTTCCGTGATTTTCTTGACAGCCAAGAGAGGGTGGCACGGCGAAGGGGCTCCCGGGGGGAAAAGGCGAGGGTGTTGGGTGAGGAAGTCCGTCGAAGCCTGAGCGGGCGTCGCGAGGAGAGAAGCGACGAAATCTGTCATAAAAGGTCATCGCGAGCGAAGCGT
>CAZYWP010000128.1:0-8902 GCA_964651495.1 uncultured Eubacteriales bacterium | reverse complement strand
GAGATATGTCTTAAAGAAAAATATTACCTGGATTGACGGAAGAATTCAAGGGAGCTCAACCCGGAACTGGCCTAAGGCAGGCCTTTTTTTCTCTGCACCAGGCTCGCCTCGATGAACTCGTCGAGCTCGCCGTCGAGGATTTTATCCACATCTCCCGTCTCGACCCTGGTCCTTAGGTCCTTGATCAAACGATAGGGATGGAGAACATAGGAACGGATCTGGTTTCCCCAGGCGATATCCGATTTGGTCTCCTCCATTTTTTCAAATTTCTCGAGCTGTTTTTTCTTTTCCCGCTCGTACAGGCGGGCCTTGAGGACTTTCATGGCCGCCGCCTTGTTCTTATGCTGCGACCTCTCGCTCTGGCACTGAACGACAATCCCCGAGGCAAGGTGGGTGATGCGGACGGCCGAATCGGTGACGTTGACATGCTGGCCGCCCCGGCCGGACGAACGGTAGGTATCGATGCGCAGATCCTCGGGGTTGATATCGATCTCGATGTCGTCCTCGACTTCGGGAAAAACAAAAACCGCGGCAAACGACGTATGGCGCCTTTTGTTGGCGTCGAAAGGCGAGATGCGGACGAGACGATGGACTCCCGATTCTTGGCTCAGATGGCCGAAGGCATAATCCCCTTCGACGCGGACGGTGACGCTCTTGACGCCGGCCTCTTCCCCGGGAAGGAAATCGAGGATTTCCGAGGCGTATCCCTTGCGCTCGGCATAGCGCAAGTACATCCGCAGGAGCATCTGAGCCCAGTCCTGGGATTCGGTGCCGCCGGCCCCCGGGTGGATCGTCAGGATGGCGTTGCGGCCGTCATCCTCATCGTAGAACAAAGTCCGCAGCTCGGCCTCGGAGAGCATTTCACCGAGCGCGGTCACCGCCCGGCTGAGGTCTTCGGCCACGTTTTCGCCTTCCGCCGCCAGCTCGGAGAGGACTTCGACCTCTTCCTTTTTTTCCGCCAGGCGGCGGAAAGACTGGAGATCACGCTCCAGCTTTTTTTTCTTCTGTTGCAGGGCTTGAGATTTTTTCTGGTCCTGCCAGGTCTCGGGATGGGAGAGCTCCCGGGTGAGGGAAGCGAGCTCGGACTCCTTATTTTCTAGGTCAAAGAAAACCTCGGATGTCTTCGAATTTGAGAGAGTGGTCCTTGATCCTGGCCTGGAGATCGGAGGACCGCACGGCGGAGGAGGGAACTTTATCCTTCATCGCTCTTTTTTCCCAGGGCCAGAATAAAGAAGAGCCCGCTCAAAGTCAAGCCGAGGACGGGAAGGATGTCGCCATAACGGGTGTAAAATGACAACGAGCTCTCCGGGCGGACCTCCCCGGTCAGGAAGGTTTGGGTCATCAGCTCGGACCGGGCGAGGACGCGGCCGCAGGGGTCGATGAGGCCGCTGATCCCCGTGGTCGCGGCCCGCAGCAGGAACCGTCTGTTTTCGACGGCCCGGAAGACGGCGATCAAAAAATGCTGGTGGGGCGCGGGGCTCGTTCCATACCAGCCGTCATTGGTGATGGTAACCAGAAAATCGGCCCCTTGACGGACGAACTTCCGCACCAGGCGGGGGAAGATGATCTCATAACAGATCGGCGAGCCGAACGGGTGCCCCTGGAATGAATGCAGAACAGGCGCCTTTCCGGGCGTGACGTCGCCGATGGCATGAGTCACGCTTTCGATAAAGGAAAAGATTTTTTTATAGGGCGTGTATTCGCCGAACGGGACCAGGTGCATTTTGTAATACTGGCTCGTGGAAAGGTCGGGATGCAGGCAGGTGGCCGAATTGTGATAGCGGAGTTCTCCTCCTTCGCTCGTTCTCTCGTTGGTGCCGAGAAGGAGGGTCCGGCCCGACTCCTGGACGAACCGATAGAGGGACTCCTTAAAGGAACGGTAGAGCGGTTCGTTGCAGCTGAAGCAGAGAGGAACCGAAAATTCGGGCCAAATGATGAGCCCAGCCCCATCGATCGAGGCGCGGCGGGAAAGGTCGAGGTGCCGGTTGAAGAGGCCGTTAATATCTTCGACGGGAATACGGTCCCAATAGATATCGGAGGAGACGTTGCCCTGAAGGACTGCCGCCCGGAAGGAATCTTCCGTCCGGGAAGGAGTGTTGAGCATGAACAAACCGGCCGAATGGATCAGCGCCACCAGCCCAAGAGCGAAGAAAAAAGGAGGTCTCCGGCGGGTGCTGATGGAGAGGACGAAGAGGCACTGGAAGAGCAAGAGGACAAAGGTCAGGCCGTAGACTCCGGCGAGCGAGGCCAGCTGCAAAAAGGCCAGGTTGCGGACTTGGCTGTAGCCCAGCAAACCCCAGGGAAATCCGGTGAATAGATAGGTATAAATATATTCCCAAGAGATCCAGAGAAAGGGCGCCAGGAGGAGCGCGCTGCGGGGGAAAGCTGTCCGGATCCTGGCGAAAAGGAAGGCGAATAAGGCCCAGGAAAGGGCCATGAAGGCAACGAGAATCAGGTAGATAAAAACGCTCAGCCCCATCGGCAGGCTGCCATAATGGGCGGGAACATAGGGAATCCAGTAAAGCAGGATGGCGTAATAAGCGAAGCCCCCGGCAAACCCCAGTCCGAAGCACCGGCGGGGACTCTTTTTTCGAAGCGCGAAGAGAAGGGGGAGGAGCGAGACCCAGGCCAGGAAAAAAAGGTCGAATTTGGGAAAGCTCAGGGCCGTCAGGGCACCGCTCAGGACAGCCAGAAAAAGGGACATCGCCCCTCGGGCCTCAGTCGCGGACGATAAAATAATCGACTTTTCGGCCCGCCGCAGAGGCCAGCCTGGATTTCGCCGAGTCGGCCTCTTCCCTTGTGGCGAACCCGCCGACGCGAACCCGGAAGACGGCCGTTTTATCCGAGGGCATGGGGTCGAGGACGACGACATCATAGCCGAGCTTCCTGAACCTCTCGGCCGCACTCAGAGCGGCCGGCTTTTCGGCCAGAGCGCCCACCTGGACGTAATAAAGGTTGCTTTTCTGAGGCACGGCCACGGTCGCTCTGGCAGGCTCGGGCTTCGGCTCTGCCACCGGGATTTGGGGTTTGGGTTTATCGGCCAGGCTTTCCCGGGGCGCTGCCGTCTCTTCCTTCTGGACGACAGGCTCCTCTTTTTTGACTGCAGGCTCTTCCTTCCTTGCTTCTTTTATCGGCTCCTGCCCCGGACGGATATCGGGGAGGGAGAACTTCTCTTTGACCTGCTCCGGCTGCTTCTGGGCGATGACATTGGCCTTCTCCGCGACCTGGGCCTGTTTCTTCCCGACGGAGACTCCGAGGAGAAAGATGACCACGCCGATGAGCAGAATGCCCAGAAAGATAATTGCCAGCTGGGTGCTGGAGACCTGGAGTTCCCTAAATTCCCTGTTCTTCATCGTAATGTTTCCGTGTGCGTTCTATCGAAGCTGAACGCTTTCAGGAGCTCGATGGGCAGAGGGAAGACGATGGTCGAGTTCTTCTCAGTGGCAATTTCGGTCATAGTCTGGAGAAAACGCAACTGGAGGGTCTGGGGGTTCCGGGAAATGATGTCCGCGGCATCCGTGAGCTTGGACGCGGCTTGGAACTCGCCGTCGGCGTGAATGACCTTGGCCCGTCTCTCTCTCTCGGCCTCCGCCTGCCTGGCGATGGTCCGGACCATCGTTTCGGGCAGGTCAACGTGCTTCGTTTCCACCAGCTGGACTTTGATCCCCCAAGGGTCGGTGTGTTTGTCCAGAATCTCCTGCAGCTGGAGGTTGAGCTTTTCTCTCTCGGAGAGAAGCTCGTCGAGTTCCACTTCGCCGAGCACGCTGCGCAGAGTGGTCTGGGAAAGCTGCGAAGTGGCATACAGATAATCCTGGACTTCGATGATGGCCTTGAGAGGGTCCATGACGCGAAAGTAGATGACGGCATTGACCTTGACCGAGACATTGTCTTTGGTGATGACATCTTGGGGGGGGATATCCAGGGTCACGAGCCTTAGGCTGACCCTGATCATCCGGTCGATCGGCGAAAAGACAAAGATCAAACCCGGTCCTTTCGGCGCGGCAAGGACCCGGCCGAGCCGGAAAATAACGCCCCTCTCGTATTCTCTCAATATCTTGATCGAGTTGAGCAGATAGAGAACGATGAAACCGATGATGATGATCGGAAAAGTCACCATTCTGACCTCCTTTCCTTATTAAGAAATCCGCCAGCCCAAGCGGCGGGCGGGCGGCTTTTGTCGAACTCAGAGTTTTTGCACTCGAATCCGAAGATTCTCCAGGACCCGGACGACCTTGACCCTGGTCCCCTTGGCGATCATTTCCTCGGCCTCGGCATTCCATAGCTCGCCGTGGACAAAGACTTTGCCTTCGGGTTGCAGGTCGGTCCGGGCGATGCCGCTTTCTCCGACGAGCCCCTCTTTGCCGGTGTACACTCTCCTGGCATGAGCCCGGATGACGAGATAAACGAGGAAAACAAAAATGGCGCCAAGACTGATCGCCACAGGAATAACAAACCTCAGGCTCGGCCGAAGTTCCGGGATGGGCGCTTTGATGAGCATGATGGACCCGATGACCATGGCGATAATTCCTCCCACTGACAATATTCCGTAGCTCTGGACTTTCACTTCCAGGATGAATAGGCCGATAGCCAGCAGGATGAGGAGCAAGCCCACATAATTAATCGGCAGGATCTGAAAAGAAAAGACGGCCAGGAGAAGGGAGATTCCGCCCAGCACTCCGGGCAGAATCGCTCCCGGGTTGGAGAACTCGAAGTAAAGCCCGAGCAGTCCGACCATCAGCAGAATGTAAGCCAGGTTGGGGTTGGAGATGGTGAGCAGAAATTTCTGCCGGCCGGTCATGGGGACGGCGACGACCGGCTCGCCCTTGAGTTCAAGCCTGATTTCCTCTCCATCGAACCGCCGCAGGGTCCGGCCGTCAAAGCGGCTGATGATTTCCTCCTCGTTCTTGGCAACCATATCGATCAGCCCCTGATCGAGGGCTTCTTTTTCCGTGTAGGAAAGGCTCTTCCGGACGGCGTCTTCGGCCAGCTGGATGTTCCTTCCCCGCTTCTCCGCCAGTGTCTTGATGTAGGAGACCGCGTCGTTGGTGACCTTTTCCTCCATGGTCTTGTCCATGCTCTGTCCGGTGATGGAGATTCCAACGGGATGGGCCGCCCCGGTGCTTGTTCCCGGTGCCATGGCGATAATGTCGCTGGCCACGGCGATGAAAAAACCGGCTGAAGCTGCCCGGGCCCCGCTGGGCGCGACAAATGTGGCGATCGGGACCTTCGAGCTCAGAATTCGCTCGATGATTTCCCGCATCGAGGAGTCGAGCCCGCCCGGCGTATCCAGGACCAAGATCAGCAGCCTGGCGTCCTCCTTTTCAGCCCGGTCGATGGCCTGGACGATGTATTCGGAAGAAATCGGATGGATCGGCGCGGCGACGGTGATTTTTAAGATCGAAGCCGAGGCGGGGTGGACAAATAGAGCCGCCAGAAAAAGGGGGAGAATTTTTTTCAACACTCTGGAATCATTATAGGAACTACCCCTGCCCAAGTCAACAATTCGTCTTGACTTTTTGATCCTGATTCATTAATTATATCTCGCGTCCACCTGGATCGAAGGAGCTTCACATGATCAAGAACGATATCGCCCTTGCTATCGAGAAGAGTTCTGAATTCAACAGGGCAAAATCGCTTCTCATCGTGGATGCCATCTTGCATACCCTGAAGGAATCCTTGACCAAGAATCAGAAGATCGAAATCCGGGGCTTTGGCAGCTTCCGGGTGGTTGATAAAAAAACCGGCTATGGACGGGACATCCGACGGAAAAAACAGATCAAGATCGAAAAGGGAAAGCGGATCAAGTTCCGTTCCGGCCAGGAACTCAAGAACAAGCTCGAAAAATAGCCGCCCTCCTCAATTTCATCCGCCGCTGGCGGCCCTATTTTTCTGTTTATTCCGGTAGGCGCGGAGGAGCTTCCTGTATACCCATTCTGTCCGCCGGGCGGTTTGCTCCAGGGACCCGGAAGTGTCGAGGCCATAATCCGCGTACTTGAGTTTCTCAACGGCGGGCATTTGGCTGCGGATTCTCTTCCTGGCGTCCTGGAGGCTCAATCCATCTCTCTCCATCAGCCTCTGGACCTGGATCTCTTCCGGACAGTCGGCCACAATGATCTTGTCGAAAAAGGGAAGAAATCCGGACTCGATGGTGAGGGCGGCCTCGGAAACGAAGATCTTATGCCGGCCGGCTTTCTCCAGCCGGAGGACGGCCTGTTTTTTCCTGGCCAGGACGAGCGGATGCATGAGCCGGTTGAGGAATTCCCGTTCGGCCTTGTTGGAAAAGACGATCTGGCCCAGCCGCGGACGATTGATCGTCCCGTCAGGATTGAGGATACGGGAGCCGAAATGGCGGGCCACGGCCTGCCAGGCCGGCCGGCCGGGCTTCATCAGTTCGCGGGCGATGCGGTCGGCCTCATGAATGTAGCAGCCCCGCTTTTTGAGGATTGCGGCGATGACCGATTTGCCGGTGGCAATTCCCCCCGTTAGGGCGACGATCAGCATGAGTCTATGGCTGCTCTCAACCCGCCAGGAAAACAGAACTGGTCAAGGCAGGAAGGAACAGATCATTCGGGCTTCTTTTTTTTCCCGGCCTCGACGAAATGAAAATCCCTGATGAAGCGGATGGCCACGCCCTGTTTTTTCCCCTCTTTTTGCGGCTCCTCGAGGCGCACGGTGATGCCGCCGAGGTTGAGCTTGATGCTTTTCCCTTCGGTCAATTGAGACGGCAGGTCGATCATCAGGTTAAGCTTGGAACCGACGATCACACCCGAATCAAGGCAGAAATAAGCCCCGGTGGAACTGATGTTTTTGATTGTCGTCAGCTCCTTGAATTTTTTTCCCTGCGGAAGCTGGCCTTCGATCGTGGTCGGCAGGGGAAGGTCAAAACGCCACTCCCGGCGGCGGTTGGCCTGGACGGAAGGAACGGATATGTTTTTTTTCGCTTTTGGAGATTTTTTCATCCCGACCTCTGTCTTTCCTGTATACTCTAAAATAAGGCAGAATTGATGGCATAAAGAGCGAGTTGCAGCCGGCTGTGGGTGTCAAGCTTGGCATAGATGCTCTTGATGTGGGAGCGGACGGTGTTTTTGCTGATAAAAAGGGTTCCAGCGATTTCGTCATTGCTCTTTCCCTGGCCGATCAGGCGGAGAACCTGGAATTCGGTGGGCGTGAGTTGGTCGAGAGTCTTTTCTTTGAGGTCCCTTCCGACCACGGAAATGATCCGGTCCATGATGCTGCTCATCTTGTCCCGCGGCAGCCAGATCTCGCCTTTTTCGATGACACGGATGGCCTCGGACAGCTGCCCGGCAGGGTCGGTTAGGTCGAAGTAGCCCCTGGCGCCGGCATTGATCAGGCCGACGATTTCCTCGTGCGAGGGGATGCTGCCCATGATCAGCAGTTGGGTTTTGCTCTGCAGCTTGGAGATCTCCCTGATGGCTTTGCAAATCTCACGCATGTTGGGAAGAGGCTCGGTGTTAGCAAAGAGAATGACCTGAGGCTTCAGTTTTTTAATCGAGTCCATGAAACTTTCGATCGTGTTCTTCTCCACGTTGGCGATCTCGATCCCCGTGTCAGGCTCCATGGCCTTGAGGATGCCGGAAAGGATGATCTCCGACGGACAGAAGATGAGGATTTTTATCTTTTTTTCTTCCGCGGGTGTTGCCTTCTTGTTCATAATTCTCTCGCTTTTTGATTTCGCTTTAACCCCATGGCCAATAGAAACAATTTCTCATCCCGGCGCAATTTTATTAAATCGCCGTTCTATTGTCAAGAGAAGTGGGGGTCAAAAGCGTCTCTGTTTATGAGGTTTGGAGACTATCACCTGAGGGGTGCCTTGGCCGTGTGAGCTAGGCTGGTAGCCGGAGCCTGAGGAAGGAAGCTAGTTAACGCTTAAGGGGATGGGAAGGAGTTTGAATCTTTTATCCAGACGGAGAGAGACGAGCTGTTTTTTCCCGTTGCGTTCGGAATTCGCCTGGGTAATGATCACGGTTCCGGAGAGCTGGAGCTTGAGGTGATTTTCGAGGATGAGTGTTTTCGGGATTTCCAGGGAAACATCCAGCTTGGAGCCGGGCAGGACTCTGGATTTCAGCCAGACGGTGGCTTCTTCCGAGCTGATCGAGAAGAGCAGCGTTTTTTCCCGGAACCTATTCTCCTCCGCGTCCAATCCCGTCACCACAGCGGGAAGAGAGAGCTCGAAGGCCCGCTCTCTCTTTTCAGCTCTGGCCGCGCCAGGGAGGGAGGGTTTGAAGTCTTCTTCCTTTGCGTTCATGTCCGGAATGCGATTTTCCGTCATCGGCTCCCTGAGTTCAATCCCTTCCAGGGATGATTCGAAGGGTGATTTTTTTGCCATGGCAGTCATCCATCAAGGCTAATTTCAGCCATCTGTTTTAATGAAATAGCGATTCTCGAAACGCAGTGAGATCCGTTGTTTCGCCGGCTGGGAATTGTTGGTTTCGACAAGGGCCACTTTTCCGTTGATGACCAGTTTTAGGTTCGTTTCCTCGGCCAAAGAAGGCGGGAGGTCGATCATCAGCTTCAGTTTGGCCCCCAGAGCAATGGATCTGCCGAGGTTGAAGGAGGCCCCGCGGTGACTGATATAGTAGAGCACGGTTTTTTCCTGAAAGGGCTTGCCCCAGGCATCACGGCCTTCCACGAGCGTCGGGAGGGGGAGGTTGAAGATCTGGTCCTTCCGCTCGCTCCTGTCCGGTTGAAACGGCGAGGGTTTAGACAGCATTTCCGCTTCCTTTTCCTTTTTCGAACCCAAAATGCCATGGCCGGAAGCGGCGGTCAATCACCCCTTTGGATGAAATCAGGGGTGAAATTTTCTGAAGGGGAAAGTAGCCCTCTTAGCCTTGACAAAAATCAGGTTGACATTTAGAATGAGCCGTAAATTCCGGACGTGGAG
>CAZYWP010000127.1:7254-9095 GCA_964651495.1 uncultured Eubacteriales bacterium | reverse complement strand
CTCGGCTGCGCCCTCTGTCTATCCGGAGTCCCCTGTGAATCGGCCGCCTTTCCCGCCCAAAAAGTGTAGAAGAAAAGCTTAACCTTCTTGTTTTCTTTTTTCCCGGCGGCCCTCGAAAAGAGAATAGATGACGGGGACAACCACCAGGGTGATCAGGGTTGAACTTGTCAAGCCCCCGATGACGGCCCGGGCGAGGGGCGCCTGGGCTTCACCGCCTTCTCCGAGACCAAGGGCGAGCGGAATCGTGGCCATGACGGCGGTGAAGGCCGTCATCAGGATGGGCCGAAGACGGCGCCGTCCTGCTTCCTCAATCGCTACCCGCAAGGGCATCTTGTCCCGGCGCCGGAGAAGGTTGGTATAATCCACAAGAATGATCGCGTTATTGACGACGATGCCCCCCAACATAATGCATCCGATGTACGATTGGACGTTGAACGTCGTCCTGGTAAGGAAGAGCATCAGGACGACACCGATGGCCGCCAGGGGGACCGAAAACATGACGATAAACGGGTCGCGGATTGATTCGTAGAGCATGGCCATGATCATGTAAACGAGCATCAAAGCGAGAATGATGCTTAGCAGGAGTTCCCGGAACGCCTTCTGCTGTTCCTCAAAGTCCCCGGTAAAGGCGATGCTGAAATTTCTCGGAAGGGGGACCGAACGGAGGCCTTCCCGGACGTCACCCAGAACTGAGCCCAGGTCTCGTCCGGCCATTTCGCCCGAGATCGTCACGACCCGGTCTCGGTCTCTCCTTTCGATTCGGACCGGTCCGCGCCGCGGCCGGACATTCACGACGTTGCGGAGGCTGACCTGTTCTCCGTCCGCGTTGGTCAGGGTCAGGTTGAGGATATCTGGGACATCCATTCGTTCCGAGTCTTTGACCTTGACGAGGATGCGAAACTCTCGCCCGGCCTCCCGGAAGAGGCTGGCCTGGGTCCCCATCAGCACCGTCTGGACGGTTTGGCCGATCTGGCTCACCGAGAGTTTCATGTCGGCCGCGGCCTCCCGGTCGATGACGAAGAGCTCCTCCGGGTTTCCGACCTCACGGCTGACTCGGATATCGGTGATGCCTTCGACTTTCTCGACAATCATTCTGACCTGCTGGGCCAGGGCTTCGGCAACCTTAAGGTCATAGCCCCGGATTTCCACCTGGACCCTTTCCTGCCCTCCTCCTCCCCGCATGCCGAACATCATCTGGCCGCCGCTCGCCCTGGTCCTGATAATGACGCCAGGGATGCCGGCCAGCTTGCTCCTGAGGTCGGTAGCAATTTGTTCGCTCGACCTCGAGCGTTCGGATTTGCGCTTGAGCTTGAGGGTGAAATTTCCCGTGTTGGCGCCGCTCCGCCACCCTCCTCCGCCGAAGCTTTCTTCGATGCTCACCCTCTCCGGAACTTCCTTCCGGATGATCTGCGCAATCGCCCGGAATTTTTCATCCATGAGATTGAGCCTGGTGCCGACTTCCATTTCCACCGAAACCCTCACTTCTCCCTCATCCGTGGCGGGCATGAATTCACTTCCCACGAGCCGGATCAGGGCGATGCTTCCGGCCAGAAGCGCAACGGTGATGCCCAAAACCTGGAGGCGATGATCAAGAGAGTAGTGAAGGAGCTTCTTATAGTTATTTTCCAGGCTCCGGAAAAACCGGGGGAACAGGAGGCTGATTCTCTCTCTCCTTTTTTTGGGATGAGGATTGGCCAGCTGCGTCACCCGAAGAAGCCGGCTGGAAAGCATCGGAACCAGCGTCAAAGCGACAAAGAGTCCGCAGAGGTTGGCAAAACTGACCACGTAGGCCAACTGTTTGAACATGATGCCCGACATTCCGCGGATGAATACCATGGGCA
>CAZYWP010000127.1:0-7154 GCA_964651495.1 uncultured Eubacteriales bacterium | reverse complement strand
CTGGGCCGGGTCGAATTTCCGGAGCGTCGGCCTGTTGACGTCCTCGGGCAGGCGGCCGATCACCCGGTCGAGACGTTCCCGGACGTCATCGGCGGCGGCATCCAGGTCTACACTCCAGGAAAACATCACCCTGACTGAGCTGCTTCCCTCCGAAGAGACGGAAAAAACCTCTTCCACGCCCGGCACGGCGCTCATCGCTTCTTCAATCGGCCGGGTGATCAACTCCTCGATTTCTTCCGGCCCGGTATTTTCGTAAGAGGTGGAGATGTTGAGAGTGGGAAAGATGATCTCCGGCATCAGGTCGACGGGAAGACGGGTGATCGAGACCAAGCCGACGGCGATGACCACCAAGGTCAGCATAATCGTGAAGATCGGCCGTTTAATCGAGAATTCCGACAGGCTCATCTTTTCACTCCTGGGGAGCTCTCCTTGCTTCCGGCCGGCTTCAGGGCGGCATCGGGTTTCGCCTCTGAAGAAGGAGGGGCATTCTGGGGAAGAACGATGGCCGTTCCGTCCTCGAGAAGATGATGGCCCAGGGTGACCACATATCCGGAACCGAGTGGCGGATCGAGGATTTCCGCGCGTTCGCCCTCGACGATGCCGACTTTGACCGGTCTGAACAGGGCCTTCTTATTCTCTATATCGGCGAGAAAGATTCCCTGCTGACCGGCTCTGTTCACCAGGGCGCTCAAGGGCACGATCGTGGCCTCTCCGCGACTGGCGAATTCAATCTGGGTGGTGATAAACATCCCCGGCTTGAGAAGCTCTTTCGGGTTCTCGATTTCAATCTCAACTCTGGCTTCCCGGGAGGTCTCCTTGAGCAGCGGGGCGATCCTGACCACCCGGCCGCTGAAGACTTCTCCCGGAAAGGCGCTGCCCGTGATCTCCGCTTTCTGCCCGGTCTGCAGACGAAAATAATCCCGATCGGTGACATGAACGACCGCGGTAATCGGCCGGAGTTCGATGATCGAGAGGATGGCCGTATTGGGAGACAGCATGGCTCCCTCATCGACGAACCTCTCTCCCACGTACCGGGTATCGCTCCCCTTTTCCCAGGAAGCCCTGATCCGGGTGTAGGACAGGCGGACCTTGGCGCTCTCCAGGGCCGCCTCCTGGTTGGCCAGCTGGGCCATCGCGACTTCGTAACGGGCGTTCTGGGCATCATGCTGGGCGACAACAGCGTCCAGTTGGGAGTCCGATTGAATCCCCTTTTCATGGAGCGTTTTGGCCCGCTCCAGGTCCCGTTTGGAGATTTCCAGGGAGCTCCTGGCCTCTTCGAGATTGGCCCTGGCTACACGGAGGTCGGCCTCTGCCTGAAGCATCTGCTGTTGATATTCCTCGTCCTCGAGCACGGCCACCAGCTGGCCGCGCCTCACCGGGTCGCCGATATCGATCAGGAGTTGATTCAATTTCCCTGAGATCTTCGGCGCCACCGTGACGTTGGATTTCGGAATCAAAGTCCCGGTAAACTGGCCCATGTCTTTGATGGATCCCCTTTCGATCGGCCCGATTTCGACGGCCACGGAGACTCCCCTCTGGCCCGCCGCCGGATTCCCGCCGGAGGCAACCGCCCGGTGGTAGATTTCCCAACCCAGGAAACCCAGGATGAGGATGGCAAGGACGGTGAGGATCGCGTTCTTGCCTTTAAAAATTTTTCTAATAAACTGTCTCGGCATAGTTTTTCTCTTCCAGGCGGAGAAGTCCAATTCCTAGCGGCGGCCGGCTTGAATGCGGTCGATTTCGCTCAAGTTTTCAGCTTCTCCCGTTTTTTTCTTTCAGATAATTTCCGAGGCCGAGGCTTTCAGCCTCCAGGCCGGTCCCTTGAACTCTGTTGAGATCGGCTAAGGATATATTATAATCCACAACCGCCTTGAGTTCCATGATCTGCGCGCTGGCCAGGTCCCTCTGGTACTGGAGGATAAAATAATTCGTGCTCAGGCCGACCTTGAATTTTTCCTCCTCGGCCTCCAGTTTTTTCTGGGCGAGCTCCCTGGCGGCCCTGTAGGCTTCAATCCGCTGATAGTTGGTCTGGACGGCCCGAACGGCCGTCTTGAGCTCCAGAAAGACCTCTTGCTCCAAACTCCGAAGCTTCAGCTCCGCCTGCTCCAGGTTGAGCTTTGCCTGGGCGTGGAAGGCCCGGGAGAGAAGATTGCTCAAGGGAAAAGAGAGCGCCACGCCGACAGACCAGTTCTTGTATTTGAAATCAAAGGCATCCTTGAAGGCATCGGTGCTTTTGCCGGGAACTCGGCCGATGATCTTGCCTGTCAGGGCATTCCCTCCCTCGTACAGAATCTGGTCCCCTGAAATCCCCGGGCTCCAGTAGGATGCTTGAAGACGAAGGTCGGGAAAAAGCTGGTTCCGGGCAAAGCTTAAATCGAGCTCCCTGTTTTTCAGGTCGACCCGGGTGACCTGAAGGTCGGGCCGCTTGTTCATGGCCACCGACAGAGCGCTGTCAAGGCTGATCTCTTCTTTGATGACGGAGGGATGGTCCGTGGGGATGATGGTCACGATCTCGGAGTTCTGGAATTCGGCGCCCAGGTTCATGATGGTTTTGAGGAGGTCTTCATTGTTCTTGACCATCGCCTCGGCCTCGAGGATGTCCGCCTGCCGGACGGCGACATCCGCCTGGGCGGTCAGGATCTCGATCGGGGGCAGGGTGCCGGCCTCGATTTCAGCCTTATTTTTCTCCAGCAGTTCCTGGGCCAATTTCAGGGATTGCCGGCGCACTTCCAGGTTTTCCAGGCTGTAAACCAGGTTCCAGTAGGTGTTCTTGGCCCTGAAGATCGTCTCCTCCAGAGTGGCGCCGAGATTCAGCTCGGAGATGTCCCGGCTGTATTGAGCGGCGGTAATTTCCCGCCGGCTCATTTTGAACCCCACGTCCCTCAACAGGGGCTGGCTGAAAGTCAGGCGGAGCGTGCTTCCGTAACGGGGATTGATGGTCGTGGCTCTTCTGTTGGTGTCGGTCATGTAGGTGCTCAGGCTCAAGAGGAAATTGCCGCCTGTGGGAATGAGCTGGGAGACCTGGACGGAGTAATCGTTTTGCAGGGTGGAGACCGTCTCTGAGGCGTCCAGGAATGAATACGAGGCTGAGCTGGTATCCTGCTTATTGAAGTTGAATAATGTGGCAGGCATGAATTTTTCGCCGGCGAGAGAGACAGCGGCATCGGCGATTCTCGGGCTGAGGATTTCCACGGCCAGCCCCAGGTTGTTCTTCATCGTTTTCAGAATGCATTCCTCGAGGGAAAGGGTGAGGGTGTTGTCTTCGCTTTGGCTGAGCCCGGGAAGAGCTGTCCAAAGGACGAAGACGATCAAAATTCCCATGATTCGCGTGGGCATGGATGGCCTCCTTAGAAAGAGTATCCAGGTCTATTTTATCTGTTGAAATACTATTTTACCTGATCAGGTAAAATTTTGTCTGGCGGCCGTCGACGAATTTGCAGCCGGCCTCGGTATAAACGCCCGTCTCCTCGTACCCGATCCGGACATCCTGGTTGTCCCATTCCGGGACGGCCGTCGTGCTGCTGAACTCGATGGCATAGGCGGTATCAGGGTAGAGCGGGTATTCACCGCGTTGTTTGATGTCCTCGGGGGCGGATTCCGGCGGCCGGGCGTCGGCGGTGCAGCCGGCACCGTGTCCGTGAACGCCGAGGGGATGGGAATAGATGAGCGGCCGCAGGCCTTCCGCCTCCCCCATCTTCATGGCCGCGGCGACGATGTCATTGCCCGTGCGTCCGGTTATGAATTCCCCCATGAAAATATCGGCAACCCGATTCGCTCTTCGCAGCGCTTCCTTCAACCCCTCGGGCGCGTCGTTCTCCCCGATCATGCAGACATAGGCCTGAAGCTGCATGTCGGTGCACAATCCCAGATACTTGATTCCGACGTCGCAGTGCAGGACGTCGCCGCGCCGGACCACCATCCGGCCGCCGGCGTATTTGACCGCCTCTTGCTTGCTCCTCTGGATGGAAATCGACGGCTGGAACCAGGTCTCCAGGCCAAGGTCGGTGATCCGCTGCCGGATCCACCAGACCACGTCCTCGGTCGAGGTGACATCGGGCGTGATCACCCGGTTGGAGAAGAATTCGCCGATGATGTCGTGGGCGATGCCGGCGATATGCCGATAGACACTCAGCTCCTGGGGGCTTCGCGTTTCCAGCCAGCCCACGCACAACCGCTCGGCCGAGACCAGGCGGGAGGAGTATTCCGGGCCCAGGGCGTTCTCCAATTTCGCTTTCAGGCTGGCGGTCAGGCCGTCGCCAAAGGCCCAGTCGTCGGAGACGTCGATCCCAATTTTTTTCGGGTTTCTGGACTTGATAACTTCAGCCAGGCTTTCGAACTGCTTTTTCTTTTTATCCGTCCAGGCTGGCTTGTACCATTCGCCGACGCCGTAGTAGCTTCCCGTCAGCCGTTCTACTCCCTTCTCCGGGCCGAGGTCGTGAAAAATCAGGATGGATGTCCGCCGCGCCGACATTGTGGGCTCCGGGACGAGGCTGAGATAAACGGGATCTTCATTATACTCACGGTTGATGACGAGCCACATATCGATCCCTTCGCGCCGCATCAGCCGGGGGATGATGTTGTCCAGCCGCCACTTCAGCCACTCGTTCACGACCAGGGCTCGCTCTTTTTCAGGGAGAATCTGTTTGCAGTCCTGGACATTGGCAGTCTCCTGGGCCGCGGTGAGAGATAAGCCCAGGAGCAACAGAGAGCACAGAGAAACCGCCCGCGAGATCCGACGAAGGCTGCAATTTTTCATTCCGATCTCCTTTCTATCGGGCCGCCCGAAGCTGAGGGCAGGGAGAATTTCTTCGAATTTTGTCTTGTGTCCTCATATATCTCATTCCCCGAAGGGCTTGTCGAAGGCGGTCGCCTCCATACCGCCCAGGAAGCGAGCGCCGTCTTCGGTGATGACCATGCAGTCCTCAATGCGCACGCCGAACTCGCCGTAAATATAGATCCCGGGCTCGTTGCTGAACGTCATTCCCGGTTCGAGCTTCAGGGTGTTCCCCCGAACCAGGTACGGATATTCATGCCCTTCCATCCCGATCCCGTGCCCGAGGCGATGGGTAAAGTACGTGTAGCCGGGGCCGAACCCGGCCTCCTCGATGACCCGCCGCGCCGCCCGGTCGACGGATTCGCAGGTGGCGCCCGGCCGGGCGGCCTGGAGGGCCGCGGTCTGCGCTTTCTTCACCACGTCCCAGACGCGGCGCTGCTTGTCGCTGGGCCGGCCGAAAAAGACGGTGCGGGTGACATCCGAGCGGAAGCCTTCGACACCGCATCCGCCGTCCACCAGGACGACATCGTCCCGCTGAAGGTGGCGAATGGACGTCGAACCGTGAGGAAAGGCCGTGTTGGGGCCGAAAGCCGGGCCGCCTCCGCCGCTCACCCCCATCTTCTGCTGGGCGCTGCTGAACGCCGCGCCCAGCTCCCGGGCTGTCATGCCTTCCCGCATCTGCTTGAAGCCTTCACGGTAGGCCAGCTTGGTGATCTGATTGGCCAGGTCCAGGTAAGCGATTTCCTTGGCCGTCTTGACGCCCCGGCAGCCGTCCGTTATGACCGTGCCGTCGACGAGGTCGAGCGCGGACGCATCCCGGCGCAGGCCGTGCCAGATGAAGGCCCTCATGGACGGGTCCACGCCGAGCCGGCCGGCCCCGGCGCCCAGGTCCTTCATGATCCCGCCGATCGCTGCATAGGGGCTTTCGTGCTCTTCCCAGGTCCGGATTTCCTGGCCGGCGGTGATCAGTTCCTCGGCTCTCTTCCGCTCGAAGGCGGGGCAGACCCAGATCGGATTTCCCTTTCTATTGAAAACCGCCCCGAAGGTTCTTTCGCTCCGCCACCAGCTGACGTTGGCGAAATAGACGAGGTTGACGCCGCCTTCGATAAACAGCCCGTCCATCTTGTTTTCGGCCATCAGCCGGCGCGCCTTTTCCTGCCGGGACGCATAGTCTTCGGCCGTCAAGGGCTTGACCTCAGTCACCATGTTTTTGAGTGGGGGCATCTCAGCCGTCTGGGTCTGGCTGAAAACCTCATCAACCATGCCGGACAGGGCGACCGAGAGTCCGCCGATCTTAAGGAAGCTGCGACGGGTAATCATCGATATCACTCCTCTTTAAGCGTTCTCTACCGAATGCTCCAGGCTGAAATGGGAAAACCCTCCAGCGTCCCTTCCTTTTCCGATCAATCCTTCTTCTTTAATCGGTCAGAGGTTTGCGTATACCACCAGCCTAGTCCGATGTCAACCGATCGCTCCGGGTTGAATCGGCGGTAGAGAAATGTTTCCGCTTTTGAATGCCCGGGCGAGATGAGTTATCATCAGGTTAAGATGGGCAGAGTCAAGCTGCAGAAAGTCTTAAAAGCCGGCCTCTTCATCCTCCCGGCCGCACTCCTGCTGGAAATCGGCTACAGCTTCATTTTTCCC
Organism: uncultured Eubacteriales bacterium; assembly: GCA_964651495.1. GTDB lineage: Bacteria > Acidobacteriota > Aminicenantia > Aminicenantales > UBA8522 > CAZNVB01. The sequence continues at coordinate 736 of CAZYWP010000127.1, read as the reverse complement.
AGCGTCTCATACCTGGAAAAAGAAAACCCCCAACTGACCTCTTTTATGAAGTTCCGCATCAAGACAGCCAAAGCGCAGCGGAAGTCCGAAGCGATCAGCCAGACCTGGGTGTCTTTTTCCGATATTTCCCCCTATCTCGTCTATGCCGTCATCATCGCCGAGGACGATAAGTTCTGGGGGCACAGGGGATTCGACCTCGACGCCATCCGGACCGCCCTGGAGAAAAACCTTAAGAAAAAAACGTGGCGGTACGGCGGCAGCACGATCACCCAGCAGCTGGCCAAAAACCTTTACCTTTCGCCATCCAAAAATCCGCTCCGGAAATTGCGGGAATTCATCCTGGCCTGGAGGCTGGAGAGGACGCTGACCAAAAAAAGGATCCTTGAGCTCTACCTAAACGTGGTCGAATGGGGAAACGGAATATTTGGTGCGGAGGCGGCCGCCCGGCAATATTATGGAAAACCCGCCTCCCATCTTGACCCTATTGAGGCTGCGCATCTGGCTGTCGTGCTCCCCAGCCCGAGACGGTACAACCCGCTGAGCGGGACAGAATACATCGAGGATCGGGCTTCCAAAATCCACGCGATTATGGTCAAAAGGGGACTTATCAAGGGCAGGGACAGCATAACGAATTGAGATCGCCACGCTTGGAGAATCCCTGGAGAAAAAACCTCGCTCCGGGATTCCGCGATTATCTCGGTGACTTTGCGCAATCAGGCTGTCTGTTGCCCCGGGC
>CAZYWP010000126.1:8340-9461 GCA_964651495.1 uncultured Eubacteriales bacterium | reverse complement strand
GGCTACTACGGGTGGGAGAAAAATCCCCGGGAGCTGCGGAAGCTCCTGGACGATAACGGCCTGAAATGCTGCGGCACGCACACAGGGCTGGACGCCATCAGCGGTGAGACCTTGAAGGCGACGGCCGAGCTTCACTCCATCCTGGGCAATCCTTACCTCATCGTCCCCAGCCTGTCCGTCAAGGACGCTCAGGGATGGCTGGACATGGCCAAACGCTTTAACGAGACCGCCGCCAAAGCCAAAACACTGGGCATGCGGGTGGGATATCACGCCCATGCTGGAGACTTCAACAAGCTCGGCGATCTCACTTCCTGGGAGATTTTCTTTAATAACACGAACGCGGATGTCGTCATGCAGCTCGATACGGGCAATTGCATGGCGGGAGGCGGCGATCCGGTGGCGATCCTGAAGAAGTATCCCGGGCGGTCGACTACCGTCCACCTGAAGGAGCACGGCGGGCCGGAGGGAGCCGTCATCGGCCAGGGCGACGTCCGCTGGCAGCAAGTCTTCGAGATCTGCGAGACCACGGGCGGCACCGTGTGGTATATCGTCGAGCACGAGACGGGCACAAACCCGATGGAAAACATCAAAGGCTGCCTCGAAGGCCTGCGCAGGATGGGCCGCGGCCTCGCCTGAGGTCAGCGGGAGAGCTGGCCGAGGGTCCAGAGTAAGACCGACGCCGCATTTAGCGTTTCTTAACTTTGCTCTTTCTCCTCGTCACCGACAGCGCGATTTGACCTGGGCCTTCCCCGACGCCGCGCAGAGATTCGACCATGGCGGCGACGACATTTTCGATCATTTTTTGAACAAAGGCGTTGAGCGGCAGGGGCCGGCCGTCCACCTCGAGGCTCACGGGCATCTGAACCGCGGGGAGTTCGGACACCAATAAATCGGCGATCTCTCCGACCTGGCCGGGGCGATAAACCGGACGCGCGATATCCACCTTCGACAGAGAGACCACGGCAATCAGGTCCTTCCGGCTACATTGCACTTTTGCGGGCCTTCCTTTCGGCAGGACCTCGATCGTTTTTAAGCCCTTGACCCCGTAGCCTCCTTCGACGATGACGAAATCGGCGGTGCGGAAATAACGGGCTGCAAGACTTGGGAAGTCATCTGCGTTT
>CAZYWP010000126.1:0-8240 GCA_964651495.1 uncultured Eubacteriales bacterium | reverse complement strand
ATCCGCAAGCTTCTGAACGAGCAGATCGTAAGACAAAAGGGGAGGAACTAATGAACGATTTGCTGCGATACGTCGTGGAAAGCGGTGTCTGCCTGGCGCTTTTTTTCCTGATTTTCCGGGTTTTCCTAAGAAACGAGACCTATTTTCTCCTCAACCGTTTCTTCCTGGTCTCGGCCCTTCTTCTTTCGTTAATCGGCAGCAGATCTCGGGGGAGCCGGGGAACTCAGCCCCCGGCTTCCCCTTCTATTTTCCGGAAAAACGGACATTTTTCCTGGAGGGCTCTGAGATTTTCAATTTTGAGACAACCAGCTCAGCATCCGCCCCTAATTATGGAAACGCAATAATTTCTATTCTCGCCATTCCAGCAGAGAGAGCGAGGTATTGACGCTGAGGGTGAACGGCCAGGCGGCCAGATCGGTTTCGCCCTGGCGGATGGCCATCGAGCCGTCGACGGAGTAGTCCAGCGCGTATTCAGTGAAATAGCCGGCGTCCAGGAGCAGATGTAGGTTTCCGGAGCCCGTTCCCCGGCCCTTGAATATCCCGGCGACTTCCTCGAGGGCCCTGGCGCCTGAAAGGTTGACTGCGTAGGCGGCCGTGACGAGCCCCAGCCGTCCCTGCGCCGAGGGCATAACGGCGTCGAGCGTGAACGTGACCTCGACCTCGATTGTCAGGTTCATCCCCTCGAATGGAACCATCATCCGCTTGTGGTCCTGCCAGGAATCGCCGACCGCCAACGGTTTATCCGGGTAGGACGGCAGGAAGTTGCGCAACACCTCGAGGATGGAGAAGTTCATCCTGTTCTGGTCTTCGAGCGCCTCGACATTCTGGACATCCCGGATCCGCCCGGTCTTGTCGAAGATGACCCGGACTGGGTCCTCGGGAGGAGCCTCTAGTGTGAAGTCGTCCTGCCGGCCGAGGGCCATGACCGATACCCGAATCCCCGGCGAGGAAAGCTCGGCGAACACCTGGTCCGTGCTGACCTGCCTGACCGCCAGGTCGATCTGGCCGGATGCTTGAGTGTTCATGGACAGGCTTCTCCCGATGAAGCCCTGCCCCTCCGCGTTCATCCGGCTCTGCAGGCTGTAGACGAGCGTTTGTCCGGGACGCGGGGCAAAGGTCAGGATGTATTTATCTGGGCCGGGGACCTGCGAAGGGGCACTCGGCGAAACGTATGGCAGACCGTGCGCGTTCAGGCTGAAAAGAAAGGAATAAAGGAGACCCGTCAATATCCAAAGCCCTGTAGAGAGAAGGGGAAAGCGGATTTCGCGCATGCTCAGGCTGGGCTCATCTTATTAAATGCCCCAGCCTTTTTCAACAGTAGCAAGTTCTAAAGAAGACGGGGAATTCTCCCCGCAGAACGGGGCGCGGAGATCAGCCCTTTTTCTTATATCCTGCCGGCACCTGAAAATCGCCGCTGCCGAGGTCGGGGGTCGAAATCTCGAGGACCTCGGTGCGATAGGCAAGGGTGGGCTCGTTGGCGCCGGCCCCTGTATCCGCCGGTTTTTTCTTTATGGTCTTCTTGAGCAGGCCGCCCAGGCGCCCCTTGACATCCGTGGGAGCTGGCTGCTCCTCTGCTTCCGCCGCCGCACCGGCCGGTCTCTCGCCGCTGACGAAATACTTGCCGTCGATGACGATCGGATACCCCTTGATCTTCTGCATTTCAGCTGCGGCCTTGGAGTTGTCTTGCCGTGGACGGCCCTTGGCCTGGCCGAATGAGTCCAGGAGGGCCATCCAGCTGGTGCCCAGGACGTCCTGCTCCTTCTTCCCCATATCGATGCCGATTTTTTCCAGGTAGGCGCGGGAAAACTTCATTTCCTCTTCCTGAGCTTTCTCGAGGGTGCCGTCGAACGGCGTCGTCCAGGTAAGCGTCTCCAGGCGGCTGGCCCCCTTTTCCCCGGTCTCGGTGTTTTCCCATTCGAGGAGCCAGAGGACCAGGTACTTGTGGACAGAGAAGTTATTGATCGTGGATTCCTCTCCCGTGTCCTCGACTTTGAATTCGTTCTTGGTAATTTTGATCTTGCTTTCGGCTTCTTGCTCTTCCTTGGTTTCTTCCTTGGCTTCTTCTTTTCCCGCCATTTCCTCTTTCAGCTTCTCGATCGGGCTGACGGTGTACTCTTTCTTTTTGTTGTCCAGCCGGTAAACGGTCGAGCCCGGCAGGTCGATGATCTCGCCCGTGTCTCCCGACCTGAGGATGGTCTTAGCGGCCAGGCCTCCGGCCAGTCCCTGACCTTTGAAATCGCTCAGAGAGTTGGACCATCTTTGTTCGGCGGTCAGCTTGTCGCTGTGGGCCAGGCTGAACTTGCCGAACCCGCGGAAGGTGACGTCGGACTTGGTCTTTTTAACCACTCCGGAAAAAGCCGGCGCGGCCAGGATCAGGAGGACGGTGCAGAGAACAGTCGCTTTTCTCATCTTGGCTCCTTTCTTTAATACTCTATTTAATCTATAGAAATTATATAAATAGTAGGAAATTAATTCAATCTCGGCGGCTTTCCGTACCCGTTATATTGTCGTCTTTTCGGGCGAAAAATTCAAGCGCCCCTCCTGGACTAGGGTGTGATATAAATGGAATCGAGTGACAAAAACCGCGGCCTCCGGGGTCTATATGGATGATGTCGTCTCTCTGGGATATTCGGCAGGAAGCCTGTTGATATGAATATCCAGGAGATCTACGACCGGCACGGCGGAAAGATTTTTGGCTATCTGGTCATGAAACTGGGCTCCCGCTGCGACGCCGAGGATGTCTTCCAGGAGGTGTTCTTGCGCCTGGCCCGGCATTCCCTGCGCCGACACCTCGTCCGCAACCAGGCGGCTTACGTGCTAAGGGCGGCCCGCAACGAAGCCAACCGGTTTCTGGAAAATCGGTTCCGTGACCGGGCGGGAACGCGTAAAGTCCAGGATGTGCAGGAGGCCATACGGGGAGCTCTCTCCGGCCCCAGCCTCGAGGAGGAAGACCTGGCCGCCAAAGCTCTCGCTCAGATCCCGGCCGAGCAGCGGGAGGTCATCGTCCTGAAAATCCTGGAGGGACTGACTTTTAAGGAGGTCGCCGCGGTCTGCGGCATTCCTCTCTACACAGCGGCCAGCCGCTATCGGAACGGAATAGATAAGCTCCGGTCTCTTTTGGAGGAGATGAGATGACAAGAAAAGTGGATCCGGAAGAATTCCTGAAAAGGTTCGCCCTCAGACCTCCTCCCCCCGGACTCAGGGATAGGATATCTTCCGTTCCGGAAAAGAGGAAAGCGCCGGCGGCCTTCTGGACGCCGCTCCAATGGAAGGCGGTTTCGGCTTTTTTCATCCTCGGGTTATCGGCCGTCCTTCTCGACCTCGGCCTGGTGCGCCTCCAGAAGGACCGTCTCGCAGGGTTGGTGAACCTGCCGGCTGTTTTCCTTCGGGAGAACGGCAGTCGGGACGAATTGCTGGCCGAGGTCTGGAGCAGCCGCGCGGATTCGGCCTGGATTAAAGAGCGATTGAAGCTAGAGAAAAAACCGGCCCGGAAGGAAGATCGGCGGGAGCTCTTTCTCTATTTAAAGGAGGAATTCGATGGCAGTTAAATTTAAGAAAATTCTCGCCTGGATCGGCGTAAGTCTCGTGGGTTTGGTCGCCCTGGGCCTGGCGGTCCGGGCGGTCTTCAACTACACCACCGGGAGAGGGGTGGACCGGGTGCTCCGCCAGATGAAGTCCGAAGGGGCGCCGCTCGCACTCCGGGAGCTCGAGCCGCAGTGCCCCGATCCGGACAACGCCGCCCTTGCCTGGAAAGCCGCCGAAGCCCTGGTGCAGATGGACCCGGAGAGAAAGGCCCTGGGGGATACCGTTCAGGATTACTTTTCCGGCCGGCCGCCGGATGCCGGGCGAAGAGACCAGCTGAGGAAGATCATCGAAAGGCAGCCCCGGGTCATCTCGTTGATCAGGGAGGCCGCGGCGAAGCCCTGCTTTAAGTACGAGAGCGACTGGAACAAACCGATTTCCAACCTCAAAAATCCCGATGCCATTAAGATGATCCAGAGCATTCGGCTTCTGGGGGTCGGAGCCGTGCTAATGGCGGAAGACGGCCAAGTGGCGGAGGCCGTGGAGCAATGCCTGGCGGGAATGCGCTTTGCCAGGGGAACTCTCCGCCACCCCACTCTGATCAATTACCTCGTCGCCATGGCCGATATGAAGCAACTTGCTGTCTGCTTACAGGAGATCGTCTCCGGCCGGGAACTCCCGGATGCCCTCTTGAGCGGGATTCTGAAAGAGCTTGACGTCGCCCCGTGGCGGGAGGGCTTGATCAGGAGTCTTGAAGGGGAACGGATTCTGGCGGTGGAGGCGGCCGCCGGGAAGATCAATTTTGGCGACTTCGGCAACCGGGTCTTATCCTGGGTCTTCCGGCCGGCCTATAAGTCCGGGAGCATCTGGATGCTCGACGCTTATGGGGAATATATCGGTGCGGCCTCTGCTCCCTATTTTAAATCGCGGCCGGTCTGTGAACGGCTCGACCTCGAACTAAAAAGAAATTCCGTCCGCTACAAATTTATAGGGATGTTATTTCCCGAGTTGTCAACGGTGATGTTCAAGAAGGCCACCCTGGAGGCCCTGCTCGACACGGCCCGAATCGGCATCGCTTGTAAGATCCATAAGAACGCGAACGGGAGCTTCCCGGAAAACATGGAGCTCCTCTCTCCAGGCATCTTGACGGAGATCCCCCTGGACCCGTTTACCGGAAAACCGTTTATCTATCGCCTGCAGGACACGGGTTTTATCGTCTACAGCCTCGGTTCCAACCTGAAAGACGACGGAGGAAGAGGAACCCTTCAGATCACCCAGCTCGTCATGGAAAAGGACGACGACTGGTTCTGGAAAGAATAGACCTCCTCCTTTTTCTTTCCGATTTTCTTCTTTACCGACTCTTGACAAATCCTTAACAACTTATTGACAAGTCTTCTCCGGCTGCGCCTTACGCTGATAGTGAACTGAAATGAAAGCGCATGACCCGGGCCGGACGAATTCAAAAGCAACCTCTCGCCGGTCCGTTCCAACCTTAAGCATCCGACGCCTTCGGCGTTCAGGAAATTCTAAAAAGGAGGTTCATAGATGAACCACAAATTTTTACGGGTTTTGGTGCTCTTGTGTTTTGTTTTGACGGCGCCTTTTCTCCTGTCTGCCCCAAAGAAGTATCTGACCATTCTCCACACGAACGACACCCACTCGACCATGTTCGCTTACGGACCCTTCGACAGTTGGGGCGGGATCGCCAGGATGTCCACCCTGATCAAAGAGATCAAGGCGGAAAAGTCCAATGTCCTGGTCCTCAACACCGGCGATGTCTTCGTCGGCACGTTCGAGTTCAACAAGTACCTGGGCTATCCGGAGCTCAAGATCATGGAGGGGCTGTATGACGCCATGTGCCTGGGCAACCATGAGTTCGACCTGGGACTGGAGCCTCTCCTGGGCATCCTCAGGGGCCAGATCGCGGGCGGAGAGCCGGCGACCCTGCCCATCCTCTGCGCCAACGTGAACCTGGCCGGGGTGCCGCCCCTGCAACAGTTCGTTAAACCCTACATGGTCAAGCAGGTCGGCAATATCAAAGTCGGGCTGATCGGGGTGGTGAATTATGATGCCTTGAACTATTCGCCCGAGGTTTATGCGCTCCTGACCGACCCGTTCGAGGCTGCCGGGCAGGCTGCTTTCATGTTGAAGTACGTGGAGGGCGTGGATATCGTCGTCTGCTTGTCCCACCTCGGGAAAATGTACGACTTTATGGGGCTGTCCCAGGTCCCCGGCATCGATATCATCGTCGGCGGTCACACTCATGACGCTATCATCGGGCCGACAGTGGTAAACGGCAAGATCATCGCCCAGGCCGGCGAGTTCGGGCGCTATCTTGGCCAGCTCGTCGTCGAGTACGATGGTTCGAAGGTCCGGCTCGTTAGACAGAGGTTGCTGCAGGTCGACTGGAGAACCAGGAGGGACCCAGCCTTGCTGCCGAAATTGGCCCTGCTCCGCGCGGGCATCGTCATGGACCCGCGCTTCGGCCCCGTCTACTCGAAGCATATCGCCACGGCGCCGTGGGACCTGGCAGAGAGGTGGGACCTGAGCCGGCCGGAGCGGGACACGCCGCTCGGCAACCTGGTGGCCGACGGGATCAAGCGCGCGGTCTCTGCTGCGGGTTATCCAGTGGATATCGCCCTCGAGGCCAACGGCTATACGGCCTACAAGATTCACAAAGGAAAAGTCGTTGGGAACGACATCCTGAAGGCTATTCCTTATGGGTACGACGCAGTGTCCGGGCTCGGGTTTAAGCTCGACACGGTCATGCTGGCTGGGGCACAGATCCTGGCAGGGCTTGAATATTCCGTCTCTATGGTCGAATACACTGATGACGCTTCGATGCAGGTTTCGGGCCTGACGTTCGAGTACGACTCTTCCAAAGCGTCGCTCCCCGGCGAGCAGATCATCGACAACCTGACTCATGGGATTATGGAGTGGGGCCGAGTCGATCCGTTCTCCATCAAGGTCAACGGGAATCCGCTTGACTTCGGGGCGGTTTACTGGGTGGCGCTCACCGAGCAGCTCCACAAGTTTCTGCTGGCCAACGGCCTGGTGCCTTTTGCCTCGCAACCCACCGGGCTGTTCGAGTACAACGCCGTGCGCGACTTCATGGCCGAGCAAAAGTTCCTCAACTACACGATCGAAGGCCGGGTCATCGACCGGGCCGTGGAGTCCGATTCGCAGGCGCTTTCGCCGGGGGACGAGGATCCATTGCAGAGAAAAGACGGAGCTCCGACAGTGGGCCGCAAGGAGCCCAATAACTGGTAAGGGGGGAACCGGGAGCCGGTTCATTCCGGCACCGCGGCGGGGGCTTTCTCCAGAGGGGATGGTCCAATTTTAGGACCGTCCCCTTTTTCTTTTTTTATCTGGTCAACCCGGCCACGGCCGCCCCGATCAGAGGGGAGTCCTCCACCCGGATGATCTCGTAATAAATGTCCCTCGGCCCCAGGATTTTGCGCAGATGTTCTTCGACCCGGAACCGAAAACCCTTGGTTTTATAAAAGGTGGAGCCGTCCGCGTTGACGCAGACCGGGTGAAGAGGAGATGTCCCGCCTCCCGATTTCAGGACGGCGGCGCTGATGTTGATGGCCGCCAGCAGGGCGGCCCTTTCGACGACGGCCGTGAAAAGACGCAGCACGATCTTCTTGTCTTCCTCGGGCAGGTCGCCCAGCGGGTGCTCTTGCCCGGCAAACGGGTTCCTGAGGAAGGCATCGACTTGGATGGTCGAAAGCTGAGCGAGCTCTGCGATCACTCCTGCGCCTGGGGCGGAGAGCAGACCCTGCTCGGACGCGGCTCTCAAGACGTGGAGGCAGAGTCCGCCCAGGTAGGCGCCCGAGATCATTTTCTCGAACGTGTAGGCGCCCGGGTTGGCGGTGGTCCGGTCAAACGCCTGGTCGAGAGAGCCGCGGGGGCAGCGGCCGAAATTCCCGGACTCGACGTTGATGGCCTGGGCTCCCTTCGGGTCGAGGTCGTTCCGCTTGGTGATGTTGACGTTTTTTTCCACATAGGACGTGTTGGTCCCGGTGCCGAGGATGAACCCGACGAAAGAGTCATAGCGCCGCGCCCCGCCGACGCTTTTACCCGCCAGCAGAGTGGCCACCGTGTCGTTGAGCAGAGTGAATTTCGGTCTGAACCCCTTGGCCCTCAGGCGGTCGGCGATGTTCTGGCCGATGAACTCGCCGATGACCTCAGGTGCCTTGACCTCCTTGGTCCAGGTCAGGAGTCTTCCGTCGCAGTCGGGAGTGATTTCCGCCGCATAGGAAAAGCAGAACCCGACCGAATCGGCCAGCCCAGCCACTGGCATCAGGTAGCGGGCGAACAGGTCGAAGAATTCGTCCTTTCCGACCTCTCTCTGGATGCCCGGCATTTCGTAGTTCGAGTAGTTGTCGATGGTTGGAGCGCCGCGCTCATCGAAAACAACCGTGGCCACGCGGAGGTTGGTCCCGCCGGCGTCGATGGCGATGACCGGCCGGCCGGCCGGGACGGGTTTGTCGATGGTGATAAAGGTGGGGATCATGACCAGGGAGCTTTTCTGGCCGTCAAGCCCCCTTTTCATCTCCTCCAGAAAATCTTCGAGGACGGCTTCGGCGTCGATCGGGGCGGCATCCAGACCGTGGGAGCTCAGGAACCGTTGGGTTTTCTCTTTCAGTGTGGTCATTTCCAGCACTCCGATTCGGGAAAACCCAGTTTTATGAATATCGGCGAAAAAGTCAAAC
>CAZYWP010000125.1:4575-9485 GCA_964651495.1 uncultured Eubacteriales bacterium | reverse complement strand
CCACAAGTCCACAACGCCTTCAACTCGCTGATGATCCGGGAGCTGGCGGCGGCGTTCGAAGAAGCGAAGGCCGATCCTTCGGTCCGGGTCGTCGTCCTCACCGGGGTCGGCGAGTCCTTCTGCTCCGGTGCCGACCTGAACTGGATGCGGGAGATCATCCGTTATTCCTACGATCAGAACCTCCGGGAATCCCACGAAGTCGCCGAGCTGATGCACCGGATCTACACTCTGCCCAAGCCCACGGTCGCCCGGGTCAACGGGGCGGCGATCGGCGGTGGCAACGGCCTGCTCTCCGCCTGCGACATCGTCATCGCTTCCGAGCGGGCAAAATTCGGGCTGAGCGAGGTGAAGATCGGGCTGGTGCCGGCGGCAATCTCGCCCTATGTCATCCGGCGCATCGGCGAGAGCGCGGCGCGCCAGTACTTTCTCACCGGGGAGCGGTTCGACGCCCGGCGGGCGCTCGAGATCGGCCTGGCCAATTCCGTCGTCCCGCACGACGAGCTCGATAACAAGATCGGTGAGGTCGTCCGCCTTCTTCTTGATTCGGGGCCCGAAGCCCTGGCCAGCTGCAAGGAGCTGCTCGACCGTGTCCCGGCCATGAACCTCGAGGAGGCCAAGGCCTACACGGCCGAGATGATCGCCCGGCTCCGGGTGAGCCGGGAAGGCCAGGAAGGCATGGCCGCCTTTTTGGAGAAAAGAAAGCCCGGCTGGGCTAAAGAATAGAGACATGTTCAAAAAAATACTGATCGCCAACCGGGGCGAGATCGCCGTCCGTGTGATCAAGGCCTGCCGGGAGATGGGCATCGCTTCGGTGGCCGTCTATTCCGAGGCCGACCGGACGAGCCTCCACGTCCAGATGGCCGACGAGGCCGTCCTGATCGGCCCCCCGCCTGCTATCGAAAGCTACCTCGACATCGATAAAATCATCGCGGCCGTCCGGTCGACGGGCGCCGAGGCCGTGCACCCGGGATACGGGTTCCTGGCCGAGAACCCCGCCTTCGCCCGGCGGCTGGAGGAAGAAAAAATCGTCTTCATCGGCCCCCATTCCCGGGCCTTGGAGCTCGTCGGTGATAAGATCCGTGCCCGCCAGACCATGGAGAAGGCGGGGATCCCGATCATCCCCGGAATGAAAAGCGTGGCCGGGAGCGCGGCCGAGTGCGAGAAAGAGGCCCGGCGGATCGGCTATCCGGTGATGATCAAGGCCTCGGCCGGGGGCGGCGGCAAAGGGATGAGAATCGTCGGGGCGGAGGACGATCTCCGGGCGTGCCTCGAAGCGGGGATGCGCGAGGCCAAGGCCGCCTTCGGCGACGATTCCGTGTACCTCGAAAAATACATCGAAGAGCCGCGGCACGTCGAATTCCAGGTGCTGGCCGACAATACCGGGAATGTCGTCCATCTCTTCGAGCGCGAGTGCTCGATCCAGAGACGCCACCAGAAGATCGTCGAGGAGACGCCCTCGACCGCCCTGACGCCCGGCCTCCGGCAAAAAATGGGGCAGACGGCAAGGCGCGTCCTCCATGTCTCCGGGTATAATAACGCCGGGACGGTCGAGTTCCTCCTGGATAAGGACAAGAATTTTTACTTCCTCGAAGTGAACGCCCGGCTTCAGGTCGAGCATCCGGTCACGGAGCTGGCGACTGGAGTGGACCTGGTCCACCAGCAGATCCGGATCGCCGCGGGCGAAAGTCTATCCCTGAAACAGGAAGACCTGAAGCAGCGCGGCCACGCCATCGAATGCCGGATCTATGCCGAAGACCCGGCCAAAGGCTTCCTCCCGTCTTCGGGAAAGATCGTCTTCCTCAAGGAGCCGAAAGGGCCCGGCGTGCGCCACGACTGCGGCGTTTACGGCGGCTGGGAGGTCCCCATCTATTATGATTCCATCCTGGCCAAGCTGATCGTCTGGGCCGAGTCCCGCGAGCTGGCCTGCGCCCGGATGAAAGCGGCCCTCGATGATTATGTGGTCCTCGGGATCAGCACGACGATCCCCTTCCTCAAGGACGTGATTTCCCATCCGCGCTTTGCCCAGGGAGCGACGACGACGAGCTTCATCAAGACTCATTTTGAGAATTGGCAGGAAAAAGACGGCGGCGAAGCGGCGCTGCGCTTAGCCCTGGCGGCGGCGGCGTTTGGCGAGTTCAGCCGGGGCCCGGCCGCCGGAGCTCCAGCAGCCCGGGCCAGGGAAATCTCTTCTCCCTGGCAGACTCTGGGCCGATGGAAGATCGGGGGAAAAGACTGAGATGGAGTTCGAATTTCTGGTCAACCGGGAAACCCGCCGCATCTCCCTGGAAAAAAAGGACGGCCGGTTCGTCTTCCGGCTCGGGGAGGCATCCTTTGAAGCCGATGTCCAGTTTGTTTCGGCCAATACGGTGTCCTTTCTGCTCGAGGGGCGGTCGCATTTGATTTATATCGCCGAAGACAGGGACAAAATTTACATCTCTCTGGACGGCTCGACTTATCTGCTCCAGCGTCCGGGCGCGGAAGAGAAACGGTTCGAGAGGGGAGAGGACAGGGCTCAAAAAGGCAAGTCTTTGATCACGGCGCCGATGCCGGGCAAGGTCATCAAAGTCTGCGTCGCCGAAAACGATGCCGTCCGGAAGAACCAGACGCTGGCCATCGTCGAAGCCATGAAGATGGAAAATGAGCTCAAGTCGCCCATCGAAGGGGTGGTGAAAAAAATCTTCGTGACGGCCGGAGACCTGGTCGATTCGGAAAAGCCCCTCCTTGAGCTCGAGCCCAAATCCTGACCTTTCCTGATTTTTTGGCACGCCTTTTGCTTTCAATCTGGGGGGATAGCCCTAAATTGAGCTTGCTCCTTCCCTGGAAGGAATGCAACTTTTTGGATTTTGGGGTAGTTTATGAGTATGAGAATGGATGATCAAGAGCAGATCCGCTTGGTCCAGGAAGGTAATGAAGTGGCGTTCGGCCGGATCGTTTCGGCCTACAAGGACCGGATCGTGAATTACCTGTATCAGTTCACCGGCGATTACCAGAAAGCCGTCGAGCTTGCCCAGGAGACGTTTATCCGGGTGTATTTCAAGGCCGGGCAGTATCGTCCGGTTGCGCCCCTTTCTTCCTGGATCTATGCGATTGCCTCGAACCTGGCCAAGACCGAGATGAAGAGGTCTTATCGCTTTCAGACGGTCTCGCTCGAGGCTATTACGTCCCATGAGGTCCAACAGAATGTCTACGCCGAGGACCCGCCCGACAGCGGGCTGCTGAAGAACCTGAGAGAGGCGCTGAACTCCCTCCATCCCCGTTACCGGGTTCCCGTAGTTCTCAAAGACATGGAGGGGTTCTCGCAGGAAGAGATCGCTCAGATCCTGAAGAAGCCCGTGGGAACGATCAAGGCCAGGATCAGCCGCGGCCGCAGTTTTCTGAAGAAAAAACTGGAAAAGGCTGTGGCCGGGAACGAACACTCAGAGCAAAATTGAGGAGAGAAGAGATGGATGAGCTGACGATTTTGAAAAAACTGGAGCAGGTCAAAGCGCCGCCGGACTTCGAGCAGCAGGTGATGGTCCGGCTTTCGCTGCGCCAGCGCAGCCTGCGCCGGCCGCGGGTCGGGTTCCGCCTCTCCCTGGCCGGGGCGTTCGCTTCTCTGCTGCTCGTGTTTGTGCTGCTGAATGTCCTTGTCCTGCAGAACAGGGCTCCCCTGAATATTTCTCGGTCTCAAAGCGACCGGTCCGCGGCCGCCGCAGGCGTGCAGGCCGCCGGATTCGGACAGACCATTTCGATCATCGAAACACTGGATTATTCCTCGGAGATGCGCAGCCGGTCCTACGAACCGGAGGCGATTTATCTCCTGGAACAGGTTTCCGATACGACTCCGAAAGGGGTCAAATTCTAAGGAGGTTTTCAAGACTATGAGCGAGCAAGGCAAACTGACAGTCGTCCTGACGACGGTTGCCCTGGCGCTGGCCTTGACTGTGCCGGCCGCGCCGAAGGGCCTGACTTTAGACGAAAACACGCTGGAGACCGCCTCCAAGAAGGTTTTCGCCAGCGTCGTCAAAGTCGAGTCGCGGAACGGGTTCACCAAAGTGGCGACGGGCGTCGTCATCGATAAGGACGGCCGGATCGTCACTACAGCACTGATTTCGGCCCGGGACCAAAAAATCACGGTCATCTCTTCCGACGGAAAGCGCAGCCAGGCGAAGTTCCTGGGGTTTGACTCGGAAACCCACCTGGCCCTGATCCAGTCCAGCGAGAAGAACTGGACGCCGATCGGACTCGGCAAAGCGGAAGGCCTCACGCCCGGGTCCTGGATCGGACTGATCAGCATCTCCCCTGAAAACACGCCTTCGGTAGCCCAGGGCATCGTCAGCTCGATCGCTCCGGACCGGCTGCGTTTGAATATCTGGGTGACCAGGGGAGCGAGCGGCAGCCCCGTGGTCAACAAAGACGGCCAGATGGTCGGACTCCTGCGGGGCATCTATACCGAGGACCAGCCGGTGGTGTTCGAGTTCAGGGAGAGAGAAGTCGTCGGCTCCGGATATGTCTTCGGCCAGGCCGAAGCGCCCTCGTCGGGCATGGCCCTGGCCATTCCCGTAGACATCGTCATGGATGTCGCGGCTGAGATCAAAGACAAAGGGAAAGTGAGCCGCGGCTGGGTGGGCGTCTCTTTCTCTGAAAACGAGAAGGGACAGGTCGAGGTCAGCGAAGTCGAAAAGGAAAGCCCCGCCGAACTGGCCAAGCTCGAGGAGGGAGACATCCTTCTTTCCGTCGACGGTAAAAAAATCAGCAACGCGCCGGCGTTCGTTTCGGAGATCCGGAATCGAAAACCGGGCCAGGACATAAAGCTCGAGGTCGAGAGGAAAGGGAAGACAAGCGAGGTCAAGGTGAAGCTCGGAGAGTACCCGGAGGCGGAAGCCAGGCGGGAGCTGGCATTCCGGTTTCCGCGTCTTTTCCCGGACCGG
>CAZYWP010000125.1:0-4475 GCA_964651495.1 uncultured Eubacteriales bacterium | reverse complement strand
ATCCAGGACAAGAAGAAGGGCGATAAAGTGAAAATCGACCTCGTCCGCGATAAAAAACCGATGTCGTTGGAGGTTGAAGTCGAGGAGGAAGAAAGCCCGGGCCTATCCCGGCTGTTTCCCGAATCCGGGGAAGCCTGGGGGGATGCGGCCAGAGAGCTGGAGCGGCAGTTCCAGAGATCCCGCGATATTTATGAGAAGTCCAGTCAGGAATCCAGGGAGAAACTGAAGAGACTCACTGAGGAAATGACTCTCAAGAGCAAAGATTACTACGAGAAAAGCAAAGAGGTTTACGAGAAGAACCTAAACACCGCAAAAAAGAGGCTTGAAACGATTTACAGTAAGAACAGGGTCTTTTACAGGGCTTGACAAGGCCCAGGACCGGGCCCCAAGCTCTTACATCCATCTCAGGGGGCCTTCCCGCAGGGGAGGGCCCTTTTTTTTATTCGCTGCCGTTTTCCCTGCCCGAGAGCCATTTCTCGAGGTAGCGGTCGAATTCCTCGTCGGTCAGGCGTCTATTTTCGTAGAACCCGCGGGTCCGGCGCTGTTTGATAGCCTCGAAGAGAATGATCCCGACAGAGACCGAGAGGTTGAGGCTCTGGACCATGCCCAGCATCGGGATGCGGATTCTATGGTCGGCCAGGGCCAGGGCATCCGCAGAGACGCCCTCGGACTCGCTGCCGAAGACGACGGCCAGCGGCCGGGTGTAGTCCAATTCCGTGTAATCAACGGTTTCTTTCCCGAGGTGCGTCACCGCGACCTCGAGGCCGCCCTTCTTCAGGGGCAGGAGGCAATCGGCAATGGAGGCATAGATGCGGGTGTCCACCCACTTTTCCGCCCGGGTGGAGATGGCCTTGTTGATACCGAGCAGGTCGGGATTAGGAGAGACGAGGTCCAGGTGAAGGATGCCGGCGGCATCGCAGGTGCGGATGACGGCGCTGGCATTGTGGGCGATGGTCACGCCTTCGAGGACCACTCTCAGGTCGGGCTGGCGCAGGGATAGCAGCCGCCTGACTCTTTCGACCCGTTCCGGAGTTGGCACGAAAAGACTATAGCAGAGCGGTCCTACCGGTTCAACAGCAGGATCTTGGCGGCCAGCGCAACCCAGAAAGCCAGCATCCCGGCCAGGGCGCGGAATTCTTTATTCTGCCTGTAGAGCGCCCAGCTGAATTTTCCCCGCGAGGGGAAGCGGCGCCTCAAAAGTGAGGGAAAAAAGGAAGGGACTCTTCTTCTGTACTCTTCATATTGTTCGGGGAAAAGCTCCTTCATCCGTTCTCTCTCTCTCTGGATGATCAGGGGATAGAAGACGGCGAAATAGACGACGAAAAGGCCCAGGACCCACCAGGAATGGGCTCCGACGACAATCCCGACTCCCATCACAAAATTGCCCAGATAAAGCGGATTCCTGGAAAACCCGTACGGGCCCGAAACGGCCAGCGCTTTTTCCTTGCGCAGATGGCCCGAAGCCCACGCTCTGATCGCCAGGCCGGCGAGAGATATGACCACGCCGATAACGACGGACGACCAGATCGGTCGGGCGAGGATGAGGACGGCCACGGCGGCGAACAATCCCGCCCGAACACGGAGCCGGCTCAGCCCTTCTCTGGGGCTAAATTCACTCATGCTTCGTCCAAAGCTCCCGGACGGCGGCAGCAGCCTCATCCACGGAAATCGAGCGGAGGCACTCCAATGTCGGGCATGTCCTCTTGTAGCATGGATTGCAGTGCAACTGATGGAATATCACTTTGTCCCGCGGTTGAAAAGGGCCGTTGCGCCGCGGGTTGGTCGGGCCGAAGAGTCCGACCACAGGCACGGAGAGGGCGCAGGCGGCCTGGAGGGCGAAGGTATCGCCGCTGACGAGGAGCGATGTTCTTTGAAGCAGGGCCAGCACTTCTTTGACCGACAGGAACGGCGCCAGGTGAACGCCGGTTTTTTTATTCACCTCGGACGCCAGCTGTTTTTCCGTCTCCGTTCCCCAGAGAAGCAGGGGATAGGCGTCCTCGAATCGCGTCTTTTCGACGAGCGCCGCCCACTGCTCCGGAAACAGTCTCTTGGTCTCCCAGGCGGCTCCCAGGTTGAAGAGAAGAAGCCTCCCGGTTCCATCGTAACCGATTTCCCGGAGTTTGTCTTCCATCGACCCGAGAACATCTTCCGGTATCGCGAGCGGGAAGTCGAACCGCGTCTCCTCGATGTCGAGACAACTCAGGAGTTTTAAGTTCTTGGCGATGACGTGGACTTCGCTTTCGGCGATTGCTTTCGGCCGGTCCGTATAAAAAAGCGAAGCGAGAGGCTCACGGCAGTTTTGACGGGGAAATCCGATCCGGCGTCGCGAGCGGGAGAGATAGGCCAGCAAGCCGGATTTAACCAACCCCTGGAAATCCAGGGCGATTTGACCGCGGCGCCTGATGCTCTTAGCGCACCGCAGCCATTTTTTCTTATCGATGATAATGATTTCGTCAATTCCGGGGACAAGATTAAGGATCTCTTTGCCCGGGTTCTCCACCGCCCAGATGATCCTTGCCTTGGGATAACGGCGGCGCAGGGCCGAAAAAGCCGGCAACGCATGGATAATGTCCCCCAGCGAGCTCAGCCGGATGATCAGGAACCTATCCATCTGCAATTCATTCAATCGAAGCCTTCTCATTGACATAAGCGGCCGCGATTTTCCTGATGATCTCTGAGGTATCGCGGAATTTCGGGCCGCCGGCGATGGCCACCCGCCCTCCGTACTTCCTGACCGTGTCCCTTTCCGGGACCGTCTCTTCGGTGTAGTCCGAGCCCTTGACGTGGACTGTCGGCTTCAGGGCGAGCAGGATTTTCTCGACATTGGGCTGGCGGAAGATCGTGACATAATCGACAAAGGAGAAGGCGGCCAGGATTTCGGCCCGCTCCCGCTGCGGCAGAATCGGCCGTGCTTTCCCCTTCAGGCGCCGTACCGAACCGTCGCTATTGAGGGCCACGATCAGGATGGCTCCCTTGGCCTTGGCGCCCCGCAAATAGCGGATATGCCCGACATGGAAAAGGTCGAAGCAGCCGTTGGCCAAAACGACGGTCTTGCCGCCGGCCTTTGCAGCAATAATGATTTTCTTCAGTTCAGCGAGCGTTTTGAGTTTTCGGGGGGTGCTGGGCTTTTTCAACTTATGATGATATGGCCTTTTTAAGCTCGTCGGATGACACGGTCGCCGTCCCCTTTTTCATAACGACGACGCCGCCGGCGAAATTAGCCAGCTGGGTTGCTTCCTGCAGCGAAGCGCCGCTGGCCAGGGCCAGGGTGAAGATGCTGATGACCGTGTCGCCGGCGCCGGTGACATCGACAATATCGGTGCTGCCGTGGACCGGTATGAGGAACGGCGGCCTTCCTTTCTCGAACAGGGCCATGCCCCGCGATCCCCGGGTGATGAGAAGGGCGCGGGAGCGGATTCTGCCCATGAGGAGGCGGCCGGCGCGCTTGAGCTTGGGAAGGTCGTCGTCAAGCTCCAACTTGAGTGCGTCCTCAACTTCAGGCTCGTTAGGTGTGGCCGCCGTTATGCCTCTAAACTGGAGGAGCCGGAACCTGGAATCTAAGGTCACCGGCAGTCTTGATTTCTTGAAAGAGGGGAGAACGGCGTTGAAAATGTCCGTCTTTACGGTCATATAGCTGTAATCGGAAATGAGGAGGCCGTTCGACTGCTTCCGGAAGGCCTCGAGGTTGGCCCGCAGCTTCTGCCTGATGGCGGCAGTTTCGGGCACGGCTGCTTCCTTGTCTATGCGGAGGATCTGCTGCTTCTTGGTGTTCTCCTCGCCGGCGAGGATGCGCATCTTGATCGGCGTCTGATACCCTTTGGAGAGAATGAGATATCGACTCGGAATTTTCTGACTGCGGAGGATTTCGATAATCCTCTCGCCGGATGCGTCATCTCCGATGACGCCGACAGGCAGGGGATCGGCTCCCAGGGCTTTGATGTTCAGGACGGAGTTTCCGGCGCCGCCCAAAGAATATTCGCCTCTCTGGTAGCTGAGTATGAGGACCGGGGCCTCCCGGGAGATGCGCCTCGTCCTCCCGTAAAGGTACTCGTCGAGGATGAAATCCCCCCAGACGGCGATCTTCTGGCCGGAGAACCGGTCGATAAGGCTTATCAGTCGGGCTTTTTCTTTGTCCACGGCGGCTATTATATTATAATGCCTTTTTAAAATCGACATGAAAAACCGGGTGGATGAATTCGTTGCCAATCCCAAGCGGGCGCTGTTCATCCTGGCCGCACCCGTCGCCATCGCCATGTTCGTCCAGACGATGTACAACGTTGTGGATACGGCCTTCGTCGGCCGGCTCGGTGCGGCCGCGATCGCCGCCTTGACCTTCGCTTTTCCCATCTTCTTCATCCTGATCAGCCTGAATTCAGGCCTGGGCGTCGGGATCAACTCGATCATCTCGCGCCTCCTCGGGGCGAAGAACAAGGAGGCGGCGGAGAACGCGGCCGCCCACGGCATCCTCCTGACCG
>CAZYWP010000124.1:0-9523 GCA_964651495.1 uncultured Eubacteriales bacterium | reverse complement strand
GCAAGGCGGGCGCGGATTATCCCAAGGCGGCGACCCTGTCGTTCACCGCGGCGAGTAACAACTTCGAGCTGGCCATCGCCGTGGCCGTGGCCGTTTTCGGGATCAACTCGGGGGAAGCTTTCGCCGCCGTCATCGGCCCGCTCGTCGAGGTCCCCGTCATGATCGGCCTGGTCAACGTAGCCCTGAAATTTAGAACCAAATATTACGCGAATGAGAGCAGAGTTTAAAAAGAGCAAGGGCAAAATGAAAGAGAACGATTTAGCCTCTGATAATATTCCAAGAAAAGGAGAATGAAATGTTTGAAAAGATTTTGATTGCTACGGATTTGTCTCGAGCAGCCGATAGCATTGTCAATTGTGGAGGGGCATTCAAACAATTGGGGGCTGAAAAGGCATTCCTTTGTCATGCGCTCGGTCTGAAGCATCTCGAAGAGTTAAAATATCAATTACTTCCAGTTGTTGAGCCGAGATTAAAAAAACAGAAGGATATCCTCGAGAAAGCCGGCCTAAAGACCGAAACTATCATTGCGCCCGGCATCCCCTCGATCGAGATCAATCGGATTTCCGAGGAGAAAGATGTTTCGTTGATTATCTTAGGAGCGCATGGAGAAAGTCTGGCCAGCCATCTCCTCTTCAAGTTCGGGAGCGTCGCTTCAGAATTGCTCCACAGCCATAAGAAACCGCTGTTGCTTGTCCGGACCGAAGTCATAGAAGAAAAAAACAGGGAAACTTGCGTAAAAATATCCTGCTCCGATTTCCGAAGAAAAATCCTTTACGCCACGGATTTCTCCGATAATTCGCACAGGGCATTTCTTTATCTGGAGGAAATTGTCAAGAGAGGATGCAAGGAGATTGCGCTCATTCACGTCCAAGAGAAAGCTCGAATCGAAAAATATCTCGAATACAAGCTTGAGGAGTTCAATAAGATTGATGCCGAAAGGCTCGAAATGTTGAGAAAGAAACTTTTAGAAAAGGGCGCGAAGAATGTTTTGCTGAAGATCCCATATGGAAACCCCACCAGCGAGATCCTCAATGAGCTGAAAGGGGGAGATTACAGCTTGGTCGTGATGGGCAGCCAGGGAAGGGGTTTTATTCAAGAAATTTTTCTCGGGAGTGTAAGCCATAACATCGCCAGGGATGCATCGGTTTCGGTGCTCTTGATTCCAGCCCTGCGATAGCCGGCTATTTTAAGTGAGAGGCGACAGGCGTGAAATATCGGACAAATTCAAGGATTTCCCTTTTGATAAATACAGTTTCTGCCAACATAGAAGGAGGCTCAATATGAAGAAGCCTATTATTCTTGCGACCGTCCTTATTTTAACCGGTGCCGCGGGCGTCGCTGGCCAGACGTTTGACCAGCGGGTGTCGGAGGCGCGGCGGCACATGCGCCTGGCCTGCCAAGCGGTCCAACAGATCGTGAAGACGGCCGATGCCGAACGGCGCGGCATCAAGGAGGCCGCGGCCGCGGACGCGGCCGAAGCCGAGAGACTTTGGACGGGCCTGGCGAAGGAATACGCAGCGGCGCTTCCCGAAGGGTACGCGGGCGATCCGGGCTGGGCCCAGAGGCTGGAGGACGTGCGCCTGGACCTCGTTCGTATGCAAAAGGAAATTGCGGAGGGAGAGTGGCGACTTGCCTTTCTTTCCTGCGCCCATGCATGCAACTGGATCACAATCATGCACGAAGCGAACGGCGTGACCCTTGCTATCGACGCCATGTCAGTCTTGCGCAAGAAGGTCGGGTTCGCCAGAGGCCTTCTGGCGGCGGGCAAACCGGACAAGGCCCGGGCTCTTCTCAAAGAGATCCTGGCCGCCCGGGACGCCGTTTTGCTGGCCCCTCCTCCGGTCACATCGAGCCGGGAGGCGTACCTGGAGGCTCTGCCGGAGCTTTCGCATTCGGTCGACGCTATGGCCGGGGCTGTCCATGGCGGATGGGACATGAAAAAGACCCTGGACAGCCTGGCTGCGCTCGTGGAGCGCGTCTATGAACTGGCGATTTAGGTTGGCCGGGACGCTTGTCGTCCTGGCGGCGGTCGCCTTCGGCCCCTCGGCCGCGCCGGGGGATACGCCCGAGGAGCCGATGACGTTGGAGGCCTGCCTCAGGGAAGCCCTGGCCAAGAACCCCGACCTGGGCGCCGCGGCCGCCCGGACGGAGGCGGCCTCTTTCGCCGCCGATGTCGCGCGCTCCGCGCGTCTCCCCAGGTTGGACCTGACATCGGGATACAGTTATTCGGACAGGCCCCAAAGGCTCGTCCCGCCCAGCTACCAGGGGGAAGTGGTGAGTTTTAACAACGATATCGGCGATGCCGCACTCGAAATCCGCGTTCCTCTCTTCACAGGGGGCCGTCTGGCTTCCCGTATTAAAGTCGCCGAACTGGCCGCCGCGGGAAGCCGGTTCAACCTGTCCGGCACCCGCCAGGACATCATTCTCAACGTGACTGTGGCCTACCTGGCCGCGGTTGAACAGAAGGCCGTTCTCGCCGCCATCCAGGCGTCGCTGGAGGCTCTCTCGGCGCAGCTCGAGATTGCGGGGGCTTTGGAGGAGGTGGGACGGACGGCGCCACTGGACCGACTCAAGGTCGAGGTTCGTGCCGCTTCCGTTACCCAGCGAATGTCCAAGGCCAGGCGAGACGAAGAGTTGATCCGTGTTCATTTGGGAGTTTTGTTGGGGCGGGACCCCCGGACATCGCCTCCATCCGTCGGCGACATTCCTTCCCTGCCGCAACCGGAAGTTATCGAGGTCGACCGGTTCGTGGATGAAGCGGCCGCCCGCCGTCCGGAACTCGCCGCCCTGCGGCAGGAGACGGCCAGGCGCCGGGCGGAACTGGCCCTGGTCAACGCGGAACGCTGGCCGAGCCTGGATGTTTTTGGAAGCTGGACCGTCCGCTCCGTAGTCCCATTTTCCGGGGGAATCGTCCCCGGCCACCAGGAATTCGTGACCGGTGGGTTGACTCTAAAGTTCCCGCTGTGGACTGGCGGAGAGATCAAGGCCCGAGGGGGCCAGGCCCAGGGCTTCTTGAACGAAGCGCAGGAGAATGAACGGGCGGGCACCCTGAAAGTCGCGGAAGAAATCCGCCGGGAAGCGGCTGCTTTGGCCGAAGCGCGCGACCGGGAGAGAGTCGCCCTCAAGGGGGTAGAACAGGCGCGGCAGGCATTCTCCATCGAGCGCGCGAACTATGAGCTGGGCCGCGGCACGATCAACGATCTGCTGGACGCCCAGGCGTCGCAGTTGGAGGCCGAGCTGGCCCTCGCCCAGGCACGGCACGACATCGCCTTTGCCGAGGTGGCGCTCGCCCGCGCGGCGGGACGCGACCTAGAGAAGATGCTCATCGAGAATAAGGATACCCCGTGATGAAAGAACCGACGCGTTTCCTGACAATCCTGTGTTTGGCCGCCGTGGCGGCGATATCGGCCTGCAAGCGCCGTGCTGAACCGCCTCCTAAGCCGGCCGTTGCCGTTGTAGCGAGAGAGATAGCCCGCCGCACGGTCCAGTCTTCTCTGACGTTGACCGGGACCGTCGAGCCGGATAAGGCCGCGCGCCTCGCCGCCCAGGTGGACGGGGAAGTGATTTATCTCGGGGCCCGCGAGGGCGATTCCGTTCGGAGCGGACAGGTCCTCGTTCGTATTGATCCCTCACGTCTTGCCGCGGCGCTCGAAGAAGCGCGCGCCGACCGGCTCGCGGCTCAAGCGGAACTGGAGGACGCGCGGCGCGTTCTGGAGAGGGACCGCGCCCTGTTTGAACGCCAGGGGATCGGCAAGGAACGCCTGGAGAAATCCGAAACCGAGGTTCGGCGTCTCGAGGCGGCCGAGATGCGGGCCCGGGCGAAAATATCCGGTTTGGAGGCTCAACTTGCGGATACCGAGGTCAAGGTGCCTTTCGACGGCTACATCCTCGAACGCAGCGTCGAGTTGGGCGATGTCGTGAAGAACGGAACCCAGCTGCTCGCCGTGGCTTCGCGGACGCTCCACGCCCTTGTCCCGGTTTCAGAGATCGCTCTCGGCCGTCTTGCCGAAGGTCATGAAGTCAGGCTCCGGTCGGACGCGGGAACGAACGCCGACGGTTGTGAGGGTCTTATCAAGCGGATCCGGCCACGAATCGACCCGGCCACCCGGACGGCGGATGTCGAGGTCGTGCCGGGACCGGGAACCTGCGATGTCCGCTGGCTGCCCGGGATGCTCGTCCGGGCGACTTTCACGCTTGCCGAGCGGCATGACGTTCTCGCCGTTCCTGCCGAGGCCGTTGGAATCCGTCCGGATGGCAGCCGGACTGTGTTCGTTGTGGAAGGCGATATCGTGCGGCAGCGCAAGGTTAAGGCCGGACTTGAGGGCGGCGGCTGGGTCGAGCTCACGGAGGGCGTTCAGGAAGGGGACAAAATTGTCCTTCAAGGATTCGAAAAGCTTAAGGATGGCGTCGCCGTGACCCTTTCAGGGAAAGGTCCGAAGCCGCCCAAGTCCGGCGGAGCGACCAAAAAGCCGGGAGGTTTAGGCTGATGCGCCTCACCGAGACCGCTCTGTCCCGCCCCGTAGCCGTAGCCGCCCTCGTGGCCGCGGTCTTTATGATGGGCGTGTTCGGACTCTTGACGCTTCCCGTGGATTATCTCCCCGACATTACCTACCCGATGGTAAAGATCCATATCTACTGGAGGGGCGCCACTCCGGAAGAGATCGACACCAACATCGCCGACCCCCTGGAGCGGGTCATGGCGACCATCGACCGCCTGGACTACCTGGAATCCACGACGACGGAAGGGATGTACACACTTCTCGTGAACTTCCGCTACGGCACGAACGTGGATGTCGCCTACCAGGACGTGATGGCCGCCTACGGCCGCGTCACGCGGGAGCTGCCCAAGGACATGGACCCGCCGATCATCATGAAGGCCGATCCTTCGCAGCTCCCTGTCATGGAGGTGACGCTTTCCTCCCCCGAGCGCAGCCTCGTTTGGCTTCGGGACTGGGCCGACAACTGGCTCCAGGACCGGTTGACGACGGTCGAAGGAACGGCCGGCGCGGAGATCGTCGGAGGGCTGAAGCGGGAGATCCGGATCCATCTCGATCCCGACCGCCTGCGCGGTATGGGCTTGACGCCCGCACAGGTTGGCAGAGCGCTGCAGCTTTCCAACCTCGAAACGTTCGCCGGGCGGGTCACCGTCGAGACACGGGAGATCATCGCCCGGACGATGGGTGAATTCGAGAATCTCGACGAGATCCGCAACGTCGCCGTGGCCCGCGGCGTCGGCGGGAAAATCGTCTATGTTCGCGACGTGGCCACCGTCGAAGACAGTCATGAGGAGGCGCGGGTCATCACTCGTTTCAACGGGGACCCCTGCGTCAAGTTGGCCGTGCTCAAGCAGGCCGAGGCCAACACCGTCGAGGTCGCCCGGGCGGTGAACCGGCGGCTCGAAGAGCTGCGCGACATCATTCCTTCGGACATCCATTTCGGGATTGTCGAAAACCAGGCCGATTATATCATGGCGGCCATCACGAGCGTCCGGGATTCCGCCTTGATCGCCGCGGTCCTCGTCATCCTGGTGGTCTACGCGTTCTTGGGACGGTTCCGCCAGGTGGCCGTCATGCTCGTCGCCCTGCCCCTCACCGTGCTCGCCAACTTTTTCCTTATGAAGATCGCCGGATTTTCACTCAATATTTTCTCTCTCGGCGGGCTGGTGGTGGCCATGGGGGTGGTCATCGACAACTCGATCGTCGTGGTGGAGAACATCACGCGCAGGACCGAGGGGGGCGAGGCGGCCGACGCGCCCCTGGAAGGGACCCGCCAGGTCGCCGGAGCCGTCCTGGCGGCGACACTGACGTTTCTGTCGCTATTCCTGCCGTTTCTTCTCGTTCCGGGCTTGTCGGCGCTTCTCTTCCGTGAGCTCGTCTTCGTCGTGGCCGGCATCCTCATCGTATCCCTCGTGACGGCCTTGACCGTGACCCCCTCGGCCGCTCGTCTCTTCGGAGTTCACACCTCGGGCCGGAGAGGCGCCGCCGTCATGGAACGGCTGATGGAGCGGCTGTCCGGAGTGTATAAGCGAGGGCTCAGCCGTTTGCTTAAGGTCCCGTACCTTGTGATCGCGACGACGCTTCTCCTTTTTGTGATGAGCCTTGTCATGCTCGGCCGGGTGGGGTCTGAACTCCTTCCCAAAGTTGACGACGGTCGGGTCATGGTCAAGGTGTTAATGCCCGCGGGGACTTCGGTCGTTGAGATGGACCGGATCCAGGCCGCCATCGAGGAGAAGATTCAGGGTTTGCCGGAGATCGAGAGCGTTTTCAGCCTCGCCGGAGGCCGGGTGTGGGGTCTCGCCACCCTCGAGGTCGCTTATGAAGGAGAGGTGGACATCCAGCTCGTGCCGAAGAGCCGGAGGAAAATATCCACGGCGGCATTCGTCAAGAAAATCGGGGCCCTCGCCCGGCAGGTGCCCGCGCCGGGAGGACGGGTCAACGTCATGCAGATGAAGGTCAAAGGCATCCGGCAGATCGGGACCCAGGAAGTGGAAGTCAAGGTCAAAGGCGATGACATCCAGACCCTCTTCGCGTTCGCCCGGGACGCGGCCGAAGTCCTTCGGGGGACGCCGGGGCTCGGCAACGTGAATCTGTCCATGGACTTGACCAAGCCGGAGTACCGCGTTTACGTGGACCGGGCCCGGGCTTCTGCAATGGGTGTAGAGGTGCAGGACGTGGCGCTCACTCTTCGCAACCTGGTGCGCGGCGAAGTGGCGACCCAGTACCGGGAGGGTAGCGAGTACTATCCCATTCGCGTCATGGTCCCGGAAGCCAGGATTGCCGGCAAAGATGACCTGGAAGGTCTTGTGATCGCCCAGCGGAACGGCACGCCCATCATGCTGCGCGATGTGGCCTCGGTCGAACGGGCCACGGGGCCCGTGGAGATCGTCCGCGAGGACCAGGCGAAAGAGGTCATCGTCCGGGCCGACTCGGCAGGCGTGAGCGTCGGAGAGGCAACAGCCCGGACGAGGGCCATTGTGGGCTCGATGGAGCGGCCTTCGGGAGTGGAGATCGGTTTCGGAGGGCAGGCCCAAATGATGGCCGAAAACCGCCGCAGCCTGGGTCTCGTGCTGTTCTTTGCTCTCTTCTTCGCTTACGTTGTGCTGGCCATTCAATTCGAGTCTTTCGTCCAGCCCTTTCTGATCATGGTCCGCGTCCCGTTGACGTTGATCGGCATGGCCCTGGCCCTTCTTCTTGCTAAACTCCCGATCGGTGCCACCGTGTTTATCGGCGTTATCATCCTGGCCGGAAACGAGGTCAACCACGGCGTCGTGCTGGTCCAGTTCATCAATGAGCTCCGCGCTCAAGGACGGTCCCTGAAGGAAGCGATCATCGAGGCGTCCTCCGTCCGCCTGCGCCCGATCCTCATGACGCTCACGACCAGCATTCTCGGGCTTTTGCCTCTCGCGCTGAACATCGGCGAGGGCGGAGACATGCTTGTGCCCATGGCGGTAGCGGTCATCGGTGGGCTCGTGTTCAGCTTGTTCATGACTCTTGCGTTCCTACCCTGCGCCTATCTGATCTTGCCGGGAAGGCCGGGCAAGACGGCGAATCTGGTTTCCGATGACGCTGGGCCGGCCCTGACCTAAGAGAACGAATTCCTTTTATAATATCGTCAAGATTCCTCTCGATGTCGTCCGGATTGCCATTCCCCTTGTTTTCTACTTCGTCCTAATGTTTTTCGTGTCATTTTATTTGGGGCGGAAGGCCGGAGCAAATTATCCCATTACCGCCACTCTTTCGTTCACCGCCGCCAGCAATAATTTCGAGCTGGCGATTGCCGTGGCCATAGCCGTCTTCGGGATTCAATCGGGGGAGGCCTTTGCCACCGTCATCGGGCCTCTGGTCGAAGTGCCGGTTTTGATCAGCTTGGTCAATGTGGCCCTGAAATGGCGGAAGAAATTCTTGAACTGAGAGGCCGAGTCTCTTGATTTGAAATCGCGCTATTCCTCAAATATAATTCCTGGCGATTGAACAACGTCTTTTCGCCGGCCAAAAATGCCTGCCAAGGGGGTTCCATGAAAAAAAGAATAATGATGTCTTACCAGGTTTTGCTCGGTGTCCTCATCTCCTTAGCTCTTGTTCCCGTCTATGCGCAGCCCCAGCAGGGTCTCATCCCCGCTTTTTCCATCGAACATGATGATATGACCCTCGAGCGTCTGGCCCAGCCCAACACCTATTTCGATAAAGTCGGGAGGAAGTTCGCCATCCTTGGTTTTGAAAGCGGAACATCCGAGGCTTGGGCTTACCCGCTGAAGCTCTTGCGGAATTTCGAGTTTTCTTTCCTGGTCAAAAATAGCACCCGGCCGATCACTGCCAAGGACATCGTCCGCTTTGTGTCGGTGACGCCGGCGGCGACAATCCTGACTTACACCTATCAATCTTTTACGGTGAAAGCCATATTCATTGCCGCCATTGAGGAGCCCGGTGCAGTGATTCTGCTTGACGTGGACTCAACCGAGCCTATCACCATTATCGCCGGCTTCCTGCCCGTTCTCCAGCCTATGTGGCCTGCCGGCATCGGCGGGCAATACGCGTCCTGGGATGCGGAGCTCAAAGCCTACCTCATCTCCGAGCCGACGCGAAAAAATCACGGTTATGTCGGGTCGCCCGCCGCGCAGGGGATTTCCTATACGCCGGCCCACATGCTTTCTGATACTCCCAATGAATTCACTATCGCCATTGAGAAACCGCACGAGGTCAAGGCCAAGTTCATTCCCATCATCCTGGCCGGCGGCAAAGGAAAAAGAGAGGAGGTCAGAAAAGTCTACGAGCGGCTGGCCTCAGATCCCCAAGCCGTTTATATTTCCGCTCTTGAGCACTACAAGAAGCTGCGGCAGGGGACGCTTCAAGTCCGCACACCCGACAAGAAGCTTAACCTCGCTTTCGAGTGGGCCAAGGTCGCCTATGATAATCTTCTGGTCGATAATCCCGACCTGGGGAAAGGCCTGGTAGCCGGACTCGGGCCGTCGGGCACGGGCGGGCGCCCGGGTTTCGGCTGGTTTTTCGGCACGGACGCCTATCTCAATTCCCTCAGCCTGAATAGTTACGGCGCCTATGAAGCTGCCAAGGAGGCACTGGCCTTCACCCAGAAGTGGCAGCGGGAAGATGGGAAGATGGCCCACGAGCTTTCCCAGTCTGCTTCCTACGTCGATTGGTTTAAGGATTATCCTTACGGCTACATCCACGGCGATACGACGCCTTATTACATTGTGGCTATATATGATTATTACCTCAGGACCGGCGACAGGGAATTCCTCAAGCAGAGCTGGCCCTCACTCCAGCGGGCTTATAAATGGTGCCTTTCCACCGACGCCGACAATGACGGCCTGATGGATAACCGGAAGGCCGGCTTAGGGGCGCTTGAGTTCGGCTCGCTCACCGGAATCCAGACGGATATTTATCTTGCCGCAGTTTGGACGCGGGCCGCCTTCAGCATGGAGCAGATGGGCCGGGCCCTGGGTGACGAGAGGCTTGCGGCAAAAGCGGATGCGGATTACAAGAAGGCCTGGGATGCCCTGGAAACC
>CAZYWP010000123.1:0-9565 GCA_964651495.1 uncultured Eubacteriales bacterium | reverse complement strand
CCGCGCCCGGCGTCGTCTTGAATAAATCAGGGCTTCGTCATAGTATCTTATTATGAGGTCCCATTTGAGGACTTAAAGACGGAGGTAAGATGGACAGCATACTTATTTCTATCGGCATCCTGATTTTGATCATTTTTTTCAGCGGCATCCGCATCGTCCGCCCGACGCACCGCGGGTTGATTGAGACTCTGGGCAAGTATAAAAGGTTCGGCAAGCCCGGCTTCCACTGGATCATTCCGATCATCGAAAAGATGTACCGGGTCAACGTTACCGAAGTCATGGTCGACGCCCAGCCTCAGGAGATCATTACCAACGACAACCTCAATGCCCGCGTCGACGCCCAGGTGTATTTCAAGGTGAAGGACGACGAAGAGAACGTCAAGAACTCGCAGTACAATGTCAATAACTACCAGTGGCAGATCGTCAACCTGGCCCGGACGACGCTGCGCAACATCATCGGCACCTTGACCCTCAAATCGGCCAACAGCGAGCGCGGCAAGATCAACTCGGAGCTCCAGAAGACCCTGCGGGAGGAGACAAAAAGCTGGGGGATCGACATCGTCCGGACCGAGCTCAAGGAGATCGATCCGCCCAAGGATGTCCAGGAGACCATGAACAAGGTCGTCAAGGCGGAGAACGAGAAGATTGCGGCCATCGATTTTGCCACCGCGACCGAGACCGTGGCCGATGGCGCCCGCCGGGCCGAAATCAAGAAAGCCGACGGTGTCAAGCAGGCCCGGGTCCTGGAGGCCGAGGGCGAAGCCCAGGCCATCAAACTGGTCAACGAGGCCGCCCAGCAGTACTTTGTCGGCAATGCTCAGCTCCTCAGACGGCTGGAGACCGTGGAGCGGTCGCTGATGAACAACGCCAAGATCGTCATTCCTGCCAACACCGAGCTGATCAACGTCATCGGCGAACTGGCCGGAGGCGTTCTGCCCTTCCCCAAAAAGGAGGCGGCCAAAACCTAGCCGCGAATTTAAGCATCTCCATTTGTTTTATGGGAATGGGTCCTGCCATGTGGCCGGCCTCCTGCTCATCAAATCTTTATTTCGCCTAGAGTTGCTGTCTCATCCGGGCGATGTGGCTGCGGATCGTTTCTCGCGTCTTCAGGAAGCGGTCGGGGAAGGCCAAGGCCAGTTGCTTTTCGACGTTTTCCACCCGTCCGATGAATGCGACCGCTCCGGCCCGGAGGGAGGGCAGTTGCAGGAGTTGTTGGAATCTTTCCCAGACGGGATTGAAACTGGTCTTGGCATCGCCATAGATCAGCATTCCCGGATAGAGCTCGACGAGGTTCTCCAAGGCCAGACGCTGGGCGGGTGTTTCGGCAAGATGCCTGATTGCCTGCCCGATGGAGCGCAAGGGATCGTAGGCAGCCGGATTATAGGCGTAGTCAGCGCAGGTGAAGAGGGGGAGGCGATTGATCTCGTTCTGTGGGCAGAGCGGATTGCTCATATAGCCGGCGGTCACCCGGGAAAGATCAGCATCTCGCCCCGTCAGCGGGCCGAGATGCAGCGTTGGGTGTCGGTCGTTGACCGGATAATTGTCCCAGATAATCAGCCGGTGTCCGACGATTTGGCGATAGGTTTCGGCGCAGGCCATGGTGATTCGGGTCGTGACCACGCCGTCCCCGGTCCAGAAAACATAGACCTCGGGGTCAAGAGTGCGTCCCAGAGCCCCAAGATAAGCTCCAGCCTCCGGAGTATCCCCGCAGCCCATGTAGTAAACGGGACAAAAAATGACCCGGGCCTGCGGAGTTTTCTCGCGGAGTCGGTCCAGGAGCTTGTTGACGAGCCGGGCATGGGCTGCGCCCAGCACGGACTTGTCCAGGCCCTCAACGCCGATGTCGTCATAACTCACGCTGAACCAGGTCACGCCCAGACTCTGCATCCAGGCATAATGCTGCCAGAGTTTTTCGAAGTCCTCGGAGCTGTCGAGCGCCAGCGGCCGCTCCGAAAAGAGCTGTGGATGCAGGGCGAAGCAAAATTCAATCCTGTTTTTCTGGCAGGTCCGGACGACCTCCTCGAATCCCTTCTTCTTCGCCTCGGCAAGCGGCTCCCACCATGTGTTGATGAATGGGTCGAGGCTGGAAAAAAGCGAAGTGTAGCAGTTCATCAGAAAGTTCATCTTCGCCCTGACGAGATAGGGAATTTCGGTCAGATATTGCTCCGGAGTCCAGGCCCAGCCTTTCGTCCCTCTGATCTTGAAGGCCGGCTCGGCCCCGGCGTCCTTGAACGGGACGGGGAATGGCGCCGTCTCGGCGGGGAGGTCGACCTCGAACTCGGTCATCAGGTCGCAGGTCGGGGCGAAATGAAGGTCGGCCAGGCTGGCTTCGCCGATTTCCAGCGGCCCCCCCACAACCTTCAGCCTGTTGGCGCCGGTCCGGAGCGAGCCGACGGGAACAGGAATCCGCTTAAACCGCCAGAAATCAGGGGACAACTCCGGGCGGCCACGGAAAAGAGGAGACTCGTTCAACTGGATCTCAATCGGCTGAAAAGAGGGGGATGGATTCCCGGTTCTGGCTTTGATAAACAGAAAAAGCGCCCCGCGGGGCATGGTTTCCAGGGTCAAATCGGCCGTCCAGACCTGCGGAGAAGGGTGTTTCCATTGGGTTCCAGGGATACGGAGCAGGGGATCCTGGGCAGGGGCGAGGCCCTGGAGACAGAAAAAAAATAAGATGCCGAGGCGGAATTTCAGGCTTATGGGCATACCGGACCTCCTTGGCCTGAATCTGGCCGGGAATTTCAGCCATCGGCCCAGAAATTAGCAGTTTGGGTCCCGAATGTCAAAATGAATTGACTTCGGCGGGGAAATTCGCTATTATCTGTAATCATTTTACGAGGATAGTGGTTCAAAGATGTTAAGCATGCGATTGATGCGCTTCGGCTCAAAAAAGAAGCCGTTCTATCGGATTGTCGTGATGGATTCACGGTATCCCCGGCAGGGCAAGGCCAAGGACTTAATCGGCACCTACAACCCGCTTCATGATCCTGCGGAGGTCCAGATCGACCTCGATAAGGCCAAATCGTGGCTGGCCAAGGGAGCTCGAGCATCGCAAACGGTCCAATCTCTTTTAGATAAGGCGTCCAAGTCAGAAATCATTCCTAACGCATCCTAAACTTTAAGGAGGTCACCGTGAAGGAACTCGTAGAATTGATCGCCAAAGCTCTAGTCGACAGCCCGGAAAAGGTCATGGTTTCCCAGCTGGAGGGGGAACAGACCACGATCCTGGAACTCAAGGTCGCTCCCGAAGATCTGGGAAAGGTGATCGGCAAGCAGGGAAGGACGGCGCGGGCCATTCGAATCATCCTCGGTGCTGCCGGAATGAAGCTCAAGAGGAGATTCAACCTCGAGATCATCGAAAAAGGATAGTTGATAAACGTTGGCAAGGTCTTAAGAAGTCAGGGAAAGAACGGAGAACTCAGGCTTCGATTCTACCAAAACTCGGCCATAGAGTTTTCCGGATTGGACAGGCTGTCCATAGGCAAAGAGGGGGAGGCCAGGGAATTCCGGGTTGAGTCTTTGCTTCCCCGGGGAAAAGCTCACCACGTCAAGCTGGCGGGCGTAGATTCGCTGGCCTCGGCCGATCATCTTGTCGGGTTGGATGTGTTCGTCCCAGAAGATATGTTGAGGCCGGCGGAGGAGGGCCACTACTATATTTTCCAGTTGATCGGCTGTCTGGTCCTGACCCTGGAGGGAGAGAGGATCGGTCCGGTCGTGGATGTGCTTTCCGCCGGGGAGGCCGATTCCCTTGTCGTAGAGAGAGGAGGGAAGGAAGTGCTTATCCCTTTCCATAAGTCTATTTGCCCGGGTATCGACGTGGCAAGGAGGGAGATCCGGATCAACCCGCCCGCCGGGCTATTGGACTTGAATGAGATTTGATATCATCACCATCTTTCCCGAGATGTTCGCCGGCGCGTTCTCGGGGGGGATCGGCAAAAAGGCGATCGAGAGGGGGCTGCTGGAGGTCCGGGTCCATAACCTTCGCGATTACGCCCGTGACAAGCACAGACAGGTGGACGACCGCCCCTTCGGCGGCGGGGAAGGCATGGTCTTCATGTCCGGGCCGCTGTTCGAAGCTGTCGAGGCGGTCAGGCTGGACGCCCGGAGCCGCGCCTTCCTCCTTTCCCCTCAGGGCAGGAGGTTCGATTCGCGCCTGGCCGGGGAAATCTCCCGGGTTAATCAGGTCATCCTGATCTGCGGCCGCTACGAGGGCGTAGATGAGAGGGTCAGCCTCCACTTGGCCGACGGAGAGATCTCCATCGGCGATTATGTCCTGAGCGGGGGCGAGCCGGCCGCCTGGGTGATTGTCGACGCCGTCTCCAGGTTCATTCCGGGAGTTGTCGGCAAGGATGAATCGGTGCGGCAGGACTCGTTTTTCGACGGCCTGCTGGATTTCCCCCACTACACCCGTCCGAGGGATTTCCGAGGAATGAAAGTGCCGCAGGTGCTTTTCTCAGGCGATCATGCTAAAATTGATCTCTGGCGCCGGAAGAAGGCGCTGGAGAAGACGTCCGCTCTGCGGCCGGACCTTCTGCGGAAAAAGAGACTTTCGCCCGAGGATCAAAAACTCCTGGAGTCAATACAACAGAAAGGAAAAAACGATGAACCTGCTTGATTTATCAGAGGAAAAGGACCGCAAAACGGACCTTGCTCCATTCGACGTCGGAGACACGGTCAAGGTCCACGTGATCATCAAAGAGGGGGATAAAGAGCGCATCCAGGTCTTTAAAGGCGATGTCATTGCCAAACGGGGGAGAAGTCTGGGCGAGACATTCACGGTTCGGAAGATATCCTTCGGCGTCGGGGTGGAAAGGATCTTCCCTCTCCACGCCAAGTCCGTTAAGACCGTCGAGGTGGTCAAGAAAGGAAAAGTGAGAAGAGCCAAACTCTACTACCTGCGCGACCTCAAGGGCAAAGCGGCCAAGCTCAAAGAAGTCAGATAACCTGGGAAATTGGCCAGTTTCGAGGTCGAGCGGCAGATCCTGGAGCGTGGCTGCTCGCGCATCGCCGGCGTCGATGAGGCAGGGCGGGGGGCGCTCTTCGGTCCTGTCGTCGCCGCGGCAGTCATCCTGCCCGGCTGCTGGATCGGCGCACCGGTGGAGGGATGGCTGAAGGAGGTCAACGATTCCAAGCTGCTGTCCCCGGCGAAGCGGAAGGACCTGGCCGGCCGGATTGCGTCCGCTGCCGAGGCCGTCGGCGTCGGAGTGGCCACCAGCCGGGAGGTCGATCAGAAAAATATTTATTGGGCGTCGCTCGAGGCCATGAAAAGAGCCGTGGACAATCTTTCTCTGAAACCCGATTTCCTGCTCATCGACGGGTTCAAGTCGAGAAAAGAGGGGTTCGCTTGCCCGCAGCTCGGCATTTCCGGGGGCGACCGCAAATCCCTTTCTATTGCCGCGGCGTCCATCGTAGCCAAAGTCGTCCGGGACGAGATGATCGTCCTGTTGGAAGGGGCGTTCGGCGGCTACTATTTGGCTAAAAACAAGGGGTACGGGACCAGGGAGCATTACAGGGCTCTGAGGGAGCGGGGACCGACGCCCCTGCATCGCCTGACCTTCAACCTTAGGGGAAAAGTCGAAGCAGGATGAACGAGAAAATCGACAAGGCGCGGATTATCGATCTCGCCGAACGGCAGGTCAAGGCTGGCCGGATGGAGGAGGCCATCGCCGAGTATAGAAAGCTCCTAACCGCCGAACCGGACGATATCGGCCTCAACAACACCGTCGGCGACCTGTATGCGCAGCTCGGGCGGACCGAGGAAGCGATCAAGTCCTTCCAGACGGCGGCCGGCCATTATGAGTCGAAGGGGTATCACAGCCAGGCTCTGGCCATCTATAAGAAAGTCACCAAGCTCGACCCGGAGAACGTGATCATCATCGTCCGCATTGCTGATCTTTTCAGCTCACAGGGCTTCATCGCCGAGGCCAAGAGAGAATACCTGAGGGCGGAACAGAAGCTGCGGCGGGAGAAGCGAACCAAGGAGCTGATTTTCCTGTATGACAAGCTGATCAAGCTCGACCGGGACAATGTCTCTTTTAAGCTCAGCCTGGCCGACCTTTTCCGTCAGGAGGGGTTTGTCGAGGAGGCCGTCGCCCAGCTCAACGATGCCGCCGCTGTCTATCTGGGCAGGGACGAGCCGGTCGAAGCCGAGAAGATCATCGAGCAAGCACAGTGGCTTAAGGCGGACGACAAGAGGACCCTGACGAACCTCGTCGAGGTCCTCCGGAAGACCAACCGGAGAAAATATGCCATTGAGGTCGTCAGTGAAATCCTCGGGAAGGATGAAGGGAATATCCATTTCCAGGTCATCCTGGGGACGCTCCATCTCGAGGAACGGGAGCTGGACCGAGCGGAACAGATCTTCTCGACGATCGTAGCCGAGCATCCGCTCGAGACCAGGGCGCGAATCAAGCTGGGGAAAGCCTATGCCCTCCAGGACCGACCGGCCAAGGCGTTCGAACTGTTCAACCCGCTCGTCGCCAATCTGATTAAAAAGGGCAAGGAGGACAAGGCGATCGGTCTTCTCGGCATCGTCCTGAGCGCCGAGCATCTTCATCTTCCGGCCCTGGAAAAACTGGCGGGCATTTACAAATCCAAGAACGATCCGGACCAGCTGGAGGTGGTCTACAGGGTGATTCTGGAGGAAGCGCGGGCGAAACATCTGACGGAAAAAATGTTTGTCGCCCTGACGGAACTTCTCGAACTTCGCCCCAAGGACGAAGACCTGATCCGGGAATACCGGAGCCTGCGCAAGGAACTCGGGTTCATCGATGAAAAAACCGGCGAAGCCGACATGCTGGCTGCCTCCGAGGCCGAGGAAGCGGATATCGACTTCCTCCTGACCAAGGCGGACCTTTACATTAGCCAGGGATTGATTCGCAACGCCCGCCGGATCCTCGAGAACTTGAGCCTCCGCTTTCCCCATTCGGCTAAGATCGAAGAGAAGATCTCCGCCCTGGAACAGGTCAAGACAAAAATCCAGCCCGAAGAGATCAGAAACCGCGTCGGCAAAGTCCAGGAGATCGAGACCAAAATCGAGGCGACGCCGGAGCTGGCTAAGACTTTCCTCTCCCTTATCCAGGACGAGGGAAGCACGGAGAAGAGGGTGACTTCGGCCGATATTTTCGCCGATACCGAGATCCTGCCCCTTCCTAGCGAAGAGACGCCGGAGAAGAGATACTATGAGCTGAGCGATAAAATCGAGGAAGAGATCGGACTGCTTCAGAGGATTTTCGCCCAGCAGATGCGGGGAGACATCTCCATCCTGGAGAAAGATCTGGGGGAAATCGTCAAGGACTTTCGCGACCAGGTCAAGCGGAAGGTCGACGCTAAGGATTTCGAAACCCGCTTCCACCTCGGCCTGGCCTACCTGGAGCAGGGGCTTTTTGAGGAGGCGGTCGAGGAATTCCTTCTTGCCTCGGAGGACTCCGGACGAACCATGGAGTGCTACAGCATCATCAGCAAGGCGTACCGGGAAAAAGGGGATTGGGATGAAGCGCTGAAGTGGCTGGAGGAAAGCCGCAAGCGGGTAAAGGAAGGGACGGACGAGTACTTTGCCCTCGAGTATGAACGGGCGCTGCTCCTGGAGAACAAGGGCGATCGGACGCGCGCCTTGGAGATCTTCCAGAAGATCAAAGGCTGGAACCCCAAGTACCGTGATGTCCGACGGAAAGTGAAGAGCCTGAGTTAGCCGGAGCCCTCTGAGGCCTGAGGAAGGGACGGCCTCGGCCGAATCAATTGACGATTTTCCCCGAGATGATCAGGATGAGGCCTTTGTCTCCACCGTCGATTTTGGAAACGCCGACCACCGTCTTCTCCCCGGGCTTCAGGTTGAAATTACTTTCCAGGACTTTTGTCCAGGTCCACTGGACGGGGTCAACCGGCTTGAGCGTCGCCTCTTTTTTGCTGAGCCGGGCCTCAACCTGGATGAGGTCTCCTCTTTCCTCTTTGATGTACTTCGGCCGGAGCTCGAGCCGGAGATCGGCGCTTTTTCCCATGGTCACTTCGGAGCTTTCCCGGTCGATGGCCCTGATGAAGGAGGTATCCAGAAGGCTGAACGACCTGTAGCTCAGCAGGCCTCTCAGCTCCCGAATCACCGGGTCGTCCCTGAAGACATCATCCGATTTCGGCTCGGCCAGGGCCGACCCGAAGACGAGCTGGATGGTGAACAGAATATCGACGGGCTTGACATCGAATTCCCGCACGACGGACAGAATTTTGTCGACATTCTCCGGAAAGTCGCTGACCGTGATCAGCCCGGAGGCTGGGTTGGGGTTGATGCGGCCCTCGCGGCTGAGAAAGGTGTAGAGGACGCTCAGGATTTCGTTGTTATCGATGTACTTGAGCTTGATGATTTCCTGCCGCATCTTCGGTCTGGATTCCTGCATCGTCGGAGAGACCTGGGCCATCCCAAAACCGGAAGTCGTGACCAGCACGGCCGCCAGGGCCGCGCAGCCGAACCATTTTTTGCTCATCATTCCTCCTTCCAGTTAAAATCCTTGTTGAAGTACCAATGGACCCGCAGTCCGGATTCCTGAGAGACGAGGGTCAGGGAGATCACGTCCTGGGATCCGCCTTTTTCGTCCCGCGCAGAGGCGGCATTTTCAGAGACGGGCGGTCCGGATGGTTTGGGCTTGACATTCCAGAAGAACACGGCAGCTAGCCCGATGAAGAAGAGGATCAGGGTGGCATACCTCCAGGCGAACCTCGGGCTCGGGGCCGGTAGCGCGAGCGGAGGCTCCGGCCTCTGCGAGGCGGCCTTATCGAGCAGGGCCCGCCACTCGGCGTCTTGCCAATCCCGCTCTTCCTCGCGCGCCGCAGCCCGGAGGCGGGCCAGGGCAGCGCCTAAATCCCCGCGTTTGCCTTTTTTTCTCATCTCCGGCCCTCCAGAAGGTGGGGAAATTCTTTTTCGATCCTCAGCCGGATTTTTTTCCGGGCGGAGGAAAGGCGGACCCGGACCGAGAGGGCGGAAATCCCCAGCGCCCGGGCCGTCTCCTGGACGTTCATCTCTTCGATGTCGCGCAGCAGAAAGACCTCCCGCTCCCGCGGACTCAACCCGTCCAGGCAGGCCATGATCTGGGAGCGGGTCTCGCTGCGGAGGCGGTCTTCCGGCGGGTTTCCGAGCGGAGCCGCGGCGGCGAGCTCCGCTAGGCTCTCCGGCTCGAGCGGCCGCGGCTGGGAGCTCCGCCAGACGTTCATCATGATCTGGAGCAGCCAGTTCTTGAAGCTCCGCTCCGGGTCGAATGTCCGGAGGTAGCGGAAAGCCCGGAACATTGTCTCCTGAGAGATCTCCCTGGCGTCCTCCCAGTTCCGGCTCAATCGGTAGGCCATGTTCAGGAGGATCTTACGGTAGGGGGTGACCAGGGGCTCGAAAGCCTCTCTGTTTCCTTTAAGCACGAGTTCGACCAAACGATTCTCCCTCTCATCCATTGCGCATAAGAGTATATCGGGAACAGGCTCGAAATGTTAGGGGAAAAGGATATCGGACCGGCCGGGGCACTTCTTTAGCCTGCATTATTTATGAATGAGAGCGAGCTCAGAGAAAAATAAATTCCTCTCCCTTGAG
>CAZYWP010000122.1:2709-9568 GCA_964651495.1 uncultured Eubacteriales bacterium | reverse complement strand
AAAAAGAGGCAGCCATGAAAAGCCAAAATCGAGCCAAAATCCTGGTGGTGGATGACGAAGAGAATATCCGCAAATCGCTGAAAATGATCCTCGAGTATGAAGGCTATCAGTTTCTCGAGGCGGCCGAGGGCGAGGAAGCGCTGGCCCTGGTCGAGGAGAACATCGACCTCGACCTCGTCCTGCTGGACATCAAGATGCCGGGGCGCGACGGACTGGACATCCTGGCGGAGATCAAGAAACGTCCCTACGCTCCTGAGGTCATCATGATCTCCGGTCAGGGGACGATCCAGGCGGCCGTGGAGGCCACCAAGCTGGGAGCCTTTGAATTCCTGGAAAAGCCGCTCCACCGGGACCGGGTGCTGTTGAGTATCCGAAACGCCCTCAGCCATAACATACTCCGCCGGGAATGCCAGGACCTGCGTAAGAAAGCGGAAAAGCGGTACGAGCTCATCGGAAACCATCCGCTGATGAAATCGCTGTGGAAAGACATTCTCAAGACTGCCCCGACCAACGCCACCGTGATGATTTACGGCGAAAGCGGCACGGGAAAGGAGCTCATCGCCCGGGCCATCCACGGCCACAGCCTGCGGGCCAAGGAACCGTTCATCCAGGTCAACTGCGCCGCTATTCCTGAGGAACTTATTGAAAGCGAGCTCTTCGGCCATGAGAAGGGAGCCTTCACAGGGGCCACCGAGCGGAAGAGCGGCAAGTTCGAGCAGGCCGACGGGGGGACGATTTTCTTGGATGAAATCGGCGATATGAGCCTCAAGACCCAGTCCAAGGTCCTCCGGGTCCTGGAGGAGGGCGAAGTCCAGAGGGTCGGCTCGGGCAAGGTCGGCAAGGTCGATGTCCGGGTGATCGTCGCCACCAACAAGGATCTGAAGAAAGAGATCGCCGACGGCAAGTTCCGGGACGATCTTTTTTTCCGGCTCAACGTCGTCCCGGTCTATTCTCCGGCGCTGCGGGAGAAACCGGAAGATATCCCCCTCCTCGTTGACTACTTCTGCCGCAATTATGCCGAGGAAAACAATTTCAAGCCGAAAAAATTTTCCCCCGAGGCCCTGGAAGCGATGATGAGGTATTCGTGGAAGGGGAACGTCCGCGAGCTCAAGAACGTCGTCGAGCGGCTGATGATCATGACCGAGTCCGAGGTCATCGCCAAGTCGGACCTGCCTGAACAGATCGGCGGGACGGGGAAGGCCGTACTCCCCGACACAGGGAAGGTCAAGACCCTGAAGGACTTCCGGGAGCTGGCGGAAAAAGACTTCATCCTGGCCAAGCTGGAGAAGAATAACTGGAACATCTCCCAGACAGCCCGCGAGATCGACACCCCGCGCAGCAACCTCTATAAAAAACTGGCCCAGTATGGTATAAAGATAATGGTTGGAGTGGGCGAGGCGGTTGCTCCTTTCTCTCCGGCGGAGAAGAAAGGGGAGGAAAGTCCGAACTCCACAGGGCAGGATGGTCGCTAACCGCGACTCCGGGCGACCGGGGGAAAGTGCCACAGAAAAGACACCGCCCGAGAGGGCAAGGGTGAAATGGCGAGGTAAGAGCTCACCGCCCTGGTGGCGACACCAGGGGCAGGGCAAACCCCATCCGGAGCAAGACCAAACGAGCCCCAGCATGGGATGGCCCGTCCCTCGGGGTGGGTAGGTCGCTCGATCTTCTGAGCAATCAGAGGGACAGACAAATAACCGCCGCCCGCGACGAGCGGGAGACAGAATTCGGCTTACGGCCCGCTCCAACCGCTTTTTTTAGGCCTTCCCGAGCACCATGGCCAGGAGCGCCATCCGGACATACAACCCATACTCCATTTGGCGAAAGTAGGCGGCGCGCGGGTCGTCGTCGAAGTCCAGGCTGATTTCGGTCACCCTCGGCAGGGGGTGCATGACGATCATTCTTTTCTTGGCGGCTTTCATGATCCCTGGCCCAATGACATAGGCTGCCTTGACTTTCTCGTATTCGGCCGAGTCCTCGAACCGCTCTTTCTGGACGCGGGTGACATAGAGGACATCGGT
The DNA here is from genome assembly GCA_964651495.1 of uncultured Eubacteriales bacterium. Taxonomy (GTDB): domain Bacteria; phylum Acidobacteriota; class Aminicenantia; order Aminicenantales; family UBA8522; genus CAZNVB01. Next base: position 7,550 of record CAZYWP010000122.1, on the reverse strand, counting down.
CTGGGGGAGGATTTTTTTCAGCGTCGTCTGCTCCGTCTGCGGGATGCCCTTCTCGGCAACCTCGTCCATGACATCCTTGGGCATGCGCAGGATGTCGGGCGCGACATAGCTCAGGGTGATCCCGCTGAACAGGGTGAGCAGGCGGGCCAGGGAATGAACCGTGCGCCCGTATTTCAGGTCGCCGAGCATGGTGACATTCAGGTTGTCCAGCCGTCCCAGCTCCTCGCTGATGGTAAAGGTATCAAGAAGGGCCTGGGTTGGATGCTCGCCCACGCCGTCGCCGGCGTTGATGATCGGCTTGCGGCAGCTTTTAGCCGCTAATGCCGCCGCCCCGACCTCGGGATGGCGCAGGACGATCACATCGGCGTAACATTCGAGCGTCCGGACCGTATCGGGCAGGCTCTCGCCCTTGGCCACCGATGAGTACCGGACCTCGCTGATCGGGATGACCGCTCCGCCGAGCCGTTCCATTGCCGCCATAAATGACGAGGACGTCCGGGTGGACGGTTCGTAGAACAGGTTGGCCAGGATTTTCCCTTTCAGCAGGTCGAACGTCCCGATCCGCTCGACCATGATGCGCATCTCATGGGCCACGTCGATGATATATTCCAGGTCGGCGCGGCTGAATTGCCTGACCGAAAGGATGTCTTTCCCATACCAGGGCGCGGTCTGCTGGTCGCCAAACGGCAGGAGAGGGCTTTTCGGCTTGGTGGGCATATGATTCCTCCTTGGCCAAAAATATCACCCCGAGAATACGGATGTCAAGGAGGGGAGTTGACTTCGTTCCTCATCCGCCTCTATTATCATTCATCTTAGAGGATTGCTCTCATGAAAAAAACGAGCTTTGCGATTCCATCAATTTTTCTTGTTTTCATAACCCTCGGATCCAGCGCCCTCGCCCAGGTCAAGGCCGACGGCGCCAAGGCTTATGAACATGTCCGTTACCTGGCCTCCGACGAGCTTGCCGGCCGCAAGTCCGGGACTCCGGGATATGCCAAGGCTGCAGAGTATGTCGCCGCCAGGATGAAAGAGATCGGCCTCCAGCCCGGCGGGGAAAACGGCACCTGGTTCCAGGAAGTCCCCTTAAAGAACTGGTCGAACTTTGACCAGCCTGTCCGTCTCGAGATCACCTCGCCCGAGCAGCGGAAGTACTTTCCCAGCCGGGGCCGCGACTTCGTCCCGATAAACGGGACCGGCTCGGGCGTCATACGGGGCAGCGCCGTCTTTGCCGGATACGGCATCGTCTCCGAGAATCCCGCCTGGAATGACTACCTGGGCCTTGAAGTCAAGGGGTCCGTTATCATCATCCTGCCCAACGCCCCGCCTGATTTCGATGAAAAGACGGCCCGGGAATGGTCCCTGGAGAAGAAGGTCAAGCTCGCCGTGGAGAGGGGAGCGGCTGGGCTGATCGAATTGGACCTCAACGAGACCGGGCAGCTCGCCGCGCGGCGCCGGGCTTTGGGAGCATTGAAGCCGGGGGCATGTCCCGCTGGCTTTGTCGTCCTCCAGGCCGGGCGAAATTTCCTGGACGACCTGTCTTATCTGGCGAAAAAAAGCTGGAAGGATGCAGCGAGCAAGCTCCTGCGCTTGAAGAAACCACACTCTTTTGTCCTGGGCGCCGAGGTCGAAATGGAGGCCCATTTTATCCAGGAAGAACGAAAAGCCGTCAACGTCATCGGCCTGCTCCCCGGGCGGGATCCCAAGCTCAAGAATGAATATATTCTCATGGGCGGACACCTCGACCATCTGGGTGTCGGCTTCGACGGGTTCATCTATCCGGGCGCCGATGACAACGCCACCTCGGCTGCCACGGTCCTGGAAACGGCCCGCGTCCTCATCGCCTCCAAGTTTAAACCGGCGCGATCGGTTGTCTTTGCCTGCTGGGCGGGAGAAGAGCTGGGGCTCGTCGGCTCTCGCTACTACACTAATAATCCCATTTACCCACTCGACAAGACCATCGTCTACCTGAACGTCGACATGGTTGGCGCAGGCGATTCCGACCTCCTGGTCGGAGGGATGTGGGAATACGGACGCTTCTACGACATCATCAAGGCCGGGCTCGACCCTCAGACGGTCCAAAAGCTCAAGCCCAGAGTGAACTACCGCGGCTCGGACCACACCGCGTTCTGGACCAAAGGAGTCACAGCGCTCAGCCTTCGCACCGGTGAGATCCTGACGCGCAAGCTTGACGACGAACATCCCGAGTATCATTATCCGGGTGACCGGCCCGAGCTTATCGACCCCGAGTTGCTGCGCCTGGCCGCCCAATATCACATCGACGTCATCCGGATTCTGGCCGATTCTAAGGAAAACCTGCTCGACGCCAGGTTCCGAGCCGAGTTCATCCATAAGGATGCGACTGTGGTCGATTTGCACTGCGACACCATCTCCCGCTTTCTGGACGGCCAAGACTTGCGTCAGGACCTGCCCAAGGGGCATATCGATATTCCCAAGCTCAAGAGGGGAGCGGTGGACCTCCAGGTCTTCGCCTGTTTTGTCAGCATTCCGGCGGATGAGCTAGAAAAAGCGCAGGCGGCCAAGAAGATATTTGGGCAGATTGAGGGCATCTATCGGCTCGCTACCCAGAACCCCGCTGACCTGGAAATCGTCAAGAGCTACGAGGACGCCCAGCGTTTACGCAACTCCGGCAGGACGGGAATCGTGATCGGAATCGAGGGCGGGTATGCCATCGAGAACGACCTGGATATGCTGCGCGCCTTTCACCGGGCGGGGGTGCGGCTGATGACATTGACTCATTGGACGCGCACCGACTGGGCGGACGCTTCGGGTGACGCGGCAGCCGAGCTGGGCGGCCTGACGGAATTCGGGACCCAGGTCGTCAAGGAGATGAACAGGCTGGGCATGGTTATCGACATCTCTCATGTTCACGACGAGACGTTCTGGGACGTCATCCGGGACACGCAAGCTCCGGTCGTCGCCTCGCATTCCTGCTGCCGGGCGCTTTCGGCCCATCATCGGAACCTCAGCGATGAAATGCTCCTGGCCTTGGCCAAGAACCAGGGGGTCATCGGCATTAACTTTATGCCCGGTTTTCTCAACGCCGAGGTCGAGGAGAAGGAGACCGAACTCCTGGCCGAAATTGCTGCAAAGCACGGACTCCCCGGAGACTTCCGGGCCGTCCTGCGAGCCGATCCGGAAAAGCGGGGCAGGGTGATGGAGGAATACGAATCCAAGGTCGAGAAGCTTCGCCGTACGCTTCCTACGGTGGACGTCAAAACGCTCGTCGACCACATCGACCATGTCGTCAAGGTCACCGGAAGCGCCAACCACGCCGGCCTCGGCTCCGATTTTGACGGCATCTCGGATACCCCGGTAGGATTGGAGAATGCCGGACTTCTGGTCGCCGTTACGGAGGAGCTGCAACGGCGCGGCTATAAAGAAGACGATATCCGCAAGATCCTGGGGGGAAATTTCCTCCGCGTCTTCGAAGCCGTCCAGACGGCCGCAAAGAAATAAGCTCTGAACTCAGCGCTTTTCGTAGGAATCCACGATCGACTGGTAGACGAGCGTCCTGAACTTGCCATGGAGGTCGCTGCCCGTCGCCGGCAGAAGCTGGGTCATGAGCACGGCGACGAGCTTCTCAGCCGGGTCCACCCAATAGGTCGTATGATAGGCGCCGCCCCAGCCGAAGGAGCCGACGCTCCCGAGCTGGCCGTTGCGGCCCAACCGGTCCATCACCCAGAATCCAAGCCCGAACCCCCCGGCGCCGTAGAGGTGGCCGGTGTGATCGGCGGTCATGAGCTCCACGGATTTGGGGCTGAGAAGACGCGCCCCTCCCAGCTCACCGCCCTGGAGAAGCATGAGCAGAAACCGGGCGTAGTCTTCAGCCGTGGAGAGGAGCCCGGCCCCGCCCGCATAGCAGACCCGCGGCCCTTTGACATAAAAAATGTCCCTCGGGTCTTCAGCCGGCTTGAGAGCGCCCTTTTCATCCAGGCTGTAGACGACGGTGAGGCGGTCTTGTTTGCTTTCTGGAAGAAAGAAATGCGTGTCTGTCATGCCCAGAGGGCTGGTGATCCTCTGCTCTAAAAACTCGGCCAGGCTCAGGCCCGAGGCGCATTCCACCAGGTGGCCCAGGATATCTGTGTTGTAGCCGTATATATATCGTTCGCCAGGCTGGGCGTCGAAGGGCAGAGTCGCCAACTTCTTGACGACGTCGCCGACGGGAACTGTCTTGTCGGCGAGAAACCAGCCCTGGATCCCGGCCGCCGCATATTCTTCCTTGGCCAGGCCGTCGCCGTAGGAGATTCCCGCTGTGTGGGTGAGAAGGTCGCGAATGGTGATCGGCCGCTTGACCGGGACAGTCGTATAGGCTTTGCCGTCCTTTTCCGCCGCCGGAACGGCCACATGCGCAGCGGCAAATTCGGGGATATATCTGGAAACCGGGTCGTCCAGGAGAAACCGCCCTTCCTCGTGGAGCATCATGACGGCCGCACTGGTCACCGCTTTGCTCTGCGAGGCAATCCGGAATATGGAGTCGGTCTTCATCGGCAGTCCCTTGACAGCGTTGGCCTTGCCAAAGGCCTGGAGATAGGCCACCCGGCCGTCGCGCGCGACCAGGGCCACCAGCCCGGCGACTTTTCGCTGGTCCACATATTCCTGCATTCCGCGGGTCAGTCGTCCCAGGCGCTCGGTCGAAAGCCCCACTTTTTCCGGCTTGACGGTCGGCAATGAGGCCGCCTGAGCGAACGCGGCCAAGACGATCCAGACGACCGCCGCCGTTAGCCGCCGCTTGAAACACGACGGAAGGGTCCTTATCCACATGATGATTTGCTCCTTTCTTTCCTCGAGATCGATAGAATGAAGCACCGGATTAATATAGG
>CAZYWP010000122.1:0-2609 GCA_964651495.1 uncultured Eubacteriales bacterium | reverse complement strand
GCGATCAGCCCATCCAGAATCCTTTGCGATGGGAGACGCCAAGGACTTTCTTGCAAGCCGGGCAGAAGTATATGTAGCGCTTGCCGAAAACCGAGGTCAGCCGCCGGCAGCTCACCTTATTCAGGGGAGCGTTGCAATGAGGGCAGATCGGGGTTTCGTCGTCTCTCTCTTCGCAAATGATCATATCGATCTCCTTTCCCCCATTTAATGAATACGCTGACCTGGTACGCGTTTATTCAGCCCTGCTCGGCGAGGGCGAGCTCAACTGATTTTTCGAACGGGAGGGGCCGGATGCCGGGGAAATACCTCCGGGCGTTATCATTGGCAACTATCGTCTCCGATTTCAACCCGTCGATGAGGGCTCTGGCGATGCGAAAATCGATCGGGCTGAACAAGATCAGCCAGAGAGAGGACAGCCGCGGCGAGAGGAAGGGAATCGGGATGATCAGCCGGCGCTTCCCCATCACCCGGGCCGCCCGGAGCAGCATCTCCTGGAACGTCATCTCCTCCGAGCCGATGTCGACGACGAGATTGCCCTCAACCTCGATGCTCCTGGCGGCCAGGAGATAGCGGATGACATCCCGGATGCTGATCGGCTCGGTGCGGGTGCGGACCCATCTTGGTGTGGTCATGAGCGGAATCTTGCTGACCAGATGGCGGATGATCTCGAAGCTGGCGCTTCCGGCGCCGATGATGATCCCCGCCCGGAACCAGAGAGTCTGGATTTCGCCCGGCCGCGAGCTCAGGATCTCGCCCGTCTCGATGCGGCTGAGGAGATGCTTGCTGGCCGTACCACGATGACCCAGGCCTCCCAGATAAATAATCCGCTTGACCTTCTGGTCGATTGCCGCGGCCAGGAAATTCTCGGCGCTCAGCCGGTCGAGCTTTTCGAAATCTCCCCTGGCGGCCATGGAATGGATGAGGTAGTAGGCGACATCGACCTCTCGAAGCGCTGCCTGCAGGGATTCCTCGTCAAAGGTGCTCCCTGCGACGACCTCGACGTTTGATGGGGCCTCCTCTTTGACCTTGTTTTTGTCCCTGACGAGCAGCCGCAAACGGACACCCGCGTTTTTCTGGAGCTCCCGCTGCAGTTCGCCGCCGATATATCCGGTCGCTCCTGTGAGAAGGATCCTCATGATCAGAAATAGAAAATCGCGCCCACTGCCAGATAATTAAACAGGGAGAAATTATAGACTTCAATGTTGTCAGCGCCGCCTTCAAGGATCCGGTAGCCGCCCTTCAAAGCCCAGTCCTGGCTTTTCTGATAAACCAGGCCGATGAAGACGTCCTCGGCGCGGCCCTGCGGCGCCGCCAGGGCATCGCCCTCGAGGAGGAGACGCCAAGCGGGAGAGAAGCGCCACTCCAGAAGGAAGTTGAGAATCGGGACAAACCCGACGTTCGTCTTTTCGCTCTCCCGGCCGCCGCCCCCGAGACTGATGGCCGCATCCCGGATCTTGGCCGTGAACCCAATCCCGATTTTCAGCTTTTCACCGTTTTTCAGGCCATACCTGTAGGTGATCCGGTAAGAATTGAAACGGTAGACCGATCGGAGCAGGGTGTCGGCAGGGAAGGTGACGCCGAAAAACTTGATCGGATAGAGGACACGTCCCGAACCTTCCAGGGAAAGCGGGGCATAGAGGAGAAAAACGGTGTGACTGGGGCTGAACTGGAACCCGGCTCGCAGCCGCAGGAAAAGAGAGGACCCCGTGCTCAGGTCGTCCGTGAGAGAAAACCGGGTGCCGTTATCGCCGGGGATGGCAACATCACAGTAGCCGGCGAAGACACCCCCTGTTTCCGCTTCGAAAAACCACTTCCTCGGCTGCGACTGGGCCTCCAGCATAGGAAAGCAGAGGAATATAAGAAGGGCGGCCGTCGATATCGCCTTAAAGCGGATGGAACCTCTCATGGTCTCGATCTCCTTTCTGCATCGCCTTTACGGCAAGCCTGCGGGGGGAACCGCAGCGTCCGTCGAGCGGCGGGGCTTCGGGCAGGCGCTGGCTTACCCCGATGATATCGCCGCGGGCAGGCCCAGCCTGCGCCCCCCACGGCATATTAGCACAACTTCCATTTTTTGTTTAGTATCCCTATAGGAATAATAGAAAATAACCTCAGAAGGCGAGGGAAGCGACGGCCAGCCGGATGGCCGCCAGGATGTTGCCGGGGAAGATGCCGAGCTGGAGGACGCCGTAAAGGCAGAGGAAGATCGCCAGAAACAGGGCTGGATTTTCGGCCTCGATGTCCACTTCCCGGACCGGCTCTCTCATGTACATATTCACGATGATCCTGAGGTAATAAAAAACGGAGACGAGGCTGGCCAGCACGGCGACGATGACGAGCGGCACGAGGTTCGCCCTCACCGCCGCGCTGAAAACATAAAACTTGGCCAGAAACCCGGCCGTCGGGGGGAATCCGGCCAGAGAAAGCAGGAAAAGAGCGAGAGTCGCGCCGATCCAGGGATATTTAAACCCGATCCCCGCGTAATCATCGAGCTCCAGGAACTCGGTTCCCCGCTTGCTCAAGGCGATCACCGCGGCGAACGCGCCGGTGTTCATGAATATATAAGCCGTGATATAAAAGACCAAGCTGCCGTCGTCCCGGGCCAGGATAGC
>CAZYWP010000121.1:0-9712 GCA_964651495.1 uncultured Eubacteriales bacterium | reverse complement strand
GGCCCGGCTGATCGAATTCTTCGGCTGGGAGATGCCGGTCGAGTACCGGGGGATCATCGAGGAGCACCTGGCCGTTCGCCAAAAGGCCGGCCTCTTCGACGTCAGTCACATGGGAGAGATCATCGTCTCCGGCCGGGACGCCCTGGCGCTCGTCCAGCATCTCACGCCCAACGACGCCGGCCGTCTGGCCCTCAACCAGGCCCAGTATACGGCCCTGACGACTCCCCAAGGCACCTTTGTTGATGACATGCTGGTCTATTGTCTGGCGCCGGACCGGTATCTTCTCGTCGTCAACGCCGCCAACGTCGACAAGGACTATGCCTGGGTCGTTGACCACCAGGCTTCGTTTGATGTTACGGTCGAGAACGCCAGCGACCGCTATTCCCAGCTGGCCCTCCAGGGACCCGAAGCCGTGGATATCCTCCAGCCGCTGACGGATGTCAACCTGGCCGAGATGAAGCCATTCTGGGCGGCGACGGGCAAAGTGGCGGATGTGGATGCCCTCGTCTCACGCACGGGATACACAGGGGAAGACGGGTTTGAGATCTACACCGTTTCTCCGGAGCCGGCCGTGATCTGGGATGAAATTCTGGCCGGCGGCCGGGACAGGGGAGTTCTTCCCATCGGGCTCGGGGCCAGGGATACCCTCCGCCTCGAAGCCAAACTCATGCTCTACGGCAACGATATCGGCGACACGACCACCGTCCTCGAGGCCGACCTCAAATGGATCGTCAAGTTCAAGAAAGGAGATTTTCTCGGCCGGGATGTTCTGGTTCGGCAGCTCGAGCAAGGCATCAAGAGAAAAATCGTCGGGTTCGAGCTCGTGGTGAAGGGAATCCCTCGGCCCCATTATCCGGTTTATGTCCAGGCTCAGAAAGCGGGGGAGGTGACTTCGGGGACGTACTCACCCTATCTGAAAAAAAGCATTGGGCTGACCTACCTGCCGGTCGAGCAGGCCGAAATCGGTACGGGAATCGAGGTCGGGATCCGCGACAAAAGGGCCAAAGCGACCGTTGTCCCGACGCCATTCTATAAGCGGGAAAAATAATCCGAAAGAACGGGTTGCGGCGGCTACAATTAATTTCGGATTTATTGTAGAATAAAAAGCTAAAAATTCGATTTTTCCGGACGAATTTTTAACCGGCCGCAGGCGGCCTTCGGAGCTGCGCACTGAGAGGAGGAAACCGATGTATCCGAGCGATTTCTATTACAGCAAGGACCATGAATGGGTCAAGGTCGAGGGCGATACGGCCACCGTGGGCATCACCGATTTTGCCCAGAAACAGCTGGGCGATGTGGTCTACGTCGAGCTTCCCGCGGTCGGGACCCAGCTCGATGTCCATCAGACGATCGGCGTGGTTGAATCGGTCAAGGCTGTTTCCGATGTCTATTCTCCCGTTTCCGGCGAGGTCGTGGCCGTCAACGAAGAGCTGAACGGCGCGCCCGAGATGCTCAACCAGGACCCCCACGGCAAGGGCTGGATCATCCGGCTGAAAATTAAGAACAAGGCCGACCTAGAAAAGTTGATGGCCCCTTCCGATTATGAGACTTTCCTCGAGGGCCTTGAATCATGAGCTATATCTCCCTGAGCGATTCTGACAGGAAGGAGATGCTGGCCGCCATCGGCATTTCCTCCCCGGATGAGCTCTTCTGCTGCATCCCGGACGAGATCAGGCTCAAAAGGGAGCTTCGCCTTCCCCCGCCCATGACTGAACCGGAACTCGTCCGTCATCTCGAAACCATCGGCCGAAAAAATACCGAGCGGGATTACCTCTCTTTTCTGGGCGCCGGCGCTTACCGGCACTTTATTCCTTGCGTCGTCGACTACCTCAGCTCCCGGGGCGAGTTCATCAGCCCGTACACCCCCTATCAGCCGGAGGTCAGCCAGGGCACCCTTCAGGTCATTTTCGAGTACCAGACCCTGATTTCCCAGCTCACCGGATTGGAAATCGCCAATGCCTCTCTCTACGAAGGCGCTTCGGCGGCGGCTGAGGCCGTCCTGATGGCCCACCGGCTCAAAGGGAAGCCGAAAGTCCTGGTCGCCCGGACCCTGAATCCCCAGTACCAATCGGTCATCAAGACCTACGTCCGGAATTTGCCCATCCAGCTGGCTGAATTCGGCTACGGCGCGACCGGCCAGGCCGATCTCGAGGCCCTGGACCGCCTGATCGACGCCGATACCAGCGCCGTCGTCTGCCAGTCGCCGAACTTCCTCGGGGTGGTGGAAAACCTCGAGCGGATAGCCGAGACCGCACACCGGAGCGGGGCCCTGTCCGTGGTTGTGGTGGCCGAAGCGGCATCGCTCGGCCTGCTCAAAGCTCCGGGCGCCTGCGGAGCAGACATTGTCTCCGGTGAGGGCCAGTCTTTTGGCCTTCCCCTCAGCTTCGGCGGCCCCTATCTCGGGTTCATGTCCTGCCGGAAAGATTTCCTCAGGCAGTTTCCCGGAAGGATCGCCGGTGAGACCAGGGATGTGGAGGGAAAGCGCGGGTTCACCCTCACCCTCTCGACACGGGAACAGCACATCCGGCGAGAGAAGGCCACCTCGAACATCTGCACCAACCAGGCCTGGTGCGCGCTCCGGGCGACTATTTTCCTCGAAACGCTGGGCCCGGCTGGGCTGCGGGAGCTGGCCTGCCAGAACGTCCAGAAAGCGAACTACGCACTCGACCTGCTCTGCCATATCAGGGGAGTCAGGAGAAAATTCAGCGGGCCCATATTCAACGAATTCGTTTGCGAATTCAGCGGCGGCTGGAAGAAAATCGACGACCATCTCCGGCGCAACGGGGTCATCGGCGGCCTGGCCCTCGAACCTTTTCATCCTGAGCTCAAAGACTGCGCTCTGTTCTGCGTGACCGAAGTCCACAGCAAAGACGAAATCGACCGCCTGGCCGCCCTGGTGGGGGAAGCGCTCCGATGAACCGCGAACCCTTGATTTTCGAGATCAGCGCCCGGGGCAAACAGGCCTTTGCCCTTCCCCAGCTCGACGTCCCGGAGAAAAAGAGCCTTCTTGACGGACTCCCCCTCAGGGAGGACATCGCCGGCTTCCCCGAGGTCTCGGAAATCGAGATCGTCCGGCATTTCACCCGTCTTTCCCAGACCAATTTCTGTATCGACACGTCTTTTTACCCCCTCGGCTCCTGCACGATGAAATACAACCCCAAAGTCAACGATAAAGTCGTCCAGCTTCCTGATTTTCTCTCATCGCATCCCCATTCTCCGCAGGAGCTCGTCCAGGGCAATCTCGAGGCCCTCAAGCTCGTTGAAGATTTCTTGGCCGAGATCACCGGCATGGAGGCCGTGACTTTGCAACCCAGCGCCGGGGCCCAGGGCGAATTGGTGGGAATGATGCTCATCAGGGCCTTCCTGAACGAGCGCGGCAACCCGAGAAAAATCGTCCTGATTCCCGATTCGGCGCACGGAACTAACCCTTCGAGCGCTCATATCTGCGGTTACCGCATCCAGGAGATCAAGTCGAACGACCGCGGGACGGTCGACCTGGCCAGCCTCGAGCAGAACATGACGGAAGAGGTCGCCGCCCTGATGGTCACCAACCCGAACACCCTGGGCGTCTTCGAACCAGATATTCTGCGCCTTGCCGAAATCGTCCACGCCAGAGGCGGCCTGCTGTACATGGACGGGGCCAACATGAACGCTCTGGTGGGAAAATTCCGGCCGGGCGATATGGGCATCGACGTCCTCCACCTCAACCTTCACAAGACCTTCTCCACCCCGCACGGAGGCGGAGGTCCGGGCGCCGGCCCGGTCGGAGTCAAGGCGCAACTGTCGCCTTTTCTGCCCTTCCCCGTGATTGAACGCGGGCCCGACGGGTGGGTTCTCAACTCCGACCGGCCCCGGAGCATCGGCCGGGTACGGAGCTTTTACGGCAATTTCCTGGTCATCATCAAGGCCCTGGCCTACATTTATACCCTGGGAGCGGCCGGGCTCGAGGAAGTCGCAGAAATCGCCGTCCTGAACTCCAACTACATCCGCCGCAGCCTGGAGGGCATCTATCACCTGAAATACTCTTCACCGACCCTCCACGAGTGCGTTTTTTCGGATAAGCTACAGAAAGAATACGGCATCCAGAATATCGACATCGCCAAGCGGCTGATCGACTTCGGCATCCATCCGCCGACCATGTCCTTTCCCTTGATAGTCCCCGGAGCTCTGATGATCGAGCCGACAGAGACGGAAAGCAAGCGTGACCTCGACCAATTCATCGCTGCCATGAAGGCAATCGCCCGGGAAGCGGCGGAGACTCCGGAGATCATCAGGTCCGCTCCACATTCATCCTACGTCCGGCGCCTGGATGAGACCTCGGCGGCGCGCAACCCCGTTCTTCGCTGGGAGGAGAAAAAGTAATCCCCATGGCGCTGCAAGACCTGATCATGGACCTGCAGAAGTACTGGGCCGGCCAGGGCTGTTACCTGGCCCAGCCGTACGATCTTGAAGTGGGCGCGGGGACGATGACCCCCGACACGTTCTTCCGGGTGCTCGACCGCAGGCCTTGGCGGGTCGGGTACGTGCAGCCGGCGCGCCGGCCGACAGACGGCCGGTACGGCGAAAACCCACACCGGGTCCAGAAACATCACCAATATCAGGTCATCATCAAGCCGTCGCCCGACGACATTCAGCAAGTCTACATCGACAGCCTGGTCTCGCTCGGCATCAGGCTGGCCGAGCACGACCTCCGTTTCGATGAGGACGACTGGGAATCACCCACGATCGGCGCCTGGGGCGTGGGTTGGCAGGTCATTCTCGACGGCCTGGAGATCACCCAGTTTACCTACTTCCAGCAGGCCGGCGGAATCGAGCTGTCGCCCGTTCCCGTGGAGATCACCTACGGGCTGGAACGGCTGGAAATGTTCCTCGAGGGCAAAGACAACATGTACGACCTGCAGTGGTCGCGAGATGTCACCTATCGGGATTTGAGGTTCCGCGAGGAAAAGGAGTTTTCGGAGTACAACTTCAGCCGGGCGGATGTCGAGCGGCTCAAAAAGTCGTTTGCCCTGGCGGAGGAAGAGGCCGCCTCGCTCGTCGCCCTGAACCTGCCTCTTCCGGCTTACGATATGTGTCTCAAATGTTCGCATCTCTTCAATCTCCTGGACGCTAGAGGGGCGATCAGTGTGACCGAGCGGGTCAAGATGATCGGCCAGGTCCGGACGCTGGTCAACCGGGTCGCCCGGACGTACCTCGACGCCGAGGCGGAAACGTGATGGAATTCCTCCTCGAGATCAACACCGAAGAGATGCCGTCTTCTCATGTCAAGGCCGGCCTGGCCCAGCTCCGGGACAAGCTCAAAGCGGAGCTGGAGGGCGCCCAAATTGCGGTGAGCTTCCTCGAGACCCATGGGACTTGCCGCAGGATGGTCCTGGTCGGCGATTTCGCGCCGAGACAAGAAGACAGGGAAGAGGTCGTGATCGGCCCCCCCAGGGCTGCCGCCTTTGCGGCCGATGGGTCTCCGACGGCGGCGGCCAGGGGCTTCGCCCGAGCCCAGAATATGGAAGTGGACAGACTCGAAGTCATCGCCACCCCAAAAGGAGAATATATAGGCCTAAAAAGGATTATATCGGGAAAGCCTGTCCGCGATATCCTTGCCCCGGCCCTCCCGGGAATCATAACCTCCCTTTCTTTTCCCAAAATGATGAAGTGGGGGACGGGAAGTCTGCGGTTTTCCCGGCCGATCAAGAACATCCTCTGCCTGTGCGGCGGGCGGCCGCTGCGGTTTTCCGTCGACCGGATTCAGTCATCCGGCACTACCTCGGGACACAGGCTCCATGCCCCGCGGAGATTTGCGGCCAAGTCATTCCGGGAATACAAATCGCTGCTGCTCAAAAACAGGGTGATCCTGGCGGCGCCTGAACGGCGGAGGAGGATTCTCGCCCAGATTGAGAAAAAGCTTATCCCGCTCAAAGCCGAGCTCTACCCCGACGAGGAGCTCCTGGAAAAGCTCACCTACGATGTGGAATATCCTCACGTCATCAGGGGGGCTTTTCCGGCCGTTTACCTGAAGCTCCCCTTGGAAGTCCTCAGCGTCGCCATGCGGGAGGGCCAGAAGCTGTTTTCTGTCGTCCGCGAAGGCCGCCAGCTTCCTTATTTTCTCGGGGTCGCTGACGCTCTGGGAGACCCGAAATTCCTGATCCGCAAAGGAAACGAGCGAGTGCTCAAGGCGAGACTCGAGGACGCCCGGTTTTTCTGGGAGCAGGACCGCAAGATCCCCCTGGCCGAGCGGGCGGCCCGGCTGGGACAGGTAGTCTTCCAGGAGAAGCTCGGAACCTATGCCGACAAGACCGAGCGGCTGAGGCAGATCGTCTCTCACCTCTGCGACAGACTGGATGAAAAGGCGCTGAAAAAGGACGCGGTTGTGGCGGCGGAGCTGAGCAAGGTGGACCTGCTGACCGAAATGGTCAGAGAATTCCCCTCGCTCCAGGGCAGGGTGGGGGGGCTTTACGCTGCGGCCGAAAGATATTCCCAGACCGTATGGCGGGCGATTTATGAGCATTATCAGCCTCTCAGCCTCGAGGACGCCGCTCCGGCATCACTGGCCGGAGCTTTGCTTTCTCTGGCCGACAAGCTCGACTCGATCGTCGGCGTCGTCGGCATCGGCGTCGCCATCTCTGGGTCGAGCGATCCGTTCGGTCTGAGGCGGAACGCGAATGGGGCCTGCAAAATCATCCTTGACGGCAAGCTCGACTTCTCTTTCGGCCGTCTCCTGGAGAAGGCGATAGCGGCCTACGGCGGAATCTTGGAGCGGCCGTCCGGGGAGGTCGCCTCTGCCTGCTCCGCTTTTTTTGAGCAGCGGCTGCGCTTCATCTATGAAACGCAAGGTTACCGCTATGACCTTGTCAACGCGGCCCTGGGCGCCGGGCTGGACAATATTTACCATTCGTATCTCCGTCTCCGGGCTCTGGAGGCCCTCAAGAAAAGCCCTCAGTTCGAGCCTCTGATTTTAATGGCCAAGCGGGTCAATAATATTCTGCGCGGCCTGCCGTCCTATGCGCTGAACGTGGACCTGTTCGGCGAAAAAGAGGAGCGCGAACTGCACTCGACTCTTTCCATAGTCCGGGAAAATATCCGACCGCTCCTGGCCAAAGGTGAATTTCTCAACGCCCAGACCCTGATCTTCAGGCTCGAGGCTCCGCTGAGCGATTTCTTCGGCCGGGTCCTGGTGATGGCCGAGGACAAACAGGTGCGCCAGAACCGGCTCGCTCTTCTGCAGGAAATTCGGGAGATTCTTTTCCGGGTGGCGGATTACTCCCGGGTGGTCGTGGAAGGGGAGAGGGCTGCCTAAATCTGGAATTCGTCCTTGTCCGACCCGGGGGACTCCTTGTCCTCTTTGTCCTTTTCTATAAACTTCTGTTCGAGGGCCATGATCTTGACCATGTTTTGCGGCAGGTTTTCGCCCTTCTTATCTCCATAGGGGTGGAATTGGACGCCCGCCTGGTACTGATAGGTTTTTCCCTCGTTCGGGGACGACCACTTGACGGTGCCTTTCATGCTGAAGGGAATCCGCTCGCCCGGAACTGAGATTCGCACCGTGACCTCGGTCTCCGGCTTCATCGGTTTCTGGGAGAGGAAGCGGATGCCGCCGCGGCTGATGTCCATGACCGGGCAGAATTCTTCGATATATCCCGGCTTGGGGAAGAGCGACTTCTTCTGATAATCCAGTGTGGCGCCCGGGATCTTGAAACGGACGCAGGACCGTTTTTCGTATTTGTTTTCACCCATGGTTACCTTCTCCTTCGGGATGATTCGGCTTCGCCTCGTATCCTTCGGGACATGGAAACGCTCTCAGCGGCGGCGCTCAAGTTCTTTATATAACAGATTATATAAAAAAGTCAAAATCTTCGGTCATTCCTTATTTTAGTCGCGGAACCGGCGGATACTGCGGGTAATACCTCCGGCTTTGTTGGCGATTGACAGAGGTAGCCGGTTTCTTTTAAAATCGGCCTCCATGTTTTTATTGCTTCGAGCTTTTGTCCTGTCGCCATGGGCCGTTTTCAATCATCCCCAGATATATTTAGGAGGAGGACCATGAAAATTTCAAACAACCGTTTTCGCTGGCTGGCTCCCCTGGGACTTTTAATTATCGTCGGCCTGCTCCTGGCGTTCCCGCTTCCGGGTCAGAAGCCGGCCAAGCCCCAGCGGGTCCAGTCGACCGACCCAGCTCTCCGGCTTGATGGGTACGCGGCCCATCAGGAGATGGCGAAGAACTCGCCGTTCAATAAACTGAAATGGAGTCACCTTGGGCCGACCAATATCAGCGGCCGATGCGTCGATATCGCCGTCGTCCAGCCGAAAGGCAAGAACTATGTCATCTATGTGGCCACGGCTTCGGGCGGCGTGTGGAAAACCGAGAA
Organism: uncultured Eubacteriales bacterium; assembly: GCA_964651495.1. GTDB lineage: Bacteria > Acidobacteriota > Aminicenantia > Aminicenantales > UBA8522 > CAZNVB01. The sequence continues at coordinate 1,352 of CAZYWP010000121.1, read as the reverse complement.
CGAGGGGACGACGTGGGTCCCGATTTTCGACCGGGCCGCGTCCACTTCGATCGGGGACATCGCCCTAACGCCGACAAACCCGGATGTCCTCTGGGTGGGCACGGGGGAGGCGAATATTTTCCGCAGCTCTCAGGCCGGGATCGGAATTTATAAGTCGGCCGACGGCGGAAAAACCTGGCAGCATATGGGCCTCGGGAGCAGCTACACGATCTCCCGGATCGTCATTCATCCCCAGAATCCCGACATCGTCTACGTGGCAGCGTCCGGGCACGAATGGACAGACAATCCCGAACGCGGGGTTTACAAGACCACCGACGGCGGCAGGACCTGGGAGAAAATCCTATATATCAGCCCGCGGACCGGAGCCATCGACCTGGTCATAGACCCGGAGGACAGCGAAACTCTTTACGCCGCCCTCTGGCAGAGAATCCGGCTCAAATGGAACGACCCGCGAAATTTCGCTGGTTACTCGGAGAGCGGAATCCACAAGACGACCGACGGCGGCAAAACCTGGAAACCGGTCAATAGCGGGCTGCCCGAGGCCGGGTTCAGGGGCCGGATCGGGATCGATGTCTGCCTGAAGAAGCCCGATGTGCTCTATACGTTTGTGGATAATTATGAGCTTTCCACCCAGGCCCAAGTTCAGGCGGGACCTGAGGATGCCTACGGACGTCCCGCGAGCGGCCGGATCAAGGGACCTTCCCTTTTTCGCTCCGACGATAAAGGGGAAACTTGGAAGCTCGTCAGCCCAACACCCCAGACGATCAGCCTCATGGAGCGCCACTCCGGCACCTACGGCTGGGTGTTCGGCCAGGTCAGGGTCGACCCCAACGATGAAAACAAAGTCTACATCATGGGCGTGCCCTTGAGCGTCACGAGAGACGGAGGAAAGACATTTCAATCCTGGCGGAGGGAGATGCATGTCGACCATCACGGCCTCTGGATCGACCCCGACAATTCCGATTACATCGTCAATGTGAACGATGGCGGCATGGTCATTTCCTACGACGGCGGCAAGACTTGGCGCCGCTTCACCGACAGCGTGCCCGTTTGCCAGTTCTTCAACATCGCCTACGACATGGATACCCCGTTCCGCGTGTATGGGTCAATGCAGGACCATGGAAGCTATCGAGGCCAGGTTCTAAAGAGAGTGGACCCAATGACAGGAAACGCTGTGGAGGGCTACCAGGCCGTGGAGTTTGAATGGGCGCCGGGCGGGGAAGGCTGCAGCCACGCCATCGACCCGCTGGACCCGAACACGGTTTACTCGGCCAGTTTTTACGGCCGGATCCAAAGAACCGACATGAAATTGCCGCGCCGGCAGGGGACGAAAAACCTCCTGCCGCGGAATC
>CAZYWP010000120.1:1703-9778 GCA_964651495.1 uncultured Eubacteriales bacterium | reverse complement strand
GACAAATACCGGATGAGCGATCCCTATATCCAGGAACTCGCCCAAAAGATCGCCGGCCAGGAGAAAAACCCATACTGGATCGTCCGCCGCATCTATGAATACCTGGCGGATCACCTGAGCTACAACCTTAAGCCCGTGGGCGGCTGGAACCCCGCTCCGACGGTCCTTCGCAGGGGGACGTCCTCCTGCTCGGAATATTCGTATTCGATGATCGCCCTCTGCCGCTCTCTGGGTGTTCCCATCCGCTATGTCGGCGCCGTCAGCCTGCGGGGTGACGATGCCAGCTTTGATGACGTCTTTCACCGCTGGACCGAGGTCTACCTTCCTCCCTACGGCTGGATCCCCTTCGATGTCAACAAGGGCGACAGGGGAGAGGGGGCCCCGCCCGGGGATAAAGTCCTGGGCATCGGCAATATCGCCGCCCGCTACATCATCACCACGGAAAACGGAGGCGGGGATAAGTACCTCTGGTTCGGCTACAACTACGGATTCAACTGGACTTCCGAGGGCCAATGCCGCATCCACGAGGAAAACTACGGACTCTGGTCACCGATCGGGGAAAAGAAATACCACAAGCCGATAAAATAAGATCAATACGGAATTCTCAATCCCGCGAAAAAGTCTGCAGCGTCTCCAGGTAGTATTCGGGCAGGCCGATGTCGAAGCGCTGGCCGTCGATGATCAGCCCCAGGAAGCCATCCTCCTGACGCAGCCGGTCCAGGGCCGAGGTGAGCTGAAACTCACCCCTCTCCCGCACGTTATTCCGGATGTGCTCTTCCAGATAGTTGAAAATCTGCGGCTTGATGATGTATTGGCCGAAGACGGTCAGGTACTCGTCTCCGGCCAGGCCGGGCACGCGCAGATTGCTGCGGGCGTAGTCGAGAGTCGGCTTCTCGGCAAACTCCGTGACGTTCAGGAGCCGCCCCTCTTCCAGCCAGATTCCGGTCGCCGTCCCGAAGTTGGCGATTTTGTCCTCGGTCGAACGGCGCAGACCCAGGACGCTGACGCCGTGATTGTTGTAAGCGTCGACCAGTTGCCCGGCGCATGATTTCTCGCCCCTCGACCGGTAGAGATGGTCCCCCAGCATGAGCAGGAACGGTTCGTTGCCGATCGCCTCCCGGGCGCAATAAACAGCGTGGCCGAAACCCTCCTGTGTCTGTTGGGTGATGAAAGAGACCTGCCGCCCCATCTCCAGGATGCGTCTCGAATATTCCTGAAAATGGGCCGGAAGCTTGTTGTAGTTTTCGATGGTGATCTGCATGTTGAAGAATGATTGGAAGGCCTCGAGGTCGCTTTCCTGGACGATGATGATGACCTCTTCGATGCCGGCGTTAAGCGCTTCTTCGACGATCAGCAGGATGGCCGGTTTGGCGATCCCCTCCCGGTCGACGATGGGGAAGAGCTCTTTCTTGGTGGCCTTGGATGCCGGGAAGAGACGCGTGCCGAACCCGGCCGCAGGAATCAGCGCCTTGCGCACCTTCTGGCCGGTCCGCAGGGTCAGGGTGAGGCAGGTCATGCCCAGGTCGCGTTCGATGATCTCGATGACGGCCTGCTGGTCGGCCTGACTCCTGGCGATGAACTGGGCCGTTCCGTCGCCCTGGGAGCCGACCCCTTTGCCGCCCCAGATATGGGATTTCAGGGGCTCGTAATTCAGAACGCGGTGAAGGACAGGTGCAGTCAATTCCTCCGGGCAGGCGGGGATGGCATAGCGGTCGAAAAACGCCTGGGCCTCGACCATGAGCCTGCCCAACATCTCCGCATCGCCGGCCTGGAGGGCGTCGACGGACTGGAGGACGATCCGCTTGTTGATCGGGCCGAGGAGCTCCTGGACTCCTTCTTCGATTTTATTCCTGGCCACAGGATAAGAGCGGTTCAGCCGGGCCAGAATCTCCATTGTGTCCTTGCGGGCCTGCAGGTCGACGATGACAAAATGCATGTCCTGGAGGACGCGGAGCTCGGCCACATCGGTCCGGTCTCCGTCGAAGGTCATGAGAATGGGGCGGTTGCCGAAGGCGCAGCCCTGGTCCATCCGGCCGCAGCGCGAAGGGGTGCTGATTTCTCCCTGATAGGCGATCTCCATCTCGCCCCGCGTGGTCATTTTCAAGTCATAGACTCGGTTGAAGGCGCGTGCGGCCAGGACGCAGATCGCCGCGCTCGAGGACAGCCCTTTTTTCAACGGCAGGTCGGTCTTGTAGTTTTTGATCACCAGGCCGCGCACATGATAATTGACCAGGATCTGGTAGGCGACGCCGGCGATGTAGCTCCAAAAGCCCCCTTTTTGGGCTTCCTCGAGCAGGGTCCTGGATTCCATCAGGATTTCCTGCGGCCCGAGCCTCTCGCCATCCGGCGTTGTCGAGCTGAGGATCAGAGAGGTGGGATGGGGTTCGACCTCGGCATAGATCCCCTGGTCAGTCCCCGTCAGCAGCGTGTATCCCTTCTCGATCTGGGCGTTGATCCGCCGGTAGCCTCCGGCCCAATCCGAGTGTTCGCCGAATAGGCAGATGCGTCCGGGAACGAATATTTTCACTCCCGCCTCCTTACCTGCGATTGGCCATGGATCGATGACGGAATTATCTCAGGACTGTAGGGGATTTTAGGCAAAGCGAGCGGCCTTGTCAAACATCACTCCGGGTTCTTGACACTGCCTCGCGGCCTGAGATACGCTTTCTGAGTGATCGCAAGGGGAGATTTAAAGCTCAAAACAGAAATCCGGCAATCTGATGAAATGCAGGAGTTGCTATCCTCGTCTTGACCGATTCTTGACCAAATCTTGACCATTTGCGGGTGAAATCTCCCCCCGTGACGTGTTACTCTAGGCGACGGGTGACCAAATGCCGAAATCTCCGGTTCGCCGTCCGGCTCGGCCGCGTTTCCTTTTTGGACCGAGCCAGAGACTTATAGCCGTATTCGCGGTCTTCATCCTGCTGCCGGGCATGTTCCTCGGCGTCTTCGCTCTGCGGGTGCTGCGCCAGGAAGGGCAGCTCGCCAGGCAGCGGACGCGGGAAAGCCTGGAAAGAACGGCAGAAGAGATGGGCCGCAACCTGGATTCGGAGTTGCGGCGGTGGGATGACGCGGTCCGGACGGCAGCTGGATTGAGGACACTTGACGCGCGTTCTTTTCCCGACATCGTCCGCCTGGCCCTCGCGGAACCGGGCGGAGGCGTGTATTTGTCCGAATCCGACAAAGGTCTCGCGGCGTTCCCCACTGGAGCTTTGCTATATGTTTTGCCGAGCATGGCGCCGTCTCGATCCTTATCGAGCCGATTTCCCGCCGGGCTGGCCGAGGCCGAGTCGCTGGAAATTGAGCGGAAGGACTATCAGCGCGCCATCCATGCGTACCGGAAATTACTGGATTCCGAAGGTGCCGGGCTGAAGCCGGTAATCCTCCAGCGCTTGGCCCGGACTCTCCGCAAGGCCGGCCGCCTTGAAGAAGCCGCTGCCGCTTATCGGGATCTCCAAAGTCTGGATATGGTTTGGATTGGCGGACTTCCTTCAGACCTAATCGCCCAGTCTGAGCTCTGCTCCCTCGCCTCAGAGCAGGGCGACGCGGCTGAACTGCGGGCAAGGGCACTGGCTTTCTATCGCGATCTGGTGGCAGGGAAGTGGCTTCTCGATAAACCGCGCTACCTTTACTACTCCGATCGGTGCCGCTCCTGGTGCCGAGAAAGCCAGGTTGCGGAGGCTGAATTCAACAGGCTTCAAATGATGGAGGAGCGCAAGCTCGCCCTCTCTCGTGCGGCCGAGGACCTACTGGTTGAGCCCAAGAGGGTGCTTCCCGGCGAGGACGACACGCACCTCGCCTTCTGGAACAGCGATCCATTCGCCGCAATCATCCTCTCCGCCGACTTCCTGGAATCGCGCTGGTGGCCCCAGCTCCTTTCATCTCGAGGGGAAGACCTCAAAGCGGCTCTGGTCACCTCCAACGGGCCTGCGGTTTTCGGATCACCCCCCGCGGAGACTCCTCCTTTCGCCGTGAGGCGCGAGCTCCGGACGGGCGACACATCATTGCTCCTTCAAGTCTGGCCCGGCCGGCCGGAAGCAATTTATGCGGACATCAAGCAGAGACAGGTGCTTTCGATAACGATGCTGGTTTTCGTCGTGGTTCTGCTGGCCTTTGGGAGTTACATCACAGTGCGGATCGTGAGGCGGGAACTCGAGATCGCCAGACTCCGGGCCGACTTCGTCTCGACGGTCTCCCACGAATTCCGCTCCCCCCTGAGTGGAATCCGCCATCTGGGCGAGATGCTGCTCGACGGGCGCGTGACCGCCCCGGAGAAGCAGCGAGACTATTTCAGGATGATCGTCCAGGAGAGCGACAGGTTGGCCCGCCTCGTCGAAAACATCCTCGACTTTTCCCGGATGGAAGAAGGCCGCAAGGAATACCGGTTCGGACCGCTCGATCCTTCCCCGTGGCTGCGAACGCTGGCCGCCGATTTCGGGGCGGAGATCTCCTCTAACGGGGTTGCGGTCGAAACGAATATTCCGGACGGACTTCCCGGTATCTCGGCCGACGGCGAGGCGCTGGAATCCGCGGTGCGCAACCTCCTCGATAACGCCGTCAAGTACTCGCCCGGGCAAAAGACCGTTTGGCTTGATGCCGAGGCCGAGGACGGCGCGATCAAGATCTCTGTCCGGGACAGGGGAGTCGGAATTTCCGATGATGACCGGAAGCGTATCTTCGACAGGTTCTACCGGGCCGACGGCGAGATTTCGAAGCGCGTCAAAGGGGCTGGACTCGGGCTGAGCCTTGTCAAGCACATTGTGACGGCCCATGGGGGTACGATCGAATGCGAAAGCCGGGTAGGTGAAGGCAGCATCTTTACGATCCGGCTTCCGGTCGCGCCGGTCACAGGAGGAGGATGAAATGAACGAACGCATCCTGGTCGTGGAGGACGAGCCGACGATTGCCACGAGCCTTAGGGACGACCTGGAGATCGAGGGATTTGCCGTTGAGGTTTCCGGGGACGGCACGACGGCCTTGGCCCGGATCCTCGATGGGAAGTTTGACCTCGTCCTTCTCGACCTGATGCTTCCCGGCCTGGATGGCTTCGCCGTCTGCCGCGAGGCGCGTTTGAAGGGCAACCGCACTCCGATCATCATGCTTACGGCCAAAGGACAGGAAGTGGACAAGGTTGTGGGTTTGGAGCTGGGCGCGGACGATTACATCACCAAACCGTTCAGCCGGCGGGAGCTTCTCGCCCGCCTCAAGGCCGTCCTTCGTCGCGCCCACGATGCCCCCGAGCCCGGCACCATCTATCGTTTCGCCGATATCACCGTCGATGTCGGCCGGGCCGAAGTCTCCAGGCGAGGCGAGAAGATCGACCTGACCGCCGTGGAGTTCAAGCTCCTGCGGGTCTTCCTGGAACACCGCGGCCGGGTCCTGACGATCGATGAGCTGCTGCAGAAGGTCTGGGGCCGCGACGCCGTCCTGACGGACAGGGTCGTCTACACCCATGTCAATCATCTTCGCAACAAGCTGGAAGAAAATCCCCACGAACCCCGATTCCTGATCGGCGTCCGGGGGATCGGATACCGGTTCGACGGCTAGAAAAGGCCAATCAGGAGCGCCGGCCTTGACCGAATCTTATAAAAAGCTTGACCGGAGCTTGGAGCAGGGAAGATGCACTTTCCTTATGATGTCTTTGAAGTCGGGAGGTGCAAAATGAAAAAATCCACTTGCCTTGCGGTGATCGCTTTGGCTCTGGCCATCGTCCTGCCGTCGGCGGAAAAAGCGGCGCAGAAATCCCAGTCCGCGGAGGTCCTCCTCGGAGCCGCGCTCCATCAAGAAGAAGTAGAAGGAAACCTCGAGGCGGCGATCCAGACGTACAAAAAGCTCCTCGCAGAGTATCCGGGCAACCGTCCGTTGGCGGCCCAGGCCCAATTCCGAATCGGAATGTGCTACGAGAAGCTCGGCCGACGGGAGGCGCAGAAGGCCTATGAGGAAGTCCTGAGCAACTACACCGACCAGCCGGAATTCGCGGCCAAGGCGCGGGAGCGCCTGGAGGCTCTTCAAGCCTCGATTTCCGCACCTCCGAAGGACTCCAGGTTGACCATCCGACGCGTGCCCTATAGCGACAGCAACGGAAATCCCTCTCCTGACGGAAAACATCTCGCCTATGTTGATTGGGATACGGCCAACGTGGCGGTTTATAACGTGGCTACGGGCGCCACGCGGCTCCTAACCAAGGACGGCTCTTGGGGAGATGTCGAGCGATATCCCGAGAATTTGATCTGGTCCCCGGACAGTCGACGGATCGCTTATACCTGGAATATGTGGGATCTGGGGGGAGCCTTTCGTACCGAGCTGAGGGTGATATCGCCGGACGGCGAGTCTCTGCCGAAAACGATCATCAGCGATGAAAGATACCTCTGGCCCTGGGACTGGGCTCCCGACGGCCTGCGCATCCTGTGTGGACTTCAGGTGGGCGGCCCGATTATGGACCGGGCCTTGATCAATGTTGATACCGGCGCCGTGGAAAAACTGAATTTGCCTTCGGGAAGCTTGGGAAGCCTGTATCGATTCACTCGGGACGGCGATTCCATTTTTTACTCCCGTCCTTCCGACGGAAAATGGAATCCCGACGACATCTATTTATACGATTTAGAATCAGGTGAGAGCAAGACGATCGTCGAACACCCCGCAGAAGATCTCGTGGTCGGCATCCTTCCAGGCACGGATTGGTTTCTCTTCGCCAGCGACCGGCGGGGCAGCTTCGACCTTTGGGGAATCCCCTTCCGTGAGGGACAAACCGAAGGACAGCCCATCCTGGTCAAGCAAGGACTTCGGCGGTTCATTCCGCTGTCCTTCACGAACGACGGATCGTTTTACTATGTGACTCCCGCCAGCTCGGATGATGTTTTCCTCGCCGACTTCGATCCCGCAACTCAAAAACTCCTCGGCGAACCTCGGCGGCTCTCCTCCCGCTGGGAAGGGACGACGATGGACGCGAGTTTCTCTCCCGACGGAAAGAGCATCGCCTACGTTGCCTACCGCGGTTCGAGGGCCCGGCCACACGCGGCCGACTCGCTGGCCGTGCAATCGCTCGAGGAAGCGGACGCTTATCCCATTGTGGTGGATTTCAGTGAGTTGCATCTGGAGAATGTTTATCACCCAAGCTGGGCGGCAAATGGACAATCGATCGTCGTCGGCGGCCGGCGCAGAGGAGAGAAGGGATACACGAGGGGCCTTATTCGGGTTGATCTCCCCGGCCTCCGCAAGACAGAAATCTACGGGCCGTCTGAGGGTGGTGGTCCCGGCGGGCCTCGCTGCGCCAGGACAGGCGATGCGGTTTATTTCGTTTTACGCAGAGCAGAATCGCTTGACACTGTGATCCAGACTGGCCTGGACGGCCGGAGCGAAAAGGCAATTTATCACGCTCCAGAAGGCCAGATCATCAAGGGCATCGCCCTGTCTCCTGACGATAAGAACTTGTCCATCGTCACCGCCCCGTCCCTCACATCCCCATCCCGATGCACTCTTCTCCTGTTGCCCCTGGATGGAGGACCCGTGCGCCGAATCCACGAATTTATGGATTATATAGGAGGGCCCGTGGGTCACGCCTGGACGCCGGACGGAAAAGCCATTTTCTACACCGTGAAGGATAAATTGGATGAGCGAGGTTGGAGCATCCAGCGGATTCCGGTTGATGGAGGAGGCCCTTCGGAGACGGTTTTCAGGCATGACAATCCGACTTTTGGGATGGCCTTCCACCCCAGCGGCCGGATGATCGCCTTCACCGGACGGGTAGGCTCTTCGAACACGTCCGACGCCTGGGTCATGGAAAACCTCAAGAATGAGCTGAAAAAACTGGCTTCGGAAGCCGAGAGACATTGAGATGAAAAAATCAATTGGGGTTACAGTGACTGCTTTGGCCCTGGCCATCGTCCTGCCGTCGGCGGAAAAAGCGGCGCAGAAATCCCAGTCGGCGGAGGTCCTTCTCGGCGCCGCTCTTCATCAGGAAGAAGTGGAGGGAAACCTCGAAGCGGCGATCGAAACCTACAAGAAGCTGCTCGCCGATTATCCCGACAACAGGCCGGTGGCGGCAAAAGCCCTGCTCCAGATGGTCTCCCGACGGC
>CAZYWP010000120.1:0-1603 GCA_964651495.1 uncultured Eubacteriales bacterium | reverse complement strand
CCCGACGGCCGGCAGATACTTATCTTCCTGGAAAAGAAAGACGCCACACGCCAGATCGTTCTGGTGTCAGCTACGGACGGGGCGACCGGGGTCATCAAGACTTTCGAAAGGCCGGGGCCATTTCCCAACATCATGCGCTTCTCAGGCGATGGGCGCCATATCGCATACGACCTGCCTCAGCAAAAAAACGCTGCGGAGCGCGACATTTCTGCGATTCCTATGGACGGGGGTCAAGAGGTCGCCATGGTCGAGCACCCGGCTTACGATTTGCTGCTCGGGTGGCCGCCCGATAGGAAAGGAATCCTCTTTGCCAGCGACCGGACAGGTTCTCTCGATATGTGGTTTCTTCCCGTCTCCGGCGGCAAGGTCCAAGGCTCACCTGAACTCGTCAGGACAGGCATAGAGCAGATTGTACCCCTGGGATTCACTCAGAACGGGTCTTTCTACTACGCTCAAGGGGGATCGATGCTCGACGCCTATGTCGCCAGGATGGATCGACAAAGCGGCAAAATCCTTGCGCCGCCCGAAAAGGCGATCAAACGATTCGAAGGTGCAAATTCCTGGCCGGAGTACTCTCCGGACGGCAAGTCTCTGGCGTATGTTTCGACGCGGAGTCGCACGTTCCAGGCTGCCATGAAACCGAACATCTTTTGTATTCGTTCGCTTGAGATCGGCAAGGAGCAGGAATTCACCACTAAATTCAGACGACTTGCCGGAACCCGCTGGTCACCAGATGGCCGGTTCCTTTATCTCGCTGCCTGGGACGATCAGGGCATGGGCATCTATCAGACTGACATCCACACCGGCACGATGATCCCAATTGTCCTAGACGAGGATTCACAGCGAATTCGTATACACAACGTCTCTGTCGACGGCAAGACTCTCATTTATGTGCGCCGCGACCAGGCGGCATCGAAGCAGGTCTTTCGAATTTTGAGCAGGGACCTGACGACCGGCGAAGAGAAGGAACTCTACACCGGGGATGCCGAAAACGGCTGGTTATATGTCGCCCTCTCTCCTGATGGCGGGCGGCTCGCCGTCATCAATATGCACGAAAAAAAGACCCTGCGTTTGATTCCCGCAACAGGAGGTGAACCGCGCGACCTGCTAACATACGAGGAGAGCCGGAGCGGCTTTACTCCCCTCGAGTGGACCGCAGACGGCAAGCACATACTTTTCTCAAGAGAGCAGTCTGCGAAAAATGGTCCGCGGTACTCATTGTGGCGGGTCTCAGCGGATGGAGGAGAAGCCCAGGAACTCGGCCTGGGGATGGCCAACTTCGAGAACCTGAGCGCTCATCCGGACGGAGTCCATATTGCTTTTTGTTCGCTTGGTCCTACGATGAAATCGCCGTCGGTCTGGGTGATGGAGAACTTCCTGCCGCCGTCGGGGACCTTGAAATAAGACCAGCCCCCGAAATAGAGAAAGCAGAGTGCAAGCCTCTAGGGAGCCTTCTTGGCGGCATCCCCTTTTGGCAGGAAATTTTCCACCAACCAGAATTCAATGCTGTACTCGGAAAGCCTGGAATAGGCTATTTTGTTACCATCCGGAGAGAAATCCGGCATCATCCCCATAATATTCAATCTTTCAGGAGTTCCTCCTT
>CAZYWP010000119.1:0-9818 GCA_964651495.1 uncultured Eubacteriales bacterium | reverse complement strand
GCTTTCAGCATTCTGAAGACCACCCAGGTCAGCGGATTAAGCCAGTACAGGGCCAGGCTCAGCCGCACCAGCAGCAAGATCAGGAAATCTCCCCGTTTGACATGGGAAAGCTCGTGAAAAAGGGCGGAAGAGCGCTGTTCCTCACTCCAGGCCCTGGCCTCGGCCGGCATGATGACCACCGGCCTCAGGAATCCCCAGGTGAGGGGGACCAGCACTCTGTGGTGGCTCTTGAGATCGACCTTTTTTGTCAGGGAGATCGAGTTGATAAAGCGCTTCAGCAGTTGACGCCAGATCGAGTCGTCCAGACGCTCCCCTTCTCTGGTCAGCCTGAAGGCTCCCAGGACGCCAAGGGCCAGCCTGAGAAGGTGCATGATCAACCCGGCCGACCAGACGGCGAGAAAACCGGCCCCTAAGACTCGGCCAGACTTGGAGCGCAGAGCGGTTCTTAAAGAAACGGGATCGCTCGAGCTTTTAGGCGGCCTCCTGGGAGGTTCCGTCGCCATGACGCCCTGAAAATCTGCCGGGCCAAGGCCGTCGCCAAGAGGCTTCGGCTCATCTCCCAGCCGGTAATCTCCTCCGGAGGCCAGCCACGAGGGCAGCCAGCGGGTTTCCCAACCGGCCGGGAGAGAGGAAAAAAGCGGAAAGAATATCAGGCTGATGAGAAAAAGGGAGAGCATAAAGTGGCGCAGGGAGGCGGACCTGCGGCGAAGCAGCAAAGACAGCAATGCCGCGGCCAGGAGAAGGACCGAGCTCTTGGTCAGACACTCGATGAGGAGTCCCAGACCGCTGACTCCGGCATGACCGGCCATTCTATCTTCCTTCTTTTTGAGCCTTTTTGACCAGCTCCAGCAGGCGACAATAATCCTCGTCTGAAAGGCTCTCCTCGGAAATATCGAGGAGGGCGGTCACCACGTCCTCGGTCGAATTGTCGAAAAATGTTTTCAACAGGTGCCTCAGGGCGCCCCGCCTGGCCTTTTCCCGGGGAAAGGTCGCAGTATAAATGTACCGCGGCCCGTCCTGACGATGAACCAAATGGCCTTTGTGTTCCAGCACCCGGAGCAAGGCCCGCACGGCGGAATAGCTGGGCGGGCTGGGCAGCCTCTCCAGGACCTGAACCACCGTCGCTTCCTTGAGCTCATAGACGATATCCATGATCTGCCGTTCCCGGCGGCTCAGGTTCTTCTGTCCTCTCATGCTTTTTTCCTTCGACTCCACATGCTTATGATGCTAAATATTTAGCATGCTAAAATTTTAGCATCTGTTTTCAAGCTTGTCAAGAGTAAATGCTAATTTTTTAGCATTTTCCTGTAAAATTTTTTTTCCCCTGTTGGGAGGTGAAATTAAAAGGGCTAGGGGCGTACGCATTTTTCGGCCTGGCATAATTATATAACGCTGGGCCGGGAAAAAAGTTGCCGCCGCTTAAGCTCGCCTCTCCCGGCAGGTTGAAGAAACGGAAAGCACTAGAACTTCCGCGAGATGTCCGCGATCAGAGTGATGTCGTTTTTTTTGATTCCCAAACCTACGGGCTTATGGTCAAAGCTGCGGATGGCCTGGAGCTCATAAACCGAGATAGAATTTATCCAAAAATAGTTATTGCAATCAGCGCCCTATGGTCAATAATAAAGGAATCCGGAGGATGAAGCGAGAAGGAGAATCATCCATGAAACAAAACGGAAAATCCCTGCCCGCCTTTTATTCTTTCCTCGCCCTGGCAGTCATCATCCTGGGGCTCATGGCTCCGCTCGCTGCGGCCCAGCAGAAGATCACTTCCCCCCGGGAATTTTTCGGGTTCGAGCTCGGAGCCGACCGGAAGATCGCGCGCTGGGACAGGATTGTCGACTATTTCGGGGTCCTGGAGAAAGAAAGCGGCAAGCTCAAGGTTATTAATATGGGCCCCTCGACCGAGGGCAACCCTTTCCTGCTTGTCATCGTCTCCTCTCCCTCGAACCTTGCCTCGCTCGACCGGCTGCGGGAGATCAACGCCAAGATCAGCGACCCACGGGGCATCGCCGAGTCGGAAATCAAAAAACTGGTCGCCGAAGGCCGAGCGGTCATCTGCCAGTCCATGAGCCTGCACGCCACCGAGATCGGGGGCACCCAGATGGCCCCGGAGCTCGCCTATGACCTCGTCAGCCGGGCCGATGAGGAGACGCAGCGCATCCTGGACAACGTGGTCTTCCTGATGATCCCGAGCTTCAACCCGGACGGTCAGATCATGGTCACCGACTGGTACAACAAGACCCTGGGAACGGAATACGAGGGCATCGGCCTTCCCTGGCTTTACCATAAATACGCCGGTCACGACAACAACCGCGACGCCGACTTCATCAACCTGGCCGAATCCGTTTACGCGGCCAGGATTATTTACAGGGAATGGATCCCTCAAGCCTACATCGACCACCATCACATGGGAGGCTACGGAGCCCGCCTCTATGTTCCGCCCTACAGCGAGCCCATTCGCCCCTACGCCGACCCGCTCATCTGGCGCGAGCACAGCTGGTACGGCGCCCACATCGCCTACCGGCTCGAAGAAGCGGGTAAAGCCGGTATCCTCAACGCCGCCCAGTACCCCGGCTGGGGACATTTTGGCTGGCACTGGATCACTCCGTTCCACAACATCGCCGGCATGCTCACCGAGTCGGCCAGCGCGAACCTGGCGACTCCTCTTTATGTCCATCCCGAGCAACTGAGGGCGGGAGACCGGCAGTTCCCGGACTACGAAGCCCAAAGCAACTTCCCCAACCCCTGGCCGGGCGGCTGGTGGAGACTGCGGGATATTGTCGAACAGCAGAAGATCGCCGCCTGGGCGCTGCTCGACATCGCGGCCCGGAACAGGGAGACCGTGCTCTGGAACGCCTACTTGAAAGCTAAACGCCAGACGGAGCGGGGCGCGATGAGCAAACCAGCGGCCTATGTCGTCCCCGCCGCACAGCACGATCCCCTGACCGCCCGCAAGATGATCAACACGCTGCGACTCTCCGGGATCGAGATTAAGCAGGCCGGGAAGCAGTTTGCCGCTGGGGACATGATTTATCCAGAAGGCTCTTTCCTGATCTCCCTGGCGCAGCCTAAAATGGGACTCATCCGGAACCTCCTTGGCCGAACCCTCTACGCCGATAACGACTGGACCCGGGACAAGGACGGCTCTCCCTTGCGGCCCTACGACATGGCGACACACACCTTGGCCGAGTTCATGGGCGTCCGCGTCGACCCGGTTGACGGACCGGTTAGCGGAGACTTCCAGATGCTGACCGCTGAGGTGCCGATCCTCGGAAAGGTCGAGCCGGGCGGCGCCGGCTACCTGCTTGACGGCCGGCTGAACGCGAGCTTCAAGGCTGTGAACCTTCTGCTCGATCAGGGAATTGCCGTCGAGAGGGTTGACAGGCCGGTGGCGGGGTCGACCTTCAAGCCGGGTGACTTCATCGTTCACGGCGGGACAAGCGCTGTCCTCGAGGAAGTTGCTGAAAAGACAGGAGTTGACTTCGCAGCGCTGGAAACGTTGCCCAAGGAAGGAATTCATCAACTCAAGCGGTTGCGCGCCGGCATGTACCAGCGCTACTGGGGCGGCAACATAGACGAAGGCTGGACCCGTTTCCTCCTGGAACAATTCGCCTTCCCATATACCTCGCTGATGGATGCCGAGGTCAAGAAAGGCAGCCTGAACGCAAGATACGACGTCATCATCCTGCCGCACGACACCAGCGGAATGATCACCGGCGAGAGGGCCGAGTCCTTCGGCCGCCCCATGCCGGCCTATCCCCCCGAGTACCGGAGCGGCCTTGGCAAAGAGGGTGTCGAGGCGCTGAAGGCGTTCGTAGAAAAAGGAGGGATTCTGGTCGCGCTGGGCGAAGCCTCGAACTTCGCCATCGAAAAGCTCGGGCTGAGCGTCCGCGACGGTCTCGATAAAACAAGTTCGAAGGAGTTCTTCTGCCCCGGCTCCACCCTCAAGGTGACCTTCGATAACACCCACCCGCTGGCCTATGGGATGCCTGCCGAGGGCTTTGTTCTCTTCTGGTCCAGCCCGGCCTTCGAAATCATCCCCAGCCAGCACAACGAACGCTACGAGACGATCGTTCGCTACATCGACCGGGATATCCTGCAGAGCGGCTGGCTCATCGGGGAGAAACATCTGGCTAAAAAGTCGGCCATGGTCTCCGCCGAGATAGGCACAGGCCGGGTGATCCTCATCGGGATCCGAGCGCAGCACCGGAGCCAAACTCACGGGACTTTTAAGCTCTTTTTCAACACCCTGCTCCGCTGACCCTGTTTGTGTTGTTATCTTTCTTAGTCAGTCATCGATCATTCTTGCCGCTGGATCGACGGAAAAATCGCGGTAAAAACTTGCTAACTAAGAACGCATTAAGTCATAAGTCATTGCGAGGAACGAAGTGACGAAGCAATCCCCGCCGGAAAGACAAAGATTGCTTCGCTCCCAATAGTCGCTCGCAATAACGATATAACACAAATTATAGCGTTTAAATTGGCGGCTATGATTCGGACTGGAAGCGATAGCCGACGCCGTGGACCGTTTGGATAAAGCGGGGGTTGGCGGAGTCATCCTCGATCTTCTGCCGCAGCTTGGCGATGTGCTGGTCCAGGGTGCGGGTCGTCCCTTCATACCGGATCCCCCAGATCTCATCCAGCAGCGTGAATCGCTCGATGACTTCGCCCTCGTGGTCGAGGAAAAACCGGAGGAGCGCCAGCTCCCGGGCCGATATGGCGAACGTCTTTTTTCCCTTTTTCCCGGTGAGAGTTTTGGCGTCGATGACCACGTCGCCAAAGGCGATCGGAGTGGCGTCTCTGACAGCTGGTTTTGTCCGGGAGCGGCGGAGGCGGGCGCGGACCCTGGCCAGGAGCTCGCTCACGCCGAACGGCTTGACGATATAATCGTCCGCTCCCATCTCCAGCCCCACGACCTTCTCCACTTCCTGCCCTTTGGCCGTGAGCATCAGGATGGGAGTCACCTCGTCTTTTTTCCTGATCTCCCGGCAGACGTCATAGCCGCTTTTTTCCGGGATCATGATGTCGAGGAGGATGAGAGTCGGCTTCTCCCTCTCATATTCCCGGAGCGCTTCTTCCCCGTCCTCGGCCGTCGAGACCGCGTAGCCCTCGGCCTCCAGCAGGTCCTTGAGGCCGGTCAAAATCGACTTGTCATCCTCGACCACCAGGATCATCTCTCTTTTCATGGCTGCGCTTCTTCCTTGTGACGGGGGAGGCGGATTTGAAAGACGCTCCCGCCTCCGTCTCTGGGAAAATAATGGATGTCTCCGCCGTGATCCCGGACGATCCGCAGCGCAATCGGAAGCCCCAAACCGCTCCCCCTCACTCTGGCTGTGGGTGAATCGTCCACCCTGTAGAATTCCTGAAAAATCTTTTTCGCTTCCCGCGGCGAGACTCCGATCCCCCGGTCCTTGACGTTGATCAGGACGGACTCCGGCGTGACACCGATGTCGACATCGATTTTCCTGATCTCGCCGCAATACTTCTCGGCGTTGGAAAGCAGGTTGAGGAGCGCCTGCTTGATCGCCTCCTCGTCCCCCTCGATGAAGGCTTCTCCCAGGTCGTTCTGGAAGGTGACTTCAAACCCGTAGTGCTCGAGCCTCACCCGCTGGCTTTCGATCAGCCCCTCACAGAGCAGCGCCACATCCAGCCGCTTTTTCTCGTACTTCCGCTCGCCCCGCTCCATCCGGGCGAAGTCGAGGACGTTGTTGATGAGCCTCGTCAGGCGCTCGGTCTCGGAGACCATCAGGTCCAGGTACTTCTCCTGTTTCTCCGGGTCGGGCTGGCGGCGCTCTTTGAGCATTTCGGCGAACATCCGGATGGAAGTGAGGGGGGTCTTGAGCTCGTGGGAGACGTTGGCGACAAAGGTCGTCTTCTGCCGGGCCAGGAGCATCTCGTTCCGCAGCGTATTCAGGATGTACGTTCCTCCGCTCGCAATGGCGATAAACAAGAAAAACACGAGAATCCAGAGGATGAGAACCGTCAGGTTGGCCCGGGAAGCGACGGCATCCGGGCTGGAAAGATAAGCGGCCACCTCCCAGCGAGGCAGCCTTTCGCTGATCTCACGGGCCACCAGAGGCCGCCGCCAGTCCCTCTTATCGTTATCGTCCGAAGCAATGAGCGGCCGGCCGTTTTCATCCAGGATGGTCAGGATTCGAACCGGGGAATAGACGCTTGGCAGGAGGTTCACCAGGCGGCCGCGGAAGGCCTCTCCATTAATCACACAGCCGGAAAAACCCCCGGAAGAATCCCGCTTCCAGAAGAGAAGAGTGAGCTCGTCCTGAATAAAGCGCGGGATCAGCCCGTTCTCATGGCCCTTCGTGATCTCGTTGAAACGCTGCGGCTCGGAGATGAATATGGATTCCTGCTGCACGGACCGTTTCTCCGGCGAGAGAGCGGAGCCGGAAGCGACGGTCCGCGGCGCTGTTTGCTGCCCTTTCTCCCGGGCCTGCTCATAGACGGACCTGCGGAGGGCGGGGCTTTGTTCGAACTCGCTGAGCGCTTTCTGCTGGGCTTGGAACTCTTCGATTTGGGTTTTCGGTTCTTTGATGCCTGACTTCTCTTCCGGCAGGACGTCCGGCCTTGCTCTATCCAGCCCAAACACAGGAGACGCTTCGGCCGCTTTCCCGGGTTCAGGTGCATCTTCAGCTTTCTTGTCCGGAATCTCCTGGGTCCTGACGATCTCATCTCTGTAGAGCAGGGCGATATTCTGGTAGACCGGGATGGGTGCCTGACCGGTGATAAATTCCCTGTTCCAGTTGAGAAACGCCCGCTCATCGTCGGAAAGGGCTCCGGAAAGGGACGGCCAGATGATCTTCAATTCCGGAGAGAGCAGGAAGGGGACACCGACCAGCTCGGAGCGGGCCTTCCACCCGCGCAGGGCGTCCTGCGCTGAAGAGAACACATCGCCAGGCAGGGAAGAGGCGAGCTCCTCCCGGACGCGGTCCAGCTCGGCATTCATTAAAGAGACCAGGTGAACGAGTTCGGCGTCGATCGTCCGCTGGAGCCTCATCTCGATGAAGGCCTCTTCCCTGTTGATGGAGCGGATGGCTATGACTCCCAGGACAAGACAGGGGATGATGACGGCCAGGACAAAGAGCAGCCGCAGGTGAGAAGTGCTCCGCTTTCTCTTCATCGTCGTGCCTGCGTGCTCATGCGACCGTAAATCTTATTAATTATAACCACAGATTTAAAGGTTAGCGCAAGCGAAGCTGCACCCTCGCATCGCCCTCTTCATCGCGGATGACCTTGATCCTGTCTTTCTCTTGGGGGAAGCCGGCCAGATGCACCACACCGTCATTGTAGACCAGAGACTGGACGTTGGCCTCGGAATCGATCGACGTGTACTCGACGCCCAGGTCGAGCCCGGACTGGCTCCGGTATTTCCGGTCCAGGAAGGACCTCAGAAATTCCGCCGCTTCGGCCCGGTCGAGCGAGCCTCCCTTGGCGCTTCCGATCGATGACAGGGCCGAGGACTTCAGGATCTTGGCCCACTGCTTGAGAAAGAGGTCCGGGTTAGCGAAGATGTCCGCGCTGACAACCTCACCCCCTAGGCCGATGACCACTCCGACTGTGTCGGCGTGCAGGCTGGGGATATCTTTCATCTTCTCCTCGATCTTCAAGATCTGAGTGCGGTTCTCCTCCTTCTCATAAGCGTCCTGGTAGGCCCCCGTAGCCGAGGTCACGCCCATCACTTTGTTCTCTTCGGCGATGTGTCCCCAGATCTCGGACTGAGCCGCGGGCGACTTCTCCTGCGCCCTGGCCCTCAGGGCGGGAGTCCCCAGGTTCTGCTTGCTGAAGAAACTCTGAGAAACATGGCTCCAGCGGCCCTGTTCGACGCAGTAGACGGGCGCCAGTAGGTCTTTTGTGCCTGGGGCAAGCAGGATATCACCGGCCAGGATGCGGTCCTGGCGGCAGCCCGTCAGGATCTCGCCGCCCATCAGAAAGACCAGGTGTTTGGACGGGTTGCTGATTTTAACCTGGGGAACTCGTCCCCCCTCGACTTCAGAAACCGTGATCCAGCCGTTCTTCAGGGCATCGTCCATAGTGGCATAAAGGGTGCGGTCCACAACCCTGTCCAGATAGACTGGAATAATGGTCAGGCTGCCGTGGCTGACCGGCTTGCCGAGTTCCAGCCGTCTGACCATATCCGGGACCGGATTCCGGGTTTCCTCTGCGACCGTCGCCGTTTTGACCCCCGCCAGCAGGGCGACCATCAGAACGGCCAGCGCCAGGGTGAATGATTTTTTCATCGGACTGTCCTCCTAATATTGGATTTGATGGTCTCATCGAGTTTCAATGTCCATCGCACCAAATATATAGAGGACGCTCGCTGGGGTTGTCACCCGGCCGTAAAACGTTTGTAAAAGAAATGTAAAAACGGGCTCGCGAGTCTATTGCTCCTGTTTGTTGACACGCCGGGTCATCCGGCCATATAGTGTTGAACCGAGGATTAAGCCATCCCGCCGTGAAAGTTCCGTTCACTATCCGAGTCGCGGTCTTCGCCGCCATCGTCGGAATGACCTTGGGGTGCCGGCCCAACCGCCAACCGGTCCTTCCCCTGGTCCTGGCCTGCTCGCCCGCCAATGATCTCTATCTTGCGTTGAAAAGCAGCGGGATTGATCTTCCCAGGCACGAGAGCGGAGCAGAGGCCATCGCCAAGGCGCGGCCCGGAGACGGCGTACTCATTCTGGCTGACGGCTACCCCGACCGGACCACGCCGCTCAGCGCTGCCCTGCTCGAGCGCACTGCGGCCAAGCGTCTCCGTCTGTACATCGAATATCCATCCTGGCTTCCCGGTCTTGAACCCGGAGCGCCCCGCCGCACGCAGAAAGAACGAGCCGTGGTTGCCTCGAACGTCTTCTCCCCTGATCTCGAACGCCTGCGCATTGTCGCCATCCACGACTGTCATTTCGTGCCGGTGACAGCGCCGGAGGCCGATCTCGTGGTGGCGCACGTGGCGGGCTTCGACACCGCGGTCTACGGCCTGCCGGCCAAAGACGTCTATCCCATCCTCTTCGAACGCCCGTCCGGAGTCCTGCTTGTGGCGACTACGAAGCTCAGCCAGTTTATCACGGCCCGCTATGCGCCCGCAGAAGCTTGGAAAAGGATCTGGCATCATATTCTCGGCTGGCTCTGTCCCGGATGTGAAATGCCGGACCTTGCCTGGACGCCGTCTGTCCGGCCTTCCTACGCACTGACAACGCCGTTGCCCCCCGATTTTGAGCTCGAGGCCTTCCGCCGGGGCGTCCGCTGGTTCGAAAAAGCGCGCCTGCTGATCCACCCTTCCTGGCAACAGGCGATGGAGGATGCCGGCCGCCACCCGGACCGGGTCGCTCCCCCGCCGCTCCCGGATTGGCCCCTGGGCGACGGCAGCCTGGGAATGCTGGAAGGGTTCGACGCCGGCATCGGCTGGGATGGGACACAGCGGGCGCGCTGGTGGCTGCGGAATGACTGCATGGGCGAGGCCTCGATGTCATTCGCCTGGTCGGCCGCTCTCGACGGGAACGAGTTCCACCGCCGTGCTGCGTCCAACCTGAATGATTTCATCTACTTTCGAACGCCCCTCGCTCAGGGCACGCGGGCCGATCCCAAAAGCCCCTCCTTCGGGCTGGTCGGCTGGAACACGACGCCGAAATATTATCAGGACATGGACGGGTTCGGAGTCTACTACGGCGACGACAACGCCCGCAGCATGCTCGGGACGCTGGCGGCGGCCGCCCTTCTCGACTCCGACCGCTGGAATGAGCTGGTGCTGCGCTGCCTGCTGGCCAATTTCCGGACCACGGGCAAGCTGGGCTTCCGCGAGGACCGCATCG
>CAZYWP010000118.1:0-9949 GCA_964651495.1 uncultured Eubacteriales bacterium | reverse complement strand
GCGGCGGTTTCCGGTGAAACATCCCCCAGCCATTTTCCGAGGGATTCGACCTTGTCCCGGCCGATTTCGACCAGGGAAACGACGCGGGCGGTGACGTCCGTCTTCTTGCGCCGATTCCGGTATTCCGGTCTGAACAAAACGTCGGTCATCCTGGAGTTGGGGTTGAGAATGGCGAGCGGTTTGATCCCCGACTCCTGGAACGCTTTCTCCCAGAGAGGAAGGGAATAGCCGTAATGGGTACAGTTGAGGCTGACGAGGAGGGGAGGCCGGGGTGGGGGAATATTCTGGACGGCCTCATCCACACAGGCTGAGATGAGCATTGCCGTCTCCTCGCCGCTATAATCCCTCTCGATGAAATTCTCGAGCTCCGGGCAGGACTGGGAGAAAATCCGTGTCTCCGTCACCCGCAGGGAGATTAGTCTCTCCTTGTGTGTTGCCTCCGCAATCGTCGTCGGCGTCCCGAAAATGATGACCGAAGAACCCGGGTGCTCCTGCATGTTGGAGCGGATGATCTCGACCCCGGCGTCGACAATGCCGACGACAGGGATCCGGGTCCGGCGCGAGAATTCCGTGTCCCCGTAGAGCACGGAAAGTGTGTTGCAGCCGATAAGGATGATGTCGGGGTGGAAGCGGATGGCCAAACTTTCCAGCGCGCTGTCGAGGACGGCAATTTTTTCCTTCCGTGTTTTCAGGCTGTTGTAGCCGCCCTCGGTCGAGAACAGGGCGTTGAAGAAGATAAAATCGGCCGCCTTGAAAATCCGCGCTTCCTTCATCCTCCGCGCCGCCTCGGCCATGACCGAGAGCCCGCCCAGCCCCGAGTCGGTGACGGCGATGGTGACTTTTTCCTTTTGGAAGAAGGATTCGAGCCTGGGGTCCGGCCGGGAGTCTTGGCCTCCGGCGCCGGAAAGGAAAGGGACGGCGGCGCTGAGAATCGCGGCGGACAGGACGAGTTTTATCGGGCTACGGGCGCTCATGATGAATCATTCTACCAGATTTTGTCCCTGCCGATAACGGGGTACTACGGGCCGCGTGCGCGCTCCCGGCTTTTTCAGCGGCGAGCGGGTATTAAGAAGACTAGGCTGAAATTTGACTAAATCTGCGATTACCGCTATTTTTTATTCAAGGTACTTTTTGCCCTCAGGGATTTGCCTATGAAATGTCCGCGCTGTCAGTTTGAAAACCAGACCGGCAGCCTTTTCTGCAGCCGTTGCGGCACGCAGCTCCATCTCGGGCAGCCGCCCTCTTCCGTCACCAAGACCCTCACCCTCCAGACCAAAGTCGAGGCCCTGACGGTCGGCGAAACCTTCGCCGACCGCTTCCAGGTCGTAGAGGAGCTCGGAAAAGGCGGCATGGGCCGCGTCTACAAAGCCTACGACAACGAAATCAAAGAGCACGTCGCCCTGAAAGTCCTCAATCCCGAGATCGCAGCGGACGAGAGCGTGGTCGAGCGCTTCCGCCATGAATTGAAGTACGCCCGGGCCATCTCCCACCGTAACATCTGCCGGATGTTCGACCTCGGCCGGGCCGGGGACACGGCTTATATCTCCATGGAGTTTGTCTCGGGCGAGGACCTGAAGACGTTGCTCCGGAGGATCGGTCAACTTCCGGCGAAAAGGACGGTCGCCATCGCCCGACAGATCGCGGACGGGCTGGCCGAGGCCCACCGGCTGGGAGTCATCCACCGCGACCTCAAATCGAAGAACATCATGATCGACCGGGAGGGCAATGCCCGGATCATGGATTTCGGGATCGCCAGGTCGGTCAAAGGACGGGGAATCACCGACCCGGGCGTCATCATCGGGACGCCGGATTATATGTCTCCGGAACAGCTTGAAGGGAAGGACGCCGACCAGCGCTCGGATATCTATTCCCTGGGCGCGGTCCTGTT
Organism: uncultured Eubacteriales bacterium; assembly: GCA_964651495.1. Lineage (GTDB taxonomy): Bacteria > Acidobacteriota > Aminicenantia > Aminicenantales > UBA8522 > CAZNVB01. The sequence goes on along the minus strand of CAZYWP010000118.1, from coordinate 8,061 downwards.
CGAAATGGTCGCCGGAGAGCCGCCTTTCGAAGGGGAGACACCGCTTGTCGTGGCCGCCAGGCACAAGACCGAGCAGCCCCGCGATCCTGCTGTCCTCAACCCCCAGACCCCGGCGGCGATGAGCCGGCTCATCCTCCGCTGCCTGGAAAAGGACCCGGAAAAAAGATACCAGACCGCCGCGGCGCTCCTCGCCGAGCTCGAGGCCATCGAGAAGGATCTGCCTTCGACGCGGGGGATCACCCGGCCGCTGCCGAAAAGGTCCGGCCTCGGTCGGCTGAGGCGGGCGGCGCCGTTCGTCGGTTTAGCGGTCATTGCGGCCGTGGCCGGTGCCATCATCTTTGGACGCAAGGCGCCGCCGGTCAGGCCACCCTCCGACGGGGCGGCCAGGACATCGGCTTACAAGAGCTCGCTCGCGGTCCTGCCCTTCCAGGACCTGAGCCCGCAGCGCGACCAGGAGGCGTTTTCGAGCGGCATCACGGATGATTTGATCACCAAGCTCTCCAGCCTCGGGCAGCTCAAGGTCATCTCCCGCCAGTCGGTCATGCGCTTTAAAAGCACGGAAAAAGACATCCGGGAGATTGGGAGAGAGCTGGGGGTGGAGACGATCCTTGAAGGGAGCATCCAGCGGGAGAAAGACAATATCCGGGTCAACGTCAAGCTGACCAGGACCCAGGACGGTTCGAGCCTCTGGTCCGAGACTTACGACCGCAGAGTGGAGAGCATTTTTTTCGTCCAGGACGAGATCTCGCGGGCGGTCGTCAACGCCCTCCGCATCGAGCTTGTCGCCGGCCAGGAGTATATGCTCGTCAAGCGCTACACCCAGGACCCCGATGCGTATAACCTCTATACAGAAGGTCGGTTCAATTGGAATAAAAGGACGGAAGCAGGGCTCCGGCGGTCGATCGAACTCTACCAGGAAGCGATTTCCAAAGACCCCAATTTCGCCCTGGCTTATGCCGGCATCGCGGATGCCTACAGTTTCCTGGGACGGCTGGGGTTCGCGCGGCCAATTGAGGTCTATCCCAAGGCGAAGGAGGCAGCGGAGAAGGCGCTCCAGATGGATGAGGCTCTGGCCGAGGGGTACATCGCTCTGGCCTTTGTCAAATATAATTACGATTGGAACTGGCTGGATGCGGAGATTGATTTCAACTGGGCCATCGGCCTCAATCCTAACTATGCGACGGCGTACCAGTATTACGGCTCCCTCCTGAGCAATCTCGGCCGCTTCGACGAGGCCATGACCAAGTTTGAAAAAGCGAGAGAGCTTGACCCGACTTCTCTTCCCATCCAAGCGTCGATCGCCTCGCTCTGCTACTATACGCGTCAATATGACCGGGCGATTAAGCAATGGCGCGAAATCAAAAAAGCGGACAGCAGCATCCCCTGGGTTCCTTCCTTCCTCGGACTGGCCTACCTGGCAAAGGGCGATGCCAAGAAAGCGCTAAAGGAATTTGACACTGCCGAACGGCTGCCCGGCGGGAGCATCTCCGGCTCCTTCGGAAAGGCCTGCGTCTATGCAGTCACAGGGAAGCGGGACCAGGCCGAGGCCGAACTTCGGGCCCTTATCGAGCGGTCGAAACAGACTTATGTTCCCTTTTATTATATGGCCGTGATCAGCGCGGCTTTGGGGAACAAGGACGAGGCGTTTGAGTATCTGGCGATGTCTTATGCGGAACGGGACTCGGAGAAGCTCTTCCTCAAATTCGACCCCCAGCTCGACCCCCTGCGCGATGATCCTCGCTTCGACGGCGGGCTCGAGAAAATGAACCTGCGCTGACCGGTTTTCTTATTCGTCCCCGAAGCTCGTCCCGATCGAGCGGGCCGCGGTAATGAGGGGGTCGTCAGGGGGGACCGTCCTCGGGCCGCCGGCGGCGACTTTCAAGGGAACAGAGGTGACCTTCCCGTGCTGAACCGCGGTCATCCGGCCGTGCCGTCCCCGGACGATCAGGTCGACGGCCTCGGCGCCCAGCCGGGTGGCCAGAATGCGGTCAAAGGCGGTCGGCGAACCGCCCCGCAGGAGGTGCCCCAGGACAACGGTGCGGGCTTCCATCCCGGTGGCCTTTTCCAGCTGTTCCTGGAGGACGAACCCGACCCCGCCCAGCCGGACCGGGTCGGCGCTCGCCGCGACGATCCGCTTGATGACGACATCTCCGCCGATCGGCTTGGCCCCCTCCGCTATGACGACGATGCTGAAGCGCCTTCCCCGCCCGCGCCTTTCGCCGACTTTCGCTGCGACGGCCTCGATGGCAAAGGGGATTTCGGGGATGAGGATGATGTCGCCCCCTCCTGCCACGCCGGCGTGGAGAGCGATCCAGCCGGCCCGATGGCCCATGACCTCGACGATCATGACCCGGTGGTGGGACTGCGCCGTGGTGTGGATGCGGTCGATGGCCTCGGCGGCGATGGCCACCGCCGTGTCGAACCCGAAGGTGATGTCCGTTCCCCGGATATCGTTGTCGATCGTCTTGGGGACGCCGACCACGGGCACGCCGTCTTCCTGCAGACGGTGGGCAATGCCGAGCGTTCCGTCGCCGCCGATGCAGACCAGGTCGTCGAGCCCAAGGTCTTTGACCGTCCGGATGGCCTTCTTGGAGACGTCCTGGAAAACGGTGCGCTTTCCCCGGGCAACGGCATACTTGTAGGGGTTCGATATTTTAGACGCGCCCAGGATCGTCCCGCCGAGAGTGAGGATCCCCGAGACATCGTCGTAGTCGAGCCGGCGGTGGCGGCGGTGGATCAGTCCGTCATAGCCGTCCTCGATGCCGATCACCTCCATTCCGTGCTCTAAGATGGCCTTCTTGGCCACGGCGCGGATGACGGCGTTGATGCCCGGGCAGTCCCCCCCGCCGGTGAGAATGCCGATCCGTCGTGTCGTCTTCATGCTTCGACCTCCGCGGGCGTCCGGATATGGAACGGGCGCTCTCCTCTTTATAGGCCATAACGTGCCTCCCGGCAAGGATTTTTTCCTCCCGGCGCACTTCCGGCCGTCTTTTTCGACTAAAAGAAGCCGGGCGGCCGGAAAGCCGAGCCCTGGGGGGCGCGGCCCGCATTCCGGCCCCGCTGGGCACTTAAGTATATTAAATTTATCAATTCTATTGAAATAGTAGGATAAAATGGATAAAATAGAGAACGAACGGAGGCGACGATGAAGCTTGAGAATAAGAACAAAGGCCTGACCCGGCGCGATTTTTTCAAGCGGGTGGCAGGGGGCATTGCCGTCCCCTACCTGGCTCGCCTGCCGCGCTTCCAGACGAATGCCGGGACTCTCAACGACCTCTTCTGGATCAAGGGCATCCCTGACCTGCCGTTTTATGACCCCGAGAACGGCAATCATCATTTAGGGCTGGACTCTCTCCTCTACCTCATGGCCGACTCGGGCCTGAAGTTCTACCGCTCCTCGTCAGGGAACTGGCTCGCCGGACCCGCCGGCCTGATCGCCCGCGATGACGTCGTCCTGATCAAGGTCAACGCCCAGTGGAAGCACCGCGGGGCCACTAACTCCGACCTCATCCGCGGCCTGATCCAGCGGATCCTCGACCATCCGGACGGGTTCGCCGGGGAGGTGGTCATCTTCGAGAACGGGCAGGGCCGGGGCAGCCTGCGCTGCGATTCGAGCGCCGCCTACGGCGGGGATACCGGCATCCACGCCAACGCCAATGACGAAAAGCACCATTTTCTTTACTTGGTGAACGATATCTTCAAGGACCCGCGCGTCTCCGCCTATCTCCTCGACCCGATTGGAGGGGTTTTCATCGGAAAGAGCGACCATTTTGAAGACGGATACAGGAGGTATGAGAACGTCTCGTATCCGTGTTTCACCACGGCCGGAGGCCGCCGGGTGGAGCTGCGGGAAGGCATCTGGCAGGGGGGCGGCCACTCCGGGAAGCTTAAGCTGATCAACGTCCCCGTCCTCAAACACCACGACACCGGCGGCTCGGAGATCACGATCAGCCTGAAGCACATGTACGGCGTCGTTTCGATGTTCGACGGCCAGGTCGGCTTCCGGCATTACGGGGGCCTGGGCGAGACCTGCGGCAGGATGATGGCTTCGGTCTGCACTCCCATTCTCAATATCGTGGACGCCATCTGGGTTTCCCACGGCTCGATCACCGGCTACCCGGCCGGAACGACCTTCCGGGCCAACCAGCTCCTGGCCAGCCAGGACCCGGTGGCGGTCGATTACTGGGCGGCCAAGAACATCCTCTACCCCATCGACGGAAATTTCCGCCACCATCCGGATTTTCCAGGGATAGAGAGCTGGCTCGTCCAGGCCCGCGAGACGATCAACGACCTGGGCGGCCTTCGGGATGCGGACAAGGGAATAGTCGTGGGCCAGGTGACAAACAGGGAAGCCGAGATGAATGTCCGGACCTGCACCGCCGGAGAAAACCTGCAGAGCTCCAGGATATCCCTTTCCCGGACCGGCCTCTTTTTCACGGCCTCGAGCTCGGAAGCGCGGCCTCTGCAAAAGTCCCTCCAGGTGGCCATCTCCGGAACCCGCCCTCTGGCCTGGTGGGTCGAGAAGGACGCGGACTGGCTGACCTGCGCACCCGGCTCCGGGTGGGGAAACGGGGAGGTCAACGTGGGTGTGAACACCGCCGGCCTACCCCCGGGTCAGTACACCGGGCATCTGATTATCCGGTGCCAGGACGCGGCCAACTCGCCCCAGACGGTGACGGTCGTAGTGACCATCATGGAATCGCGCCGCAGAAGCGGCGGCCAGGCACGCTTCAGGGGGCGCTGACCGCGCCGCGATCAAGAATCCAAAATATTGTACTCAATCCAAAAAATTGGACATTTTTTATAACAAACCGATCTGATGGTTTCCCTTTAAATTATTAATAATAAATAATATGCATATATGCTTGGGGGAGGGATGGAGTTGGCATATATATTGCTTCTATTTTTAGCGGATAGGTACTTAATGCATTTCAATCAAGGAGGTGATGAGGTTCAAGTAAGTATGACTGACATTTTTAGGCGAAGGCAGAGTGAATATTTTCACTCAGGGCATGGAATGGGGCTTTAGAATCCTCAATTGTAAAAAGGAGGGAAATTTGAAGAAAGCCTTAAGCTTATTTGCTTTGCTCCTGCTGCTGGGAGTCTTTGTCTCAGCCCAGGAATTCGGAGCCATCCGCGGCACGGTCATGGACGCGGAAGGCAACCCGCTTCCCGGCGTCACGATCTCCCTGACCGGCGGCAAGATCGCTCCGATGTCCACGGTGAGCTCGGACAAAGGGAACTTCCGATTCATGAACCTCCCGAGCGCTAATGACTATGTCCTAAAGCTCGAACTGGCCGGGTTCAAGACACTCATCCGTGAAAAATTGGACGTTTCCTTCGGCCGGGATATCAACTTCGACCTGACCATGGAACAGGCGGCGATCGCCGAAGAGGTGACCGTCGTCGGCCAGTCGCCGGTCATCGACACCAAGCGCACCCAGGTCGGCGTAAACGTCACCGAAGAGATGATCATGTCTCTTCCGACCGCCCGCAATCCCTGGGTCATCATGTCGCTGATTCCCGGCATGCTGGTTGACCGTGAAGACGTCGGCGGAAACGAGGGCGGACAGCAGTCCTCTTATTACGGCCACGGCGGAAGAGGGGGCGACCAGACCTGGAACATCGACGGCGCCAACATCACCGACAACTCCGCTTTGGGCGCCGCGCCGTCCTATCTCAACATCGCAAGTTACGATGAGATGCAGATCAACTACGGCAACAACGACGTCAAGTCTCAGACCGGGGGCGTCCAGGTCAACCTGGTCAGCAGGCGCGGCGGCAACGCCTTCTCCGGAATGTTCTATCTGGATACCGAGGACAAGCGGTGGCAGAAAGACAACGTTAAACAAGAGCTGAAAGATATCGGCTACACGTCCGCCGGCGTCGACCGCGTCAACCTCTACGGCGCCAACTTCGGCGGCCCGCTGATCAAAGACAGGGTCTGGTTCTACCTGGCCTGGGGTATCCAGGACATCGCCGCCAGGACTCTGGCCAACACAACGGACAAGACCTGGCTCGCCTCAGGATACGCCAAGCTGAACTTCCAGTTGACCTCCACTACCCGGATGGAGGGGTTCCTCGAGTACGACAACAAGGAGAAATTCGGCCGAACTGCCTGGGATGCCACCCAGCAGGCCCCGGATACGGTCTGGAACCAGACCGGTCCCGGCTACCTCTGGAAGGGCGAGATGGACCAGACCTTCGGCAACCTGTACCTCAACCTCAAGGGCATCTTCACCAACGGCGGGTTCAACCTCCAGCCGATCCAAGGGAAGAGGACGTCTGACGGCTCCGGTAACGTGATGATACAGTATCACTATCCCGAATTCTATAACACTGGAAATATCGATGATTACGGGACGGACCGGGACCAGCTCAATTTGAGCCTGAACGGTAACCTGTTCCTGGAGAACGTCTTGGGCGCCGACCATGAGTGGAAGTTCGGGGTCGACTATGTCACCTCCACCGTTACTACATTCGACCTCTATGAAGGCAACCTGACTCTACACTATTACGGCCCCGACAGCGGCCTTCCGACCGGAGAATGGTGGGAAGCGTGGTTGCTCAGAGATTACAGCATCAACGAGGGATTCAAGCGCTATTCGTTCTTTCTCCAAGACACCGCCACGTTCGGCCGCTTGGCTGTCAATCTTGGCGTAAGATATGACCAGGAACGTTCCGTCGTCAACCAGTACGAAGTTCCCGGGTCTCCCTGGCTGCCTCAATATTTGGTGGCTTTGAAAGTCGAAGAAATCGACCCGGGAGTCAAATGGAGCACGTTCTCGCCGAGGCTGAGCCTGGTCTGGGATATCTTCGGGACCGGCAAAGACCTCCTCAAGTTCTCCGTCGGCAGGTACGGCTCGCAGTCCGGATTCGAGCTGGGTCACTTCATCAATCCCCTGGGCTGGACCGAGGTCGACGTCATCTGGCAGGATCTCAACGGCGACATGCGTGTCGCCAACAACGAGCTCTTCGGCTACGATTGGGATACGGGCGATCTGAAGGATGTGAATGACCCCGATTACTGGCTGTGGTACGGCGGTTTCAACCCGGACAGCCCGTCAAGCCTCACGATCCGGAACAAGTATGATCCGGATTTCAAATCCCCGCTGCTCGACGAACTCACCGTCTCTTACGAAAAGGAAGTGATCACCGATTTCGCCGCCCGGTTGGAGTTCTTCTACAAGAAACAGCATCAGGAAGAGTGGACCCAGCGGATGTTGCTCGACGGGACGCTCGAGCCACAGAGCAATTACTACGTTTCCGGGACGGCTCCGATCGTCGGTTACCCCATTTATGGCCGCACCAAGTTATATCCCTACAGTTACAGGACGAATTACCCCAACCGCTACAGCCAGTACATGGCCGGACAGATCGTTTTTACCAAGCGGTTGTCCAAAGGGTGGATGATGGACGCCTCCTTTACTTATTCGGATTGGAAGGCGGAGTACAAGGGTGATTACATCGACCCGCAAAATATTGAGTACTACGACGGCGGTGTTGTCGCCCCGGGCAGCGGCGGCTCCGGGTTGACCGGGATCTACGTCAACTCGAGGTGGCAGGGCAAGCTCTCCGGCCTCGTCCAGCTTCCCTTGGGCATCAATTTCAGCGGTGTTTTTGTGGCGCGCGAGGGATATATCAAGCAGACGAACGTTCTCGCCACCAGGCCGGGAATCGGAAGCGCCAGCATCTACGGAAGCCCGGACGGCGGCGGCAAGTTCGGCGACGAGCGGCTGCCTTCTTTCTGGGTCCTGAACGTCAGGTTGGAAAAAGTGTTCCGGATCTTGGAGACGGCGACCGTGGCTCTGGCCGTGGACGGTTTCAACATCACTAACTCCGCCCATCCTCTGAAGCAGGAAATACGCATCACTTCCGGCAGATTCGGACAGGACCTCCGCATCCTCAACCCGCAGCTCTTCCGTTTCGGCGTCCGGTTCTCCTTCTAAGCTCGAGTTCAAGCACACGTTCAGGGGACGGTCCTCAGTGAGGACCGTCCCCTTTTTTTATCGCTTTGTCACTCTCCTGAGTATTCCGGATATTATCTATTATCCTCTCCCC
>CAZYWP010000117.1:0-10058 GCA_964651495.1 uncultured Eubacteriales bacterium | reverse complement strand
TCTTCCATTTTTAAGGAGGTTTTATCAGATGAAAGAAGTCACTATTGAAGAACTATTGGCCAAGGCCGAAAAGCCTTCGAAAGAGGCGATGCGTCTTCATGCCTACTACAAGGGCAAAATTGGCGTCCAGCTAAAGTGCCGCATCCGGAGCTTTGAGGATTTCGCCATCTGGTACACTCCCGGTGTGGCGGCCGTCTGCAAGGCGATCCATCAGGACCGGGAAAAAGCTTACGATTATACCAACAAGTGGAATTTCGTGGCCGTCATCTCAGACGGCTCCCGGGTCCTCGGCCTGGGCGACATCGGACCCGAGGCCGGCCTCCCCGTCATGGAAGGCAAGGGTCTTCTCTACAAGTACCTGGGCGGCGTGGATGCGTTCCCTCTTTGTCTTAACGAGAAGGACCCGGACAAGTTCATAGCCATCGTCAAGGCCCTCCAGCCCACCTTCGGCGGGGTAAACCTGGAGGACATCTCCCATCCCAAGTGCTTCAAGATTCTGGACACCCTCCGCGCGGAGTGCGAAATCCCGGTTTGGCACGACGACCAGCAGGGCACCGCCTGCGTCACCGTGGCCGGCTTGATCAACGCCCTCAAGATCGTCGGCAAAAAGATCAACCAGGTAACGGTGACCATGGTCGGTGCCGGCGCGGCCGGTGTGGCCATCGTCCGGCTGCTCATGTCCGCGGGCGTCACGCCCGGCAACATCCTTTCGGTCGATTCCAAAGGCATCCTCCACCGGGACCGCAGCGACCGGGACATCCTCCAGGCCAAATATAAAGAGAAATGGGATATCTGCCTCAAGACCAACACAAAACAGGTCAAGGGCGATATCCCCGACGCCATGCGCGGCGCGGATGTGTTGATTTCGGCCTCCAAACAGGGGCCCGGCACGATTCGAAAAGACTGGATCAAGACCATGGCCAAAGATTCCATCGTCTTCGCCGAGGCCAACCCCGTGCCCGAGATCTGGCCCTGGGAGGCCAAAGAGGCCGGAGCCCGCATCGTCGCCACCGGCCGGTCCGATTTTCCCAACCAGGTCAACAATTCTCTCGGCTTCCCCGGCATCTTCCGGGGAGCGCTGGACATCCGGGCCAGGACGATCACCGACGAGATGTGCATCGCCGCCGCCCGGGAGCTGGCCAAAGTGGCCGAGGACCACGGCCTGAGCGAAGATTACATCATCCCCAACATGGACCAATGGGAAGTTTTCCCCAGGGAAGCCGTCGCCGTCGGTTCAAAGGGAATCGAGCAGGGCGTGGGCCGCAAAAACATCCCGGCCGACGAGCGGTTCAAGATTGCCGAGGCCATCATCAAACAGGCCCGGGATGAAGTGAAAATGCTGATGCGGGAGAAGTTCATCATCGATCCCGACGATTAAGAGAAGTCTGCCAGCGGGGACGGGTTTGTGCCCGTGCCGCACCCGGTTTATATCTTCAGCAGCGGGTTGACTTTTAGTATTACCTGTGCTATAAGACATGACAGAGAAGAAGTAGATACCGATCCATCCGTAAGGAGAGGCGGAGGAAAAGCACCAATGTTTCAACGGGCGTCATCCTATTGGACAGATGGTGCCGTCCCGCCTTAATTATCGAATTCCCGGAGCTTCATATAATTCAAACAACAGCGAATGCTTTTGAGTTTCCATATCCTGCTCAAAGAGAGAAGGAGGTGAGAATCGAAGGGAATGCGGGATGGGGATAGATGGAGATGTTTTTGACAGCCTGAGCGATCATGGAAAGGAGGTCAATCCAATGAAAAATTTTGTCAGGCTCGCTATTTTAGGCATTTTTCTGGTTTCTCTTTTTTCGAGCTGCGCCAAGCAGCCCACTGAGGCGATTGATGCCGTCAAAGCCGCCATCGCGGCCGCCGACAAGGAAGGCGCTGCGATCTATGCCGCCGATGAGCTCAAAAAGCTGAACGACGACATGCAGGCCGCCATGGACGAAGTCAATACTCAGGGCAAGAAGTTCTTCAAGAGTTTCGGGACGGCCAAGGAAATGCTGGCCAAAGTCCAGGCTGACGCCGATGCTTTGAAGGCCACCATTCCGGCCAAGAAAGAGGCCGCCAAGAACGCCGCTCTGCAAGCTCAGAGCGAGGTCCAGGCCGCTATCACCGAAGCCAAGACGATGCTCGAGCAGGCGCCTAAGGGCAAGGGCACCAAGGCTGATATCGAGGCCTTGAAGTCCGACCTGGCCGGTCTCGAGGCATCCTTCCCGGAGATCCAGGCCGCCATCGATGCGGAAGATTTTCTGGGCGCCTCCAACAAAGCGGCCACGATCAAGGAAAAAGCCGCCGCCATCACAGAGCAGGTCAAAGCGGCTATCGAGAAGGTCAAGGGCAAGTAGGAATTTCCGTCGGGGCAGTTTTTTCAGGTTGAAGCGGGCTTCTTACGCTACAGTTTTATTTGCCCTTATCGTTTCTTTATTTTCCTGCAAAACGCCATCGGTCCCTTCAGAGGTCGAAAGGGCGAAAGCCCAGGAAAATGACCTCTGGAGGGCCGGTGCTCCTGTTTACGCGGCCGAGGAATACGGCAGCTATCTCGTTTCTCTCCGGGCGGCTAAAGAAAAGCTGATCAAACAGAAAGCCAAGATCGGCTGGTTCCGCAAGTATAAAGACGTGCAGGCCGAATATGCCGCCGTACTGGGCAAAGGAGAGGCCATTCTCGACAGGGTTCGTCAGGAAAAAGAGTCGAAGTCCAGGGATTTCGGCCAGCAGCTCAAAGTCCTGGAAGAGCGGATCGCCAAGGTCAAACAGTTGACCCTGACGATGAACGAAAACGGCCGGGTCCGAAAAAACCTGATCCAGGCAGAGGTCGCCTCCCAGGAGGCAGAGATCCTGATTCGAGCTGAGAAATACGCCGGCCTGAGCGATAAAATCAGGCTGATCGAATCTTTTGTCCTCCAGGCTGAGGGGGCCGTCTTTTCCATCCTGGCCAGGTATGCGGATGAAATCCAGGTCGAGAAATGGCGGAAGTGGTCCGAGGAGACGATAGCCGAGTCAAAAAGACGGGGGAGCGCGGCCATCATTGTCAGCAAGCTCGACCGGAAATTGACACTGTACAAAAAGGGCCATCCGGCGGAGGTCTTCGAGATCGGGCTGGGCAAGTATGGCCTCTCTGATAAGCTCTACGCGGGTGATGAGGCCACGCCCGAGGGCCGCTACAAAGTCGTCAAGAAGAACGCCCACAGCCGCTTTTATATGGCTCTCCTTATCGACTATCCAAATGATGAAGACAAAAAGAGGTTTGCCGCGGCCAAAAAGAAAGGCCTGATTTCTCCCAGGGCGGGTATCGGCGGTTTGATCGAAATCCACGGTGGCGGCAACGACAGCCTGACCAACGGCTGTATCGCCGTCGAAAATGAGGTTATGGATAAGCTTTTTCCCGAGGTGGCGGTCGGGACTCCGGTCACCATCATCGGGTCTCTTGAGAGCGCGGAAAATCTCCTGCTCTCGCTGGGGAAATCGTGAGCGGATGAAGAAGAAAAAAGTCGTCTTGATCTCTTTGCTCAGCCTGGCCTCCGGCTGGCTGGTGATTCAGATCGTCGCCCTCGTCCTGGCCTTGCCCAGGGCACAAGCAGGGGAGGACGCGACTTTGATGGAGGCTCAACAAAAAGCGGGGGCCGCCGGGCTGGAGAAGGAAAATGCCTTGTTGCGCCGAAAACTCCAGGCTCTGGCCCCGAAGGGTACTCACGTCGTCGTGGATTCGGCCAGGAATGTCCTCTATCTCAGAAAGGGAGACGAGGTCATCCTTCAAGCTGTCATCTCCTGCGGCAGCGGCAGCATCCTGGAAGAGCCGGGGGGAGAGCGCAAGTGGATCTTTGACACGCCGCGGGGCGAGTTCCAGGTCAAGTCGAAGATCGTCGACCCCACCTGGGTTAAGCCGGACTGGGCCTTCATCGAGGAGGGCAAAGACGTGCCGAAGAACCCGGGCGAGAGGCTGGAGGCAGGCGTGCTGGGCGACTATGCTCTGGGCTTCGGCGAAGGCTATTTCATTCACGGCACTCTGTACACGCGGCTTCTCGGGCGGAGCGTCACGCACGGTTGCATCCGCGTCGGAGACAAGGATCTGAAGGCCCTCTACCAGGCAGCATCCATCGGGACAAAAATCTACGTTTATTAGCAGACGGGGCAGAAATTGGCGGATTTCAAGTCAAAGCCAGCTTGGCGAAACAATTTTTTGCTGCCCGCTCTCGTCCTGGCCCTTGGGGCCGTCCTGGCTGGAGCCGGCGAAGAAAAGCCGGAAGCCTGGGGAAGGAATCAGGCACTCAAACAGGAGGTGGAGCTGGCCAAGAGTCCGGCGCTTTATTATATTTTTGACCTGGCCGGCCGGCAAATCCAGCTCAAGTCCAGGGGAATGGTCCTGGAGGAGTGGAAGATCGAGCGTATTCATCGCTGGGGGGATGCTCCACCCCTTGGCGCGGTAACCCTGGATAAAAAGAGCACTCTTTTTCCCCCTAAAAGAGCCAAAATCAAGCCTGGAACCGACGAAGAGGGAGGTCCCTTCGAGCTTGATGCCCTGGAGCTCAAAGACATGCCCTCTTCGTTTGTCCTTTATCTTAGCGGCGGGATCCGAGTCTATATCAGGCCGAAGCCCGCAAATCTGGTCTCCAGGATCGGGGGCATCGGGCGTTTTTTGGCCTGGAATTTATGGGTTCCATTGAAGAACTTCGGCCATGAGCTGAGAAAAAAACCCTTTGCCGCGATCGATGTCGCCCTGTCCGGAAAAGAAGACGCGCAGGCCCTTTATTGGGCGCTGGCTGATGGGACCAGAGGTCTTATTCTCCCCTAATAATTTGATTTTTCCTGAATTCAAGCCAAACGTCCAGAGCTGCTGTAAAAAATTTATATAAAATATACTTGACAAACCAACACTCAAGTATTATACTCTCTTCGATAAGATAAGGAGGAATTAATGGCAAAGATTATCGGTATTGATCTCGGAACGACCAATTCAGTCGTGGCCATCATGGAAGGCGACAAAGTGACCGTGATCCCGAATGAGGAAGGAGGCCGGACTACCCCCTCGGTTGTCGGTTTCACCCAGAAGGGAGAACGGCTGGTCGGACAGGTGGCCAAGAGACAGAGAGTCACGAATCCCGAGAACACGATCTACTCGATAAAAAGGTTCATGGGCCGCCGTTTCAGTGAGGTCGGCCAGGAAATCAAGCAGGTCCCGTTCAGGGTCACTCAGTTTGCCAACGGGGATGTCCGCGTGGAAGCGCTCGGCAAGCAGTACGCTCCTCCCGAGATTTCGGCGATGATCCTGCAAAAACTGAAGAAGGCCGCCGAAGATTATCTGGGAGAAAAAGTGGAGAAAGCCGTAATAACGGTCCCCGCCTATTTCAACGACAGCCAGCGCAAAGCCACCAAGGACGCCGGCAAAATCGCCGGCCTGGACGTCGTCCGGATCATCAACGAACCCACGGCCGCAGCCCTGGCCTACGGAATGGATAAAAAGAAGGACCAGACCATCGCGGTCTATGACTTCGGCGGCGGCACCTTCGACATTTCTATTCTCGAAGTGGGGGAGGGCGTGGTCGAAGTCAAGTCCACCAACGGAGATACCCATCTGGGCGGTGATGACATCGACCAGAGGGTGCAGGACTGGATCGTGACCGAATTCAAAAGGGAATCCGGGATTGACTTGATCAAGGATAAAATGGCCCTGCAGAGGCTGAAGGAAGCGGCCGAGAAGGCGAAGATGGAGCTTTCGACGACCATGGAGACGGAGATCAACCTGCCGTTCATCACCGCCGACTCATCCGGGCCCAAGCACCTCCTGATGAAGCTGACCCGGGCAAAGCTCGAACAGCTCGTCGAGGACCTCGTCCAGAGGTCGGTCGGTCCCTGCCGGCAGGCTATAGCCGATGCCAATGTCAAACCGGAAGACATCGACGAAGTCATCCTCGTCGGCGGCCAGACCCGGATGCCCCGCATTCAGGATGTGGTGAAGAATATTTTTGGCCGCGAGCCCCATAAGGGCGTCAACCCCGACGAGGTTGTGGCCGTCGGAGCGGCCGTCCAGGGCGCTGTCCTGGCCGGCGACGTCAAGGACGTCCTTCTTCTTGATGTCACCCCGCTGACCCTGGGCATCGAAACCCTGGGCGGCGTTTTCACCAAGATGATCGCCAGGAACACGACGATCCCGACCAAGAAGACGGAGGTCTTCTCCACGGCCTCGGACAACCAGCCCAGCGTTGAGATCCACGTCCTCCAGGGGGAGAGAGAAATGGCCGCCTACAACCGCACCCTGGGCCGATTCCATCTGGACGGCATACCGCCGGCACCACGCGGCGTCCCCAAAATCGAGGTCATCTTTGACATCGACGCGAACGGCATTCTTCATGTTTCGGCCAAGGACATGGGGACCCTCAAGCAGCAGGCCATCACCATCACCGGGCACAGCGGGCTGGACGAAAAAGAGATCGACCGGATGGTCAAGGACGCCGATGCCCATTCCGAGGATGACAAGCGGCGCAGGGAAGTCGTGGAGGCGAAAAATCAGGCCGACCAGATGGTCTACAGCCTGGAGAAACTCCTGCGCGAAAACAAAGACCGGATCCCCGAGGCCGATGCCGAGAGTGTCCGGGCGGAGGTCGAGAACACCAAAAAAGCCATGGAAAGCGATGACCTGGAGCGGATCAAGAGCGCCGTGGAAGCCCTGTCCCGGGCGTCCCACAAATTAACGGAGGCGATATACCAGCAGGCTGGCGCGGGTCGCCAGCAGGAAGCCGCCGGAAATCAGGGCGGGCAGAGTTCCGGCCAATCCGGCCCGGCCGGCGGCGATGAGGAGGAGGTCATCGACGCCGAAGTCGTGGACGACGACAAGAAGAAATAAGCTCCATCCGAAAAAGGCCGCGGCTCTTTTCGGGGCGAGCAGACGAGCGGGTTGAAGGATGGACAAAAATTACTATAAGACCCTGGGCGTCGAAAGGAAGGCGTCCGCCAGCGAGATTAAGAAGGCCTACCGCAGGCTCGCCCGCAAGTATCACCCCGACCTCAACCCCGGCGACAAGGCCGCCGAAGCCAAATTCAAGGAAATCCAGGAAGCCTATTCTGTCCTCAGCGACGTAAAGAAAAAGGGTCAGTACGACCAATTCGGGTTCGTCGGCGGGGCGCCGCCGCCTGGGTCAGAGCAGGGCGGCTACAGCTCCGGTTTCGAAGGGTTCGATTTTTCGGGCTATGGGAGTTCCTCGTTCGGCGACTTTTTCGAGGGCCTCTTCGGTGGAAGCGCCCGCGCTGCCGCCGAGACCGGTCCGGCCCGGGGGGAGGACGTCCATTACTCGATGAAGATCGGGTTCGAGGATGCGATCCGCGGCCTGCAGACCCGGATCCAGCTCACCCGGCTGGGCGCTTGCCCGGCCTGCCAGGGGCGCGGCCACCTCTCAGCCGCCGGCGGGAGGGCCTGCGCCTCCTGCGGCGGCAGCGGCCGTGTTCATATGCAGCGCGGTTTCATGAAATACCAGTCCACCTGTCCGCAGTGCAGGGGAACGGGCCAGAGCCGCGGCGAGGCTTGCCGGGAGTGCGCCGGCCGGGGCGTGGCCCAAAAAACAGAGCTGATCAACGTCAAGATTCCGGCGGGAGTGGACACGGGCTCGCGGGTTCGAGTCCCGGGCAAAGGAAACGCCGGCGGGGACAGCGGGCCAGCCGGAGACCTGTATATTTCCATCGAGGTCGCCCCGCATCATCTCTTCCGCCGGGACGGGGCCAACATCAACCTCAAGCTCCCGATCACGGTTCCCGAGGCCACCCTGGGGGCCAACATCGAGGTGCCGACGATGCAGGGCAGGACCGTGATCAAGATCCCGGCGGGCACCAAGTCGGGCCAGAAATTCCGGCTGAAGGAGATGGGCGCGCCCGTGATCGGGAGACGGGCGCGGGGAGACCAGATCGTCGAAGTGTCGATCGTTCCGCCGCCGTCGGACGACCAGAGAATCAAGGAATTGATGAAAGAGCTGGAAAGACTGGCGGCCGATAACCCCAGAAAAAAGATGGGAATCAACTGACATGAAAAGACAGACAAAAGATAAAGAAAAGACCAGGAATTATTACCATATCAGCCGCGTCTCAGAGATTTACAGCCTCCACCCCCAGACGCTCAGGCTTTATGAGCGGGAGGGGTTGCTCAAGCCATCCCGCAGCCAGGGCAACACGCGCCTTTACTCGGATGAGGACCTGAAGCAGCTCGAGACCATCCTCAACCTCATCCGGGACCTCGGCGTCAACCTGGCCGGAGTCGAGGTCATACTGAACATGCGGCGGAAGATGCAGCAGATGGAGACGGAGGTCAATGAGCTTCTTGAATATGTCAGGAGGGAATTTTTCGCCGGGCGCGACGCCGAATTCGAAGCCCGCAGGCGGGGATTGGTCAAGGTGAGTCAGGCGAAAATCATCAAACTGGAAGACCGGGAATAAACGGATGCGGCGATGAGCTACGAGGATTTCCTCGATTCGAAGAACCTGAAGCTCTATCTGGGCCAGATCGCCAAGTTGCCGGTGTATTCTGAGGAGGAGGAAAAAGACTTGGGCCGCCAGGTCCAACAGGGGGACAAAGAGGCGCTCCGCAAGCTCATTGAAGCCAACCTCCGTTTTGTCGTATCCTACGTCAAGAAATACCGAGGTATGGGCTTGGCCATGCTCGACCTGATCAACGAGGGCAATCTCGGCCTGATGGAGGCGGCCAAGAGGTTCGACCCGAACCGCAACGTCCGGTTCATTTCCTACGCCGTCTGGTGGATCCGGCAGGCGGTCATCCATGCTCTGACCCAGTCCGCCCGCATCTATAATCTCCCCCAGAAGCTTTCCGACCAAATTTCCCTGATGAAGAAAAAAGTGGCTCAGCTCAAGGCGGAACTGGGGCGCGATCCGTCGCGCGAGGAGATCGCCCAGCGCATGGGCATCAGCGAGGACGATTTACAGGACCTCGAGATCCTGTCCGAGAGAGACATCCATCTCAGCGACAAGCGATCGGACAGCGAGCTCGAGGTGGAGGGACAGATCGAGGACCGCGCTTCACCCCCGGTCGAATACCAAATTGTCAAATCGTCCATCCAGCAGCAGATCAGGGAGATCCTGGAGGAGCTGGAAGAGAAGGAAGCCCTTGTGCTAAAATTAAGGTTCGGGCTGGACGACGACCGGCCGATGACGCTCCAGGAAATAGGCGACCGGCTCGGGCTGACCAGGGAGCGGATCCGGCAGATCGAGCAGAAGGCCATGCGCAAGCTCTCCCGGTCGCATCGCTTCCAGCAACTCAGAGGGTATCTCAACTGATGGCCGAAAAATCGTGCTCCAAGTGCGAGGGGACGGGCTGGCTCCTGGTCAACGAGGACGGGAAGCAGGTGGCCCGCCGCTGCCGCTGCTTTTTCGACCGCCAGACAGAGGTTCTCTGGGAGCAAGCCCGGATTCCGAAAAGGTACAGGAATTGTTCGCTGGGCAATTTCGAAGTGCATAACGACAGCCACCGGGATGCCTTGAAAATCTCCCGGCAGTTCGTCAAGAATTATCCGGCCCAGGAGGTCGGGCTGTTGTTCATCGGTCCCTGCGGAGTGGGAAAGACCCATCTGGCCGTCGCCATCATCCGGGAGCTCATGGAAAAGAATAATGTGCCCTGCGCATTTTACGATTTCCGGGAGCTCATCCGGGATATCCAGGGCACCTTTACGCCCGATTCCAACATTTCCGAAAGCGAAGTCCTGGCGCCGGTGTTCGATGTCGACATTCTGGTGCTCGACGAGCTGGGCGCCAAGCGGACGACGGCCTGGGTCGAGGAGACGGTCTTTTACATCATCAACCAGCGCTACAACCAGAAAAAGCTGACCATTTTCACCTCGAACTATCTCGACACGGAAGAGGAGGCCGACGGCCGCGATGCCTTCTATAAGAAGGGCGGGGACTCGCTTGTCGACCGGATCGGCGTCCGCCTGAGGTCGCGGCTCTACGAGATGTGCAAGGTCGTCGAGATGTGGGGGGACGACTACCGCAAGATCGCCAAGCAGGCCAGCTACCGGTTCTAGGACAATCCGCAGACATTGAAATCCTTTGCCGATCATGCTAAATTA
>CAZYWP010000116.1:0-10138 GCA_964651495.1 uncultured Eubacteriales bacterium | reverse complement strand
GCCACATTCCCCGTATCGACCAGGGCGAGAGGCTGTTCCGCTTCTGGGTCAACGGCGGCCGCGGAGCCCGGCGCCTTAAGTCCATCGACCGGGAAGCGCTGGTCAAGAATGAAAAGCCATTTATCCTCGCCTATTTCCCCGCCGGCCGGGGAAAGAGGCCCAGCCCCTTTATCGTGCTGAGCGATGACATCGTCCAGGTCAGCGCCCTGAAAAAGGCCGAAGACGGAAAGGACCTTATCATCCGTCTCTTCGAGCCGACGGGAGAAAGGCGGACCGTCATGCTGTCCCTGCCCTGGGCTCCGGCCAGGAGGCAAATCACGCTCTCCCCGTTCGAGATCCGGACATTCCGCTTCAACCCGAAAACCCGCCACTTCGTCGAGGCCGACCTCCTGGAAAGGCCGCTCAAAAAAGGACGATGAATTCCAATTATTGATGCCCATGAGCAATCCGGTCTCCATCGTCTTGGTCGGAATCAGCGGGATGGGTTCAGTCTATCTCGAGGCCCTGCTCAGAGACAGGCAGAGCGACGCGTTCCGCCTGGAGGGGACGGTCGATCCCTATCCGGACAGGTGTTCCCGGCTCGATGAGCTCCGGGCTTTGAACATACCGGTCTTCGGCTCGCTGGAGGAATTTTACGCCCGTTCCCAGGCCGAACTGGCCATCATCTCCTCGCCCATCCATTATCACTGCGAACAGACCATCGCCGCCCTCGCCCGGGGGAGCGATATTCTCTGCGAGAAGCCGCCGGCCGCCACCATCCAGGAAGTCCGGGCGATGATCGAGGCGCGGGACCTGACAGGGCAATGGGTGGCCGTCGGCTACCAGTGGTCCTTCAGCGCCGCCATCCAGAGCCTCAAAAAAGATATCAGGCACGGCCTGTTGGGAAACCCGCGGCGGCTGAAATGTCTCTATCTGTGGCCCCGGGATGAAGTCTATTACCGGCGAAACGATTGGGCGGGAAGGCAGAAAGACGGGCAGGACAGCTGGATCCTGGACAGCCCGGCCAACAACGCCATGGCCCACGACCTGCACAACATGTTTTACATCCTCGGCCGGACGCGGGAGACGAGCGCCGTTCCCCTCCGTGTCGAAGCCGAGCTCTACCGTGCCTACGGCATCGAAAACTTTGATACGGCCGTAATCCGCTGTCTCACAGCCGAAGGAACGGAGATCCTGTTTTATGCCTCGCATTCCGCGGCCGTGGATACGGGGCCGGTCTTTTCCTGCGAGTTTGAGGGCGGCACGGTCAGCGCGGCCGGGAGGGGGACTGACATCACCGCATCCATCGGCGGCCGAGCTAAGAATTACGGCTGCCCGGACGTTGAGCCGCTGCGGAAGATGAGTTCTGCCATCGCCTGTGTCCAAAGCCGCCGGCTCCCGGCCTGCGGCCTCGAGGCGGCCATGAGCCAGACTCTCTGTATCAACGGAGCGCAGGATTCAATGCCGGAGATCCAGGAATTCCCGGCGTCGCTGCTGGAAGTCCGCGGAGAGCCGGGCCGGCGGTCGATCCAAGTCCGGGGGCTGGATGAGGCCCTCAGAGACTGCTACGAACGGAATTGCCTGCCCTCTGAACTGGGCGTCTCCTGGGGAAAATCCGGACGGCCGATCGACCTCCACGGCTACGTCCACTTCCCCGGCGGGAGGAAAAAGGATGACTGAAAAAAAGCGTCAGCAAGCCAGTGGGCCGAAGACCGCACGGCGGGCCGCCCCGGACAGGCCCACGAAAGAAGCGGCGGAAATCAAGAAGCTCAAAGCGGACCTGCGGGAAAAAGAGATCCTCCTGAAGGAGATCCACCACCGCATCAAGAACAACATCCAGATCATCTCCAGCCTCCTCCGCCTCCAGGCCGCCTCGGTCGGGGACGAGCGGCTGAACGAAATCCTCAAAGCCAGCCAGAGCCGTATCCGGTCGATCGCCCTGATCCACGAAAAACTGTATCAATCCCCGGACCTGACCACAATCGACTTCGGGGACTATATCCGTCTTCTGGTCGACCAAGTCTTTCACCTGTTCGGCGCGGACCCCGCCGCCGTCCACCTGGAAGTCAGCTCCCGGGGCATCCGCCTGCGGGCCAAGCAGGCGATCCCCTGCGGGCTGATCATCAACGAGCTGGTGGTCAATGCGCTTAAATACGCCTTTCCCCCAGGACGCAACGGAACCATCCGGGTCGAGATGAAACGGCAGCCGGGCGGCCGCCATTCCCTGCTCGTCAGCGATGACGGGATCGGCCTTCCTGAAAGTATCGATGTCCAGCGCTCGGAACGTTTCGGGCTTCAGGTCGTGACGGACCTGGTCCGGCAGCTCGACGGGAAGATGGAGGTCGATCGGAAGGCAGGGACTGAGTTCAGGATCACTTTTTAGGGAACCGGCTTCCTGGTCCGCCTTCCATTATATTGAGCTCAACTTGACATTCGATCACGCTGCAATTTATCATCCCCAACGATGGGATGAAGCAAAATTGGCACATGAACGCTCATCTAGCCAGCGGAACGGAAAAGAAGTTTCTTAAAATATGAAATGTCCCAACTGCCGGTTCGAAACCGCTTCCGACAGCCATTTCTGCCCCCAATGCGGGACGAGGATCGAGCTCCCTGAGGACGGGGCTCTATCCGTGACCCGGTCCATAACCGCGCCCCCCGGACCTTCATCAACCCGGACATCTCGTTGAGGGCAGGTATAAGCTCCTGAACATCGTCGGCCACGGCGGGATGGGCGTCGTTTTCAGGGCCGAGGACACGAAATTGCGCCGGACGGTCGCGCTCAAGTTCCTGCCCGAGAAGATAGGCCGGGACCCTCAAGCCAAAAAGCGGTTTTTGCGCGAAGCCCAGGCGGCCGCCATCCTCGACCACCCCAACATCTGCCCGGTTTACGAGGTCGACGAATCCGAGGGGGAGATGTTCCTGACCATGGCCTTCATCGAAGGCCGCAGCCTGAAGGACCGGATCGCCGAAGGCCCCCTGCCCCTCATCGAAGTGCTCAACATCGCCGTCCAGGTCTGCGAGGGCCTCGAAGCCGCGCACGATAAAGGCGTCGTCCACCGGGACGTCAAGCCGGCCAACATCATGCTCAACCGGGAGGGGCAGGTCCGCATCACGGATTTCGGCCTGGCTTCGCTCGAAGGCGGGGCCGACCTGACGCGCCCCCAGACGGTCCTGGGCACTGCGGCCTACATGTCGCCCGAGCAGGTCCGGGGCGAGAAGACCGACGGGCGGACCGATATCTGGTCGTTCGGCAGCACCCTCTTCGAGATGACGACCGGCAGGCGCCCGTTCGTCGGAGAGCATGGGCAGGCCGTCCGGAACGAGATTCTGAACGAAGCCCCCCCGAACCCGTCCGTGCTCAGGCCCGATATCCCGGCGGGTTTGGAGGAAGTCATCCTCAAGTGCCTCCGGAAAAGCGCCGCGGACCGCTTCCCGGAGTTCGAAAGCCTGCTGGAGGTCCTCCAAGGTGATAGCGTTCGGCGGCCGAGCGCCGCCGCCGAACCGGCGCCGTCCCCGGACGCCCTCCCTTCCGTGGCCGTCCTTCCCTTCGTCGACATGAGCACGGCCAAGGACCAGGACTATTTCGGCGAGGGGTTGGCCGAAGAGCTCATCCACGCCCTCGCCCGGCTCCAGGGGATCCGGGTCGTGGCCCGGACATCCGCGTTCGCCCTCAAAGGCATGAAGCTCGACGTGCGCGAGATCGGAAAGATGCTCGACGTCCGGGCTATCGTCGAGGGGAGCGTCAGGAAGTCCGGAAACCGCCTTCGCGTCACGGCCCAGCTCGTCGACGCCCGGACGGGGCTCCACATCTGGTCGGAGCGGTTCGATCGGGAGGAGCGCGACGTCTTCGATATCCAGGACGAAATTTCGCTGGCCATCGTGGAGCACCTGAAGGTCACGCTGCTGGCCGGCGAGAAGACGGCCCTGCACAAGCGGTCTACCGCCGATACGGAAGCCTATAACCTCTACCTGAAGGGGCTCTACTTCGTCGCCCGGCCGAATCCCGAAGCCATCGGGAAAGCCCTGAATTTCTTCCATGAAGCCATCGACCGGGACCCGAACTTCGCCCTGGCCCACGCGGGCGTCGCCACCGTCTATTCGACCCTGGGGATTATGAACCTGGCGCCGCCGGCCGAGATGTACCCGAAAGCCAAGGCGGCGCTCGAGAAAACGTTAGCCCTGGACCCGGACCTGGCCGAGGCCCACGCCGTCGCCGCCGTGCTGGAATTCTGGTTCGAATGGAACTGGACGGCGGCCGAGAAGAGCTTCGGGCGGGTTCTGGCGCTCAACCCGGGCGATGCGATGTCGCGGGGGCATTATGCCTGGCTGCTGATGTCGAGAAGGCGGTTCGAGGAATGCCTGGCGGAGATCAAGCGCGCGCTGACGCTCGACCCGCTGATGCCCCTCTTCTATGCCTGGTCCATCGGCCTCCATGGGGCCGTCGGCCGCAACGACGAAGCCCTGGCGGAGTTTTTAAGGCTCCAGCAGATCGAGCCGAACTTCGGGCTGGCCTATTTCCACGCCGGGATGGCGTACTACCGAAAGGGTCTAATCGACGAAGCCATCGAGACGTTACAAAAAGGCCGTCCTCTCGTCATTTTTCCGGGCTGGGGCGAAGTAATGCTCCTGTTTTGCTATCTCAAAAAGGGAGACCGCAAGAGGGCGGAGCAGGCCCTGACGGAAGTGCTCGAAGACCGGAAGAGACTCCCGGTTTCTCCGTTGAGCCTGGCCTGGGGCTTCGCCGCCCTCGGAGATTTCGACAGCGCCTTCGAGTGGCTAGAAACGGCGATCCGGGAGCGGGATACCCTGACGGTCTTTGTCCATGTCTATACGGAGGCGCTCGTGCCCGCCCTGGCCCGCGACCCGCGTTTCGGGCCGATCCTGGACAGGCTCAAGCTGCCGCATTGACGTCCAGCGCTCAGAGCGGCTTGGATTTCAGGTCGTGGCCGACCTGGTCCGGCAGCTCGACGGGAAGATGGAGCATGTTTCGCAAGATCATAGAAACGCCCTAAAATCACCCCGCAAATCCTTCTAAAGGGCGATAGTCTTCCTTAAAAACTTCCCATAATCTATTTGGAAATGGAAATCGGGTCCTATTTCAGGGCAAGTGTGACCTTGCATCTGGAAACAGCAAATTTGTAACGAAGAAACGACGAAATGAAAGCTCCTGACCTGGAAGAAGTCCTTCTCAAATACTGGCCCCAGATCAGTTTTCGGGTGAAAAACTCGATCGGGCGATCCACACCCGATTGGGAAGATGTCGCCAGCGAAATCCTGGTCGCGGTCATCGAATCTCTCCGCCAGGAAAAATTCCGGGGGGAAAGCTCTTTGGGAACATTTATTTATTCTGTTACGACCAACAAGATTATCGATCACATCCGGCAAAAAAAGAAAATCCTGAGCCAGATTCCCGAGCCCAGCCGTGATTTTGATCCCTATCTCCATGTGGAAAACCAGGAGCGGGTCAGGCTGGTCGCAAGACTCCTTAAAAAGCTGAAGCCGAAATATGCCGACATCCTGTACCTGTATTATTACCTAGACCTGCCTCTCAGTGAAATCGCCCAGATTTACGGCATTTCCACAGGAACGATGAACACATGGATCAAGACAGCGCGAAACACCCTCAAAAAGCTGGTGAAAAACCTGCCTGTGGAGAAAGCCGAAAAGAAGACATAAAAGGAAACCGGGTTGTCTTGTAATTCACAATATTTCTCGATCAAAGATAAGAATTTAAAGTTAAAATTTCGTTTTCTGCTGCGGTGGCTGAATGGGCATTCATGCGCCCATTGTACTTCCTTGCTGCGTCAGGAATGATAAAAAATGGTGGGCGTAGATTCCAACTTGACATCCGTCGACGCGCCGATTGATCATCCCTAACGATAGGATGAGGAAAAATTAGCCATCGAACGCTCATTCAACCGGCACGGCAGAAAAGGAGTTTCTTATCCCTCGGCAACCCGCGCATGGTCAAACCGCAGTTCCCCGGAGGCCCGCCGGACATGTTCATCTGCTGAAACGATGCCGACGCCAAAAAAACCGTCACCGAGCTTGGGCCCGAATCATCACCGACCCAAGTGCCTGCGGAGGAAGGCGATGGTCTCTTCCCAGGAGATAAAGCCCACCCGCGCATCCGCCTGGGGGCTGCCGCCGCTGATTCCCCCCCTGTTAGCTGGGATGAGAAAGGGAAGAAAAGACATATGTCCTGCGCCCTCGTGGCTTATGTGTTTGACCTCGTAGGGGAAACGGTTTTTTTGAAGCTTGGCCACAATTTCCCGGCAGAACTCGTCGGCCGGCCAGGTCTGGTCGTCTGTGCCCGAGACCAGAAGAATCGGCGCCTTGATTTTTTCCACCGGAATGGTGGCCTTTTGTAACAAAGCTGGATCTGCCTGGGCCAAGGTACGATGCCAACCCGTAGGAGGCAAAGGCTTGGGCCAGCCACTCATAGACTCCGCCGCACTACTGAGGACATCATTTTTTCGCCTGGACATAAAAACCTCTTCTGATAGATAGATAATACGTGAGCATCAATATAGCTGACGAAATTGGACAGGTTCCGGTTCACAAAAAACACCGAAAAATCAAGAATTTTGAAGCGTCTGGTGTTGCTACCCCCCACCTGCATTTTCTGGTGAGCGAGGGCGGGACGCACGAGGTGGGGGTGAAGATTGATCCGTCCGAATTATCGTCCCGGCCGATGCCCGTTGTTGACCGCACGTCCTTCAGGTGTTACTATTCTGTCCTTTGTATCTCATGCGCCTAACGCACACATCACACCTCGATGGGGTTTCTTTCCATGCCTAACGGCGGCTGGCGGCCCTTTCTGCGCTATGACGAGGAGCAGGATCGTCCGGAGATCAGCCGGGCGTTGATCCGGCGCGCCTTGGCCTACGGTCGCCCCTACCTCGGCCGCATCGCGGCCATGCTGCTCCTGATCCTGGTCGTGACCCTGCTCGGACTGGCGCCTCCGCTGCTCGTGCGCGACCTCATCGACCGGGCCCTGCCGGAACGCGACTTCCAGCGGCTGACCTTGCTCGCCCTGGGCATGCTGGCCGTCCCCCTGGTCAACGGGCTGTTGGGAGTGGCCCAACGCTACCTCGGCGCGTCCGTGGGCGAGGGGATCATCTGCGACCTGCGGACGGAGCTGTTCGACCATCTGCACCGCATGTCCCTGCGCTTCTTCACCCACATCAAGACCGGCGAGCTGCTCTCGCGGCTGAACAACGACGTCATCGGCGCCCAGAGGGCGGTCAGCGGCACGATCGTCGACGTGTTCACCAACTCCATCACGCTGGTCAGCGCGCTGGTGATCATGCTGCGGCTGGAGTGGCGGCTGACGCTGCTGGCCATCGGCGTGCTGCCGCTCTTCCTGGTCCCGGCGCGCCTCCTGGGCAAGCGGCTGCGCGCCGTCGTGCGCGAGCAGATGACGCTCAACGCCGAGATGAACGCCATGATGGACGAGACCCTGAACGTCAGCGGCGCGCTGCTTGTCAAGCTGTTCGGCCGCGCGGCCCTCGAGGTGGCGCGGTTCGGCGGCCGGGCGGACCGCGTGCGCCGGGCCGGCGTACGGCAGGCCTTCATGATGCGCTGGTTCTTCCTGACGGTGAGCCTGATCAGCGCGGTCGGGACGGTGGTGGTATTTTGGGTCGGCGGCCTGCTGGTCCTGCGCGGGGCCGGCTTCACCATCGGCACCATCGTCGCCTTCACGGCGTACCTGGGGATGCTCTACGGACCGCTCTCGGCGCTGACCAACGCCCGCATGGACCTGGCCACCTCGCTGGTCAGCTTCGAGCGGGTCTTCGAGGTCCTGGACCTGCCGATGGAGATCGAGGAGCGGGCGGACGCGCTGACACTGAAGTCCGTCCGGGGATACGTGCGTTTTTCGGGCGTATCGTTCAGCTATCGGCCGGAGGAGAACGCGACGGAGGCCACGGGGCTGAGCGAGGTGGTCCGCTTCGGCCAGCGCGGCCGGGGCATGGCCCCTCCTCTCTCGCAAGAGGGGGGGAAGCTACAAACGTCCAATTCGCAATCCCCCGAACAGACTCCGGCCCATCAGCCCCCCGCCGCCGAACGCTGGGCTCTCCGCGACCTCAGCTTCGAGATCAAGCCCGGGCAGCTGGCCGCCCTGGTGGGGCCGAGCGGGGCGGGAAAGACCACGGTCACCTACCTGCTGCCCCGGCTCTACGACCCGACGAGCGGCGTCATCAGCATCGACGGCCACGACTTGCGCGGTCTGGCCATGAGCACTCTAGCGGCGCAGATCGGCATGGTGACGCAGGAAACCTTCCTGTTTAACGACACCATCCGGGCCAACCTCCTCTACGCCAGGCCGGACGCCACCCCGGCCGCGATCGAGGCGGCCTGCAGCGCGGCGAACATCCACGACTTCATCGCCGGTCTGCCCGAAGGCTATGACACCGTCGTGGGCAACCGCGGCTACCGCCTCTCAGGGGGCGAGAAGCAACGCGTCGCCATCGCCCGCGTCATCCTCAAGGACCCTCGCATCCTCGTGCTGGACGAGGCCACGTCTTCGCTGGACAGCCAGTCCGAGGCGCTGATCCAACAGGCTTTGGAGGGCATCATGAAGAGCCGGACGAGCCTGGTCATCGCCCACCGCCTGAGCACCATCCTGGCCGCGGACATCATCCTGGTGCTGGAGGCCGGCCGCCTGGTCGAGCAGGGCACGCACGCGGAGCTCCTGGCCAAGGGCGGCCTCTACGCTTCCCTGTACGAAACCCAGTTCCGGCCGGGGCGGGCCGAAGAGCGGTCCTGAATTCCGCGAAAACGCGAAAACGAGGAACTCGACATGGAACGACGGCGGCATATTCATAAGGATATGAGTCTCCGCGTTGTCAGTCCGGTGCGAATTTTCTATAATAGAAGCGGAGGTGACCATGAAAAAAACCTGGCGGTGGATCGTGATTATGGCTTTCGGATTGTGTCTTTCCCCGAAATCCCTTCCAGCCGAGGATCTGAGTGCTGGGAGGGCCGCCCTATTCATGCAGGACGGCGGGATGATCGTTGGTGAGGTCGTGGACATTTCCAGCACCAGGCTCGTCCTGCAGCTCAGGGACGGGCAGGAGTTTGCCCTCCACCGGATCTGGATGGTCAATTTCGTTAACACCAACTGGAATTTTCCAGAAGAGAGAACAAGGCTGGAAAAAGACCAACACTACCTTTTCTTCAGGAACGACCGGAGCACCTCCGGCCGGATTGTCGATTTTAGCTCAACCCGGCGTGTTTTCCAATTTGACTCCAAGGAGGAGGTGCCTATCGCCGAGGTTCGGCGCATCTATTTTACCAACCAGCTCCCGTCCGCCTACCAATCCCGATTGGCTGAAGAACAAACCGAGCAGAAGCCGGGCTACGTCGGCACCTTTAGTGGAGAGATCGCTTTATCTTCTGGAGTGTTGCGGACGGTCACGCTGACCTTGAACGAGGACAGAACGGCCTTGCTAACGCAGGTTTATTCTCAGGGCCAGGCGACCGTAACCGAGCAGGGGAGCTGGACGGATAACCCGGACGGCACCATCACGGTCAGCACCAGACGCCAGGGACGGATCCGGCGTGCCCAGAGGGCGCCTCTCGTCTTTCGGCTTGAGAACAATGAGCTGGTCGCCGTCCAGTTCGACCAGCGGGTTTGGGGCAGCGGCGGTCTGAGGCTAAAAAAGAACTAAACCTTAGTCCACCCCTGGTTCTGCCTCTTATCAAGGATAACGTCCTTTTTCT
This sequence comes from uncultured Eubacteriales bacterium, assembly GCA_964651495.1. Classification (GTDB taxonomy): domain Bacteria; phylum Acidobacteriota; class Aminicenantia; order Aminicenantales; family UBA8522; genus CAZNVB01. Next base: position 430 of record CAZYWP010000116.1, on the reverse strand, counting down.
CAAGCGGGAGATTCCAGGTTTGGATGGCTTTTTTCGAAGCCACATCAAATATCTCCACTATATTGGATCAATTCCTCGCTGGCCTCGATCTCCGCCCGCGAGGACCTTGGATGGGGTTGGGAAAAAGCTTATTTCACGACGAGTTTTAGGATTGTATTGCCAGGAACGGTATCATTGAGCTTCATCCCATTGATGATCGCCAGGGCTTCCAATTTATCCTCCGGCCCGCCGAATTTCTGGAGGGCCTGGCGTAAGCTCCCTTGAGTCGTGGTTCTTTTTGCTGCCAGCCGATCGGGTTTGACGTTGATTTTACTAGGATCCGTCAAGTTGTAAAATCGACCCATGGTCTGTTCGAAAACGGAGGAATAGCCGTTAAACCGGGACTGTTCCGTATATCCAAGAAAAGCATAAACGGTCTGTCCCTTCTGGA
>CAZYWP010000115.1:0-10142 GCA_964651495.1 uncultured Eubacteriales bacterium | reverse complement strand
TTCGGCGGGGCGCCGGTCATCCACGTCGGCGGCCGCATGTATCCCGTGGAGGTGGAATACAGGCCGCCGGAATCGTTCTCTCAGCGCGCGGACGACTCGGATTACGTGGACCTGGCCGTCCGGGCGGTGGATGCGCTCAAATCCGGGAGGCGGCACGGCGATATCCTGGTCTTCATGCCGACGGAACAGGACATCCTGGAAACCTGCGAACGGCTGGAAGGGAAGAGATATCCGGGCCTGACCGTCCTCCCCCTCTATGCCCGCCTCCCCGCCGCCCAGCAGGGCCGTGTCTATTCGGTCGGCGGCCCGAAAATCGTCGTCGCCACGAATGTCGCCGAGACCTCGCTCACCATTCCCCGCATCAGGTACGTCATCGACACGGGGCTGGCCCGCATCTCCCAGTACCAGCCCGGCACGCGGATCAACAGCCTGCCCATCAGCCCCATCTCCCAGGCCAGCGCCGACCAGCGCAAAGGCCGCTGCGGCCGCGTCCAGGAAGGCCTCTGCCTGCGGCTCTACTCCCAGGAGGACTACGAATCGAGACCCCGGTTCACGCCGCCCGAGATCCTCCGCTCGAACCTGGCCGAAGTCATCCTGCGGATGATCTATCTGGGCCTGGGGCATCCCGCCGAATTTCCGTTCGTCGACCGGCCGCAGCCGAAGAACATCAAGGACGGCTACGAAACCCTCCTCGAGCTCGGAGCCGTCAGCGAGCGCGGCCGGGAGTTCGAGCTCACCCCTCTGGGACGGCAGATGGCCGTCCTCCCCCTCGACCCGAAAATCTCCCGGATGCTCCTCGAGGCGGAGAAGGAAGGCTGCCTACGGGAGATGGCGGTCATCGCCTCCGTCCTGAGCATCCGCGACCCCAGGGAGCGGCCGCCGGACAAAGCGGGCCTGGCCGACCAGGCCCAGTCCTCGTTCGCCCACCGGGATTCCGATTTCCTGACCCTGCTCAACATCTGGGACCGCTTCCACGGCCCGGCGGATGAACCGACCTCCAGGAGCGGGCAGAGAAAATTCTGCCAGGAACACTATCTCTCCTATGTCCGCATGAGAGAGTGGGGGTTCGTCCACAACCAGCTCATCTCGATCCTGAAAGAGAGGGGCATCGGCCCCGGCCGGACGGAGAGGGCCGAAATGACGCCCGCGCTCTACGCCGCCGTCCACCGCTCTATCCTCAGCGGGTTCCTCTCCAACATCGCCGCCCACAAGGAAAAAAACATGTACCAGGCCGCCAAGAGCCGCGAGGTGATGATTTTTCCCGGCTCTGTGCTATTTAATAAATCCCGGCCCTGGATCGCGGCGGCCGAGGTCGTCCGGACATCCCGGCTGTTCGCCCGAACGGCGGCCAAAATCGACCCCGCCTGGCTCGAGGAATTGGGCGGAGGCCAGTGCCGGTACAGCTATTCAGAGCCCCGCTGGGATCCGGACCGCGGCGAAGTGCGGGCCAAGGAGCGGGTGACGCTCTTCGGCCTGGAGATCGTGTCGGACAGGGATGTGGCTTACGGGCCGAAGAACCCGGAGGAAGCCCACAAGATCTTTGTCGCCGAAGCCCTGGTCGAAGGCCGGGTCAAAGACCCCCCTCTTTTCCTCCGCCACAACCTGGATCTGCAGAAGAGGGTCCTGGCCATGGAGGAAAAGTTGAGGCGGCGGAATATCATGGTGAGTGAGGCCGCGATGGCCGATTTCTATTCCCGGCGCCTTGGCGGAGTGTATGACAGGCGCGGCCTGGAAAAGCGCATCCGGCAGGCCGGGGGCGACGAATTCCTAAGGATGGGCGAAAAAGACCTTCTTCTCCTCCATCCTGACGAACTGGAGCTTCAGGGATTCCCCGACGAGTTCACCCTGGGAGAGAAGAGCTTTGCCCTCGCCTACAAGTTCTCGCCCGGCGAGGAGGACGACGGTGCAACCCTGCGAATTCCCTTCGGCCAGATCGCCGGTATCCCCTCGGAAGCCCTGGAATGGGGGGTGCCGGGGCAGTTCAGGGAGAAAATCCTCGCCTTGATCAAAGGGCTTCCCAAGGCGGAACGGAAGCAGCTGATGCCTTTTGCCGAGACGGCCGAAATCATCGTCAGGGAAATGCGGCTTACAGATCCTTCTCTTTACGAAACGCTCGCCGGTTTCGTCAAGAAAAGATTCCAAGTTGACATTCCGGCGTCGAGATGGGCGGTCACCGACGTCCCGAGTCACCTGAAAATGAGGGTGGCGGTCATCGATCCGGAAGGCCGCGAGCTGGCCGCCAGCCGGAACCTGGAGGTGCTCCGGCGGGCCGGGGCGGTATCTTTTGTCCCCGAGCAATCCGCCGATTGGAAGCGGGCGCGGGGGGAATGGGAGAAAGAGGGCCTAGAGTCATGGGATTTCGGGCCGCTCCCGGAGAGCGTCCCGGTCGGACCGTTCATGACCGCCTATCCGGGGCTTGAGCCCGGGGAAAAGGGAGTGAACATCAGGCTCTTTAAAACTCAAGAGGAGGCCTTGTCTGCGCATGTCAGGGGCGTCGCCGCGCTGCTGGCGGCGAAATTGTCAAAGGACACCGAATTCCTGCGGCGTTATCTTGTGGTCTTCGAAGAATATGAAAAGCCGGCCCTCTTTTTCGGCGGCCGGGCGGCGCTCGAGAAGGGCATGCTGGAAAATATCAAGCGCGACATATTTCAAAAAAACATCCGCAGCCGGGAGGAATTCGAGGCCTATGCGGAGGCGGCGATGCGGGCCCTCTTCGAGAAGAGCCATGCGCTGCGCGAAGCGGTTTTTAAGATCCTCGAAGCGTATCAAAAGATGCGCCGGACCCTGCGGGAGATCGAGAGGGCGGTCGGTCCCGGTCGCGCGCTGGCGGCCCTGTGCCAGGAGGCCAAGGAGGATCTCGAGTCGATCGTTCCCGGAAACTTCCTGGAAGTCTATTCCCTGGACCGGCTCTCCCATCTCCCCCGCTATCTCGTCGCCCTCCAGGTTCGGCTGGAAAGGGGCAGGGTCGACCCGGCTAAGTACCGCAAAAAAATGGAGCAGGTCCGGCCCTTCGCCGAAGCCTTGCTCCGGCTCAGGGAGGACATCACGGCAGAGACTCCGAAGGAAAGTAAGTTGGCCGTCGAAGAATTCCGCTGGATGGTCGAAGAGTTCAAGGTCTCGCTCTTTGCCCCGGAAGTCAAGACCGCTTTCCCGATATCCCCCAAGCGACTAGCCGTCAAGCTCAAAGAGATAGAAGGCCTGGAATGATTGAAAATTGGTGAAGGGGAAATAATTCTCCCGCTTCATTGGGATGGCTTGATCACTTTGACCAGACTGCGGGCCGGGATTTCCAAGGCACCGGCGGCGTATTCGATCCTTTTTGTGGCATCGCCCATATTCAGCGCCATTAACCCGTCCTGAGTTTCCGCAAGATAGACGCCTGGAACGTCAAAATTGAGGCTCGCGGGAGCCCTCTTGAGCTTACCGTCCCGGACAGCGTCCTGCACACCGTCCTTAAAGAAGAGGAAAGGCAGGTTGCGGGCAACCATCCAGCTCTCTTCTCTCTGACGCAGGTCCAGCGGGCCGAAATAGGAATAGACGCGGCCCCGGCCGAAATCCCGGCGCCACGCCACCTTCCCCTTGTTCGTGTAGCGCATGGACAGAAGCGGTTCGGCATCTGAAGTCAACGCCGTGAAAGCCCGGGCGATAAACGTGGCCGGAAGCGAGGCCATCGAGGAGAACCGCTGTGGCGAGTCGACGACCAACTCGGTAATCCCCTGGATCTCATCGGAATCCGGCGTCAGCCCGGCAAGGTCATCAAATGCCTTCATCCGGCCGTCCCAGTCGGCCGGCCGGCTGCCCAGCACGAAGAGCATTCCCCCGCCGGAAACCCAGGACGCGATCTTCTGCACCGTGAGGTCTTCCAGGATGTCGGCTCCGATGATGATCAGGATGGGCATGTTTTTCAGCGCGCCGTCCTGCACCATCCGTTCATCGACGAAATCATAGTCCACGGCCCGGCGGATTTCGGCCGCCAGATCGCGGAACGTCCCGTAATCATTGAACGCATGCGTGGAAGAGGAAGTCGGATAGAGCAGGCCGACGTCAATGACAGGCGCAGCAACCTTCTGCCAGTCTTTGTACTTGAGATGATAAAGCCCGCCGTCTCCGATGGCGGGTTTCCCTCCCTGTTCGGCCAGCAGTTCGGGTGTGTTGTAAAGAAAAAGCTGCCTCGCGCCCGAGCTCACGGCGTTGAAGAGCCGGCCCAACATTCCGACAGGCGTCACCGCCGAAGCCGGCTCATGGCCGAAGTACGCCCCATAGAAACGGCAGGACGACCCGACCAGCCTGGTCAGGGAGACGTTCTGCGGAAAGGAGCTGGCCTCATTGGTGATCCGGATGCCGGCGCCATATTTCGCGGCAATCTTCGCCTGGGCGCTGAAGTCGGACCCGTGTTCGGGCGCCATGTCGCCGCCGGTGCAGAGATAAATTTCGGTGGCGGGGAAGAACTCACGCCCCGTGCTCAGCCAGAACTCGGTGTACTTGGTCATGGAATCCCGGTACCAGCGCAGAAGTTCCAGGCGGGCGCGGGCTGACGGCGCCTCGGCGGGCAGAAAAGGCTTCAACTCCTCAAACGACCCATAGCGGCTCTTCCAGGCGCTGTTCAAAGCCCCGATGTCTCCGGCATAAAGCTCTTTCAGGGCCCGGCGGAAATCGGCCGCGGCGAGCGCATCCCCGCACCAGAAGCCGCCGTGGGAATGGTATTCTCCCGGCCAGTTGCCGATGACCGAGTAGATGGCCTCGCCGTAGTCGCCGGTGATCCCTAAATTGATGGATTCCAGGACGTATTGGGGTAAATAATGCTCGGCGAATTTTCGAAGATATTCCCGGACATAATCACGCAGCCGGGGATTCCACAGGGAAGGGATGGCGCTCTCGCGGCCGTGCTCCAGGCAGCGAAGCATGACGATCTCCGGGTCGCGGCGGACAAATTCCGGCGTCACGTACCATGGCCCGGCGATGATAAACGGCACCCATTTGAGGCCGTGTTTCTTGAACAGCGCCGCATCGGCGTCATACTCCGACCAGTCCATGACGCCGTGCTCTTTCTCGACCTTATTCCAGTAGATGTAAGTCTGGATGCTCGTTACACCGATTTGCCTGAGCTGATCGAGTTTCTGGTCCGCATTCTCGTCCTTATGGCTGACTGTACAGACCGTAATCTCCATGGGTTGTGAAAAAAGAGGAGATTCTAGGGCAAAAAAGCCGATCAATGAGAGCCAAAGACCGATAGATTCCATAGGGATGCATTTCATGTTTTTCCTCTCAGATATCACATACAACAGCCATCATGGAGAATCAAGATGTCTCGGAGAATAAGAGCCTGGGTCCTCTTCCTTGAGTTGACCTTCAATTTATGCCGTGATATTTTTCCCCTGCCTGCCCGGAGGTGAGACCATGAAGACGGAACACTATAAGCGTGTGAATGACCAGATCGGGTTTTGCGGGATCTGGTGCGGGAGCTGTGTCGTCGGCAACGGCACGCTGAGGGAAATCACATCGAGGTACAAGGAAATCATCAAAAACTACGACCTGGAATCCTGGGCTCCGAAAAGCTTCGACTTCAAAGAATTCCTGAAGGGGCTGGAAGCGATAGAGGGTATACCGCTCTGTAAAGGCTGTCAAAAGGGGGGCGGATGGGAAGAATGTCCGATGCGGGGCTGCGTCTCAAAGAAAAATATCGCCGACTGCAGCGAGTGTGATCGAACCAAAGCATGCCAGCATATCGCTCACCTGGAAAAGATGCGGTCCGGGTCGCTCCGCGCCGGTCTCTTCGTCAAGACGGAAGATGTTGATCGAGCTAAACTTCTCAGGGATTGGGCCCAAAAAATCAAAACTCAGTGGCCCTCTTCACTCCTCTTCCTGGGCGACGAATAATTCATGCCTTTAGGGAAATATTCAAAGCGCGAGAAATCGCTCCGGCGCGACGGCCGTGTCCGGGAAGCTCTCGAGGAGGAGCTTGTCCAGCGTAACGAACGGGACGTCGAGCTCGCGGGCCAGGACGACGAACTCGCCATCATAGGCCGAACAGGCCGACGAACCCGCAAGCGTCAACACGCCGGCTGAGGCCACAGCATACTCTCCTCCCGAAAGCAGCGATTCCGCCTCTTCTATGATCCGGATGGCGTCATCCATTACAAAAAATCCCTTCCGGAGGCATTTGACCACGACGCTGCGAAACTCACTCCGCCAAAGGAGCGGCGCAGCCCAGCGGGAATCCTTCAGGAAAACCTTTTCGGCCGCCCCGCTGTGCTCCCCGTTGATGAAAAAATAGGCAACGAGATTGGTGTCGACGACGATCAAAGCCGGCCTTCCCTCTTTGCTTTGTCGATAAAATCCTGGTCGAGCAGGAAGCCGTGCGTTCGGCTCCGAAACTCTCTCGCCCTGGCCAGCAGTTCGTCGGGATTCACGGGCCGGGTGGTCACCGCCGCATCGAGGATCGAGATAATCTCACTGTTGATGCTCCTGCGGTTCCGGCCGGCCCTCGCCTTGATCTTAGCGAAGAGGTCCTGGGGAATGTTCTTGACCGTGAAGTTGGCGGCCATCGTCTCTCCAAAATGGTTGCTATTTGGTTTCATTATGGTTCCTATCTCTTCAAAAGTCAAGAATCAATTTCCATTCACCTCGCTGCCAGGAATTCTTTCTTTAATAAGAACGCCCGGCAGCCTGAGATGATCTCATGATTTCTCTATAAATCCTCGCCTTACTGCTGATCTTGCTTCCCGCTTCTAAGCTAGGAGCAACATTTCTGCATCAATCTTGCATCCTCCCATCGCCGGAGCTGATAAAAAAGTACCTCTGGGATTCAGCCAGGAACTGATAGGAAAATTTGAGGAGGAAAAATTGGTTGATTCGGCGAGCCCGGCGTGGGAAAATATAGGGGTAACTTTAGGTTCACGGATTTTAAGCAAGAGGCCCGAGATGAAATCAGGCGTACCGATGATCTTCTTGATCCTCTTTCTCGTCGCGGGGGTGGCTTATACTGCTGCGGTTTTGCCCGGAGAAGGGGAGGCCAGAATCATGATCCTGCAATCGGGAGGAACGTCCATGGAAATCAAAATCACCAGCGCAGCTTTCGTGGAAGGCGGTATGATCCCACGGAAATACACCTGCGACGGCGAAGATATCTCACCGCCCCTCGCCTGGACCGGCGTGCCGGATGGTTCCAAGACAATCGCCCTCATCTCAGATGACCCGGACGCGCCCATGGGCACCTGGGTTCACTGGGTGCTCTTTAACCTGCCTGCGACTGAGAAAGGGCTCTCCGGGGCAGTCCCGCCCGACAAGGAACTCAAGAACGGTGCCAAGCAGGGCCGGAACGACTTCCGCCGGATCGGCTACGGCGGACCCTGTCCGCCCGGCGGAACACACCGCTATTTCTTCAAGGTCTACGCCCTGGACGCTGTGCTCAACCTTCCGGCCGGGGCCACAAAGGCAGAGCTTCTCAAAGCCATGGAAGGTCACATCCTGGCCCAGGGTCAACTCATGGGAAAATACCGAAGATAAACTCCAATGCCGTGCGTGAGTCCGTGTGCGTCGAGAATCCCGGGAAGTGAGGAGACATGGTGAAGGCGGGCTTCGGGCGGTCTGACATCACTCCGGCGCCAGGCTGTACCCTTAACGGCTTTATCGCGCGCCTGTCTCCCAGCCGGGGGGTTGATGTGCCGCTTTCGGCAAGGGCGCTCTGTCTGGAAGAGGGCTCGCAGAGAGTCGTAATCGTAGGTCTCGACCTCCTGGGCCTGGCCCCGGCGACAGCCGACACCCTGACGGCGAAAATCAGTCATGAGACCGGGATACCGGAAGCGAAGGTGATCCTGGCCTGCACTCATACCCACTCCGGCCCCATGAGTGTGCCCCTGAGGGGGCTGGGCCGGGCGGATGAAGCATATCTGGCAAAGCTCGAAGCGCAGGTCTTAACGGCGGCACGAGAGGCGACACGCGCCTGTGCGCCCGTGGAGGCGGCATGGGGCACAGGGACGGTGGCCATCGGGATCAACCGTCGACAGCCGGCCGGCGACGGCAGCGTGATGCTGGGCGTTAATCCGGACGGTCCCAGCGATGCGCAGGTGCGGGTCCTGTGCCTGAGAGGAACGAGCCGGTCGATCCTGGTCTTCGAGCACGCCTCGCATCCATATTGTCTCGGGCCTGATGACCTCCTGATCAGCGCCGACTTCTGGGGCCATGCCGCGGCGGCATTGGAAGAGGCCGGATATGATTGTTTGTACCTCAACGGCTGCGCCGGAAACCTGTCGCCCCGGCGCGCCTTCGGCGGTCCGGCCGCTGCAGGCGAGGAGGGCCGGCGACTGGCGCAGGCCGTTTTGCAGGCCGCAGCAGTCGCGCGTCCGGAAGCGTCGCCCGCGTTGGCGGCGGGGTCGCGGCGACTCGAACTGGCGTACGACACTCTGCCGCCGCTCGCGGAGATCGCAGCGCAGTTGGACCAACCCGACCGGACGGTGCGCCAAGAGGATCGATCAGAATCGCTTGTGCGTGCGCGCCTTCGCCAAGCCTGGAGGGAATGGCTGAGTGACCTGACCGGTGCTCTCGCCCGCGGACCGCTGCCGCCGCTGCCGGCCCGCGTCTCTCTGCTGCGCGTGGGCCGAGGCGCGCTCGTCTTCCTTCCCGGCGAAGTCTTCTTCGAGATCGGCGAGCGCACAGCGGCGATGCTGCCCGCCGATTTTGTGGCAGTCGCCGCGTACAGCCATGGTTACATCGGCTACGTGCCCACGGCCGAGGCGTACGCTGAGGGCGGCTATGAGCCGAATGAGTCCCACCGGTATGTCGGGCTCTGGCGGCTGCACCCCGACACCGGGGCGCGTTTCAGCCAGGCTGCCCGCGACTTGTGGCACGAGTTGGAGAATCATCCTTAAACAGTCCCCGAATACGTTTAAGCTGAATGGCGTCTTTATTTGTTCAGCGCGGAGAAGATCATCTCGATACTCTCTTTTTGGACGTACGCGCCGACAAAAAAACCAATGTTCTCGATTTTATGCATTTTGGCGATTTCAATCTGCTTGACCACTTGACCGCATCCCCATTTTAAGTCCACATCATTGGGGGTCCACCAGCGCTTGATCGTTGAAGGCATATACCAAATCGGACGAGTGAGCTGGGTATATCGTTTTAGATTTTCTGGAAACTTGTCTTGAAGATAATCGTCGCTCAAATTGTAATCCCAATAAATAATCCCAAGATCGTGAGGAAGCAACCCCATCAAATCGAGATGGTCGTCCATCCAATTGCAGTTGAACATGAGTTTTACTTTTAACGGCACCTGTTTACCGGCCTGGGTGAATAATTCCCCGGCAAATTGAAGGAAGGTCTCTATAAAAAACCGCTGCCGATCTCGAGGACTTGTTCCCTGATAATCCTTTCCGGTTTTTTGTTTATAGAGTTTTTGGCATTCAGGACAAAAACACTCGGGGCGGGTCTCCGGCGGATGGATCAATAGGCCGTCAACATTCTTATATCGCCTGAGGACTTCTTCCACAATACCCAAGGGATAGTGTTGAGAACCTTCCCGATTGGGACATAAAGCGCTTGTCGGACTGCCGTCTTCGTTCACGACACAGTGTTCAGGATGGTCTTTGGCATAGCTATTGCAATGGCCGGTAGTCGTGAACGCCAGGATGACTTCGAGCTGGTTTTTTTTCGCGTAATCGATGATGAGTTGCAGGTCAACATCTTTAGCCGTGTTGGCATCGGTTTCGATATAGTCCGGGAAAGCTTGACTGGGGTAAGGGAGCCTGTGACCCGTCACCAAAGGGATAAACGTGGTCGCGCCTTTGGATTTGAGGTAGTCAATCAGATTTTTCCAATCGGCAAGACTGAAATACGGTGTTTTAGGCCCAAACTCGTCTTTGTAATCTCCCTTGCCGATGAACACATAATAGCCGACACGGTCGAAACTCTTGCCTTTTTCTGTGGCCAAGCCAAAGGCAAAAAAAACGGAAACGATAAACAGCCCAAGAATGACCTTCCGGCAATTGGAACGACTCCATTGAAAACCCATGACGCCTCCTCAACTATTGTTATCAGTAAGAATATCGATAGGCGATTCTTAATGCTTCGAACCGTAAGGACATCGATATGTAAAGGCTCACCTGAGAGGATCGATAATCCTTCCGGTGAATGGGAAGGGGCCG
>CAZYWP010000114.1:0-10190 GCA_964651495.1 uncultured Eubacteriales bacterium | reverse complement strand
TGCTGGCCTCCGCCTTTGTCCTCATTTTCTGTGTTCTCTTCAACGTTCTCGTCTTCGAGCGCATCCCCCACGTCCACGACGAGATCGCCTATCTCTTTCAGGCCAAAATATTCGCCGGCGGGAAGCTGTATGCGCGGTCGCCTTGCGCCCAAGAATCTTTTGATTTTCCCCATATGATCAACAACGGGAAGTGGTACAGCATCTATCCGCCGGGGTTTCCGTTTCTTCTCACGCTGGGGTTGTTTTTCCGGGCGCCCTGGCTGATCAATCCGCTGCTGGCCGCGCTCTCCATAATCCTTTTTTATTGCCTGGGCAGAGAAATCTATGACCGGCAGAGCGGAATATGGACGGCGCTCCTTGGCGCGACATCCATCTGGCTCCTGCTCATGTCTTCGACCATGATGTCCCACACGGCGTCCATGTTTTTTAATGCTCTGTTCCTATTCTTTGTCTTCCGCTCGCTGCGAACCCCGACCATTCCGAACGGCCTCCTGGCCGGCGCATCTCTTGGCCTGGCCTTCCTTGTCCGCCCCTACAATGCCATATTATTCTCACTCCCTCTGATATTGATCTACGCGGCCGGGCTATTCCGGGAACCGAAAAAAAGGCTAAGAAACTTTATGGCCTTCGCTGGAATCGTAGCCCTCTTTGCCTCCGTACTCCTCGCCTATAATTACCTCACCAACGGGCATCCTCTGAAGATGGGATACGTCGCGCTATACGGAAAGTCCTACACTGTAGTCTTCGGCCGCCCCGCCACTCTTGACTATGACTACACCCCGATGTTCGGGGCCGGGCAGATGTTCGACAACCTCAAAGCGCTCAATTCGTACCTTTTTGGCTGGCCGGTATCATCTTTTCTCGCTCTTCTCCCCTTGATATGGCTGATGGCTAAGTTCCCCGAAGAACGGAAAAAAGGCCTCCTTCTCATGTCCATCTTCCTGACTTTTTTTATCGGGTTCTATTTTTTCTGGGGGGCCTTTGTTTTCATCGGACCCCGGATGCTGTTTGACATCTTCCCCGTCCTCGCTGTTCTGAGCGCCAGAGGCATCCATGCTCTCCCGCAACTCATCGGGTCAAAGAGGCCTGGAATCCGGCCGATGACTCTGCAAAAAGCCACTGTCGCCGTCTTTGTTCTGTTTGCGGCCTTCTCGTTTTTCGTCCGGTTTCCCCGCTGGATCCGGCCTCAGGACGTCTGCTGGCAGTATGACAGGTTCGACCACAACTTCGCCGGGTCGACCGCTCGCCTGCACCGGAGCCTTCAACACCTCGGCCTTCGCAACGCCCTGGTGATCACAAAATTTCTCTATGCTCCCCTGGCCGGGTTTCCGACGGGACAGTGGGGCTCGGGTTTTCTCATCAATGATCCCGGGCTGCGGGGAGATATCATCTATGCCAGGCATAGGGGGAGCCGTGATGCTGAACTGGTGACCTGTTTCCCCGGACGGCAGGTCTATTTGTACTTGGGAACACTGGAGAAAGGCATGCTCGTCCCCCTGCACCGCAAGGAATCAGGGTTCACAGCCGGCCGGCCGATTGCTCCTGAAATCCCCTGCCGAAAAGGCACGAAAATCATCGCTTCCCCGGCAGAATTTTTCAACCTGTATTCTGCTGAATTCGCCCGGTTTATCGACGAGCTCTTCAGGGACAAGGACTATCTCAGCCTGGATGTCCCGCTGCTTCTCGAGCTCGGACGGAATTCCATGAAAGGCGGCGATTTGGGAAAGGCGGCTTTCTGCCTCGAGGCCGGCCTGCAGATTGAAAACGACCCGCAATCCCGATACATCCTTCTGAATAACCTCGCGGCCTGCTACCTAAAAACCGGGAAAAACACAGAAGCCGAGAAAATCGAAGGAGTGCTCAGAAAGGCGAGCTTCAATTACAGCGAAAAAGGGATGTATTCCATCTTCCCGGAAAAAGGTTTCTAGGAACGCAGGAAAAATAAAAGTGGCGGCAGGCGCGCAGTTGCGGGCAAAAAAAAGGGCGACACTCGAAAAGTGTCGCCCTTTTGAGCTGCTGCCTAAAGAGCTCTTTTCATGTTTCCGAAGGAATTAGCTGATCGATCTCGCCACTCTCGGCGCGACGATCCAGGAACCTGACCAGTTCGACATGTCTTCGGCAAAGTCGGCCATTGAGTTGACCTCATAGATGGACGCTTCCGGGTTAACCGGATCGAAGTCGCCGATAGTGTAGGTTGGACCCGGTTGCTTGTCTCTGGTCCACGAACCGATCACGAAATCGTCTTCACCGATATCAAGAGGATCCACCGCACCCAGGATGCCTTCGACAGCGTCATTGCCGCAGTGGACCTGGAACGGGGTTCCCCAGGCGTCAGTCACCGGGAGGATCTTGACGTAGAACGGGGAAATGGCCATGACGAAGTCGTTCTGGGCTGCTAAATCGCCGTCTTGGATAACAGCCTGCCAAGAGCCATGGTCGGTGATGTAGTCGGCGGAGCCCGTGGCGAAGGTGATGATGTCCTTCATCGTGCTCTTCTGCTTGCCTTTCTGGATGGCCGTGATGGCGTTGGGGATGAGCAGGGCGGCCAGGATGCCGATGATCGCGACGACGATCAGCAGCTCGATCAGCGTGAAGCCTTTTTTGTGAGACATTAAAGAAACCTCCTTAAAGGTAAATTTGCCCAATTAATTTAGGCATCTTATACTTAGCAATATCCGTGCCAAGTCATGAAAATATAATATATTGAATATAAACAATTTACAAGGCTGCCGGCGAATCATTTTCCGGCCCATGTGACATATTTTGTCATTTCAGAACAAACAATGGCTTTCTCAATGAAGGGGCTCATATTCCTGCTGGGTTCCGGCCTGCTCTATTTTTTCGGCTTCCCGGAGCCCGAATTTGGCGATCAGATGTCGCAACGACCGGTAGCTGATCCCCAGCAGCAGGGCCGTCCGGCGCAGGTTCCCTCCCCCCATCATCCTGGCTTCGTTGATAAATCCCTTGGTGACTTCATCCACATGCTTGGTCAGGTTGAACCCGGGGGGAATCAGGGGCTGGACAAACCCTTTTTTGGGCGGGGTGATGATCTCCCGGGGAAGGCTGGCCGCGGTGATGGTCTCCCGGTCCTCGATGGCCACGATCCGCTCGATGATGTTCTCCAGTTCCCGGACGTTCCCCGGCCAGGGGTACATCTCCATGTAATTGATGACCTCCGGGGCCACCCGCTTCATCTTCTTTCCCATTTTCTGGCTGTATTTCTGCAGGAAATGGCTGACCAGAAGAGGAATGTCTTCGGCCCTTTTCCGCAGGGCCGGCATCTCGAAGGAAATCACATTCAGGCGGTAATACAGGTCCTCCCGGAACTTCCCTTCTTCGATCCTTCTTTTTAGGTCCTGGTTGGTGGCGGCGATGATCCTCACGTCCACGGAGATTTCCTCCGTCCCGCCCACCCTCCGGATTTTCCTCTCCTGCAGAGCCCGCAGGAGCTTCACCTGGGTCCAGGGGGCCGTCTCGCCCACTTCGTCCAGAAAAAGGGCCCCCCGCTGGGCGACCTCGAACATCCCTTTCTTGTCCACCACGGCCCCGGTGAAGGCCCCTCTCGTGTGCCCGAACAACTCGCTCTCCAGAAGGTTTTCGGGAAGGGCGGCGCAGTTGATGGAGACGAACGGGCGCTCGCTGCGATGGCTGAGCAGATGGATGGCCCGGGCCGCCATTTCCTTTCCCGTCCCGCTTTCGCCCGAGATCAGGACTGTGGAATCGTTTGTCGCGGTCTTTTCGATCAGGCCGTAGACCTCCTGCATCGCCTTGCTCTTGCCGATCATGTTCTCGAAGGAATATTTCTCCCGGAGGTTGCGCTTGAGCAGGATGTTCTCCTCCTTGAGGCGCGTCTTCTCCAGCTCCTGGGCGATGATGATCTTTAATTCCTCGACGTCGAACGGCTTGAGGATATAATCGATCGCCCCGGCCTTGAGGGCTTCCACGGCCTGCTTCAGGCTGCCGTAAGCCGTGATCATGATCACCGGAGTCCCCGGCCGGTTCTCCCTGACATATTTCAGGATCTCCATGCCGCTGATCTCCGGCAGCTTGATATCGCAGATCACCAGGTCGAAAGTCTCTTTCTCGAGCAGATCGAAAACCCTGGCCGGCGTCAAGCACGTTTTAACGCGGTAGCCTTCCTTTTTCAGGACGATATTGAGAAGGTCAAGCAGGCTCTTTTCGTCGTCGACGATGAGGATGTTTTCCATGTTGCTTTAACTCGCCGTGACTCCGGAATAGAGCGACTTGGCCCGGGGCTCGCGGGCGGGGAAAGTCATGATGATTTCGGTCCCCCTGTTCGGCTCGGAGCGGACTTCGATCCTGCCGTCGTAGTCATCGACGATCCGCCGCACCACCACGAGGCCCAGGCCCCGCCCGTTCTCGAAGCGGGTGAAGAAGGGCTCGAAAAGATGCTCTTTTTCTTCCTTCCCCAGGCCGCGGCCGGTGTCGGCAAACCGGACCCGGACGGACTTTTTCCTGTCCAGGAAAAAGTCCACGGTCAGGGTGCCTCCGTGGGGCATGGCCTTGATCGCATTCTTGGTCAGGTTCCAGAAGACCTGCTTGAACTGGTTCGGGTTTCCGTAATAGCCCACTTTGGTCGATCCGTAGTTGCCGGCCAGCTGGAATCCTCCGTTCAGCTCGCCGCTGGCCCGCAGGAGCGCCAGGGTCTCTTCCAGGACCTCCGGCAGGTTGATCCAGGAAAAGACCAGCTTCCCCGGAGAGGCCAGGTCCAGGAACTGCTCGATCGACTGCGTCACCCGCTGCGACTCCCTGAGGACGATGGCCATGAGGTCTTCCTGCTCCTGGTCGAGGCTGAGCTCGTTCTTGAGCACCTGGACCGCCCCCGAGATGGCGGCCAGGGGATTCCGGACCTCGTGGGCCAGCTGAGCGGAAATCCGGCCTGCCGTGGCCAGACGCTCTTTGATCTCCAGCTCCTTCTCGGCGAGATGAAGCGCCTCCCGGGTCCGGCGCAGGCTGCCCGTCAGGTAATTCGCCAGAAAGGCAATCAGAAAAAGGAGACTCCAGGCCAGGAACATGGTGAAGAGCACGAGCCCGAGGGATTGGTCCCGGTACTGGTCGGGGCTGAAGTAGGGGATGACGCCGAAGTAGAGGCCGTCGACAAGAAGGCCGAAAAGGACGGCCGCCAGACCGGCGGTCAGGTAGGCCGCCCGGTTGGACAGGACGATGCTGGCGGCGATGACGGCAAAAACATAGAGCAGGTACATGGAGCCGGACAGGCCTCCCGAGATATAGACCAGGGCGGTGATCAGGAGCAGGTCCAGGACGATCTGGATCACCGCCTGGGCGGCGAAGTCCGTCCACCAGAGGTAGAGACTGAGATAGGTCAGCGACAGCAGATAGGCCAGGAGCACAAGATAATAAAAAGGAATGAGGGGAATGAAATCGCTGGTCGAGGACTGGATGACGACCACGGCGACCAGAATGGAGGTGACGGCGATCAGACGGATCAGGATGAACCAGAATATGTGCCGCTTCTGCGTTTTCATCCGGCCTCAGAATTGCTGCATCAGGCTGAAGATCGGCAGATACATGGAAATGATCAGGGCACCGACAAGGCCCCCGACGAGAATCAGGAGGATCGGCTCGAGGAGGGCCAGGAGAGACGAGACGGCGGTATCGACCTCCTCGTCATAAAAATCGGCCAGCTTGGTCAGCATCTCGTCCAGGGTGCCCGTGGCCTCGCCCACGCTGACCATCTGGGTCATCATGAACGGGAATTGCCCGGTCTCCCTGAAGGCGTCGGTCAGGCTCTTGCCCTCGGCCACCTGCTGCCGCGCCTGCATCATGGCCGACTCCAGGACCACGTTTCCCGACGTCGAGGAGGTGATGCGCAGGCTTTCCAGCATCGGCACGCCGCCGGAGACGAGAGTGCTCAAGGTCCGCGTGATCCGGGACAGGGCCACCTTTCTCAGCAGTCCTCCGAAAACCGGGATCCTGAGCACGAAGCGGTCGACGATCAAGCGCCCCTGGGGGGTTTTCCGGAAGTAGCGGAAACCGATGACCAAGGCGATGAGCCCGATGAAGATGAAAATAATGTACTTCTCGACAAAGCGGCTGAGCGCGATCACGCCCGCCGTCAGAGCGGGGAGCTCCGCCCCGAGCTCCAGAAAGATTTGGGCGAAGATGGGGATGACCTTCCACAGCAGGAAGATCGCCACCAGGATGGCGAAGCTGACGATGGCCAGGGGATAGATCATGGCCTGCTTGACCTTCGACCGCAGCTTGACCACCTTCTCGATGAATTCGGCCAGGCGCCGCAGCATGATGTCGAGCGAGCCGCTCTGCTCTCCCGAAGCGATCAGGTTGCAGTAGAGGTCGTCAAACGCCTTGGGGAATTTTCTCTTCGCCTGGTTCAGGGTGGAACCGGCTTCGACGTCCGCCCTGACCGTGTTGATGACCCGCTTGAAGTACTTGTTTTTCGTCTGCTCGGACAGGATGTTGAGGCTCTGGATCAGCGGCAGCTCGGCGTCGATCAGGACCGAAAGCTGTCGGCTGTAGATGGCCAGATCCTTCAGCTTGACCTTCTCTCTCTTCAAAAAGGGGATCGATATCGCCCCCCGTTTGGTCGTGATGTTCGTGACGGAGACCTGTTCCTTCTGGAGCGTCGCCCTCACCTCGTCGATCGAGGCCGCGACCCTCTCCCCCCCGACCATGTCGCCGTAGCGATTCTTGCCTTTCCAGACATACGTGGCCATTCTTCACCCCTCTTATTTTCGGATATTGTTCTGGGAGACGTTGACCGATGCCTTTTTCAGCCCTTCCCGTCTCTGGATAATGTCGGTCAGTTCCTCCGGGAAGGAGCTGATGCTTATCGCCGTCTCTACCGTGATTGCCCTCTTGAAATACAGGTTGGCCAGCGATTGGTTGAAAGTCTGCATCCCGAATTTCTCCTGTCCCATCTGCATGGACGAATAGATCTGGTGTATCTTGTTCTCCCGGATCAGGTTGCGGATGGCCACGTTGGGGATCAGGATTTCCATGGCCAACACGCGGCCCTTCCCGTCCACCCGCGGCAGCAGCGCCTGGGTCAGGACTGCCTCCAAACTCATCGAGAGCATGATCCGCACCTGGGACTGGTACTGCGACGGGAAAATGTCGATGATCCTGGAGATGGACTCGGCGGCCGAATTCGTGTGCAGGGTGGAGAAGGTCAGGTGGCCCGTTTCCGCCACCCGCAGGCAGGCCTCCACCGTCTCAAAGTCGCGCATCTCCCCGACAAAGACTACATCGGGGTCCTCGCGCAGGACCGAGCGCAGCGCGTTGTTGTAGGACAGCGTGTCGACGAACAGCTCTCGCTGGTTGATGATCGACTTCTTGGGGACGAAATAGTATTCGATGGGGTCCTCGATGGTGACGATGTGGACGGCGCGCTCATGATTGATGTGGTCGAGCATGCAGGCGATGCTCGTCGATTTGCCGCAGCCGGTCGGTCCTGTCACCAGGACCAGGCCGCGCGGCAGATAGCAGAGCTGGGCGATCCTCTGGGGAATTCCCAGCTGAGTGAAGCTCCACATCGTCGGCAGGAACCGCCGGAAGGCCCCGGCGACAGCGCCCTTCTGCAAAAAGACGTTGGCCCGGAACCGGCCCAGGTCCTTGATGCCGAAGGAGAAGTCGAGCTCGAGCTTCTCCTCGAACAGCCGTTTCTGCCTGTCCGTCAAGACGCTGTAGATAAGCTGCTTCGTCTCCGACGGCGCCAGCGGCGGGTGGTCGATGTTCTTGAGCAGGCCGTGGACCCGGATGCGCGGGGGGATATATGTCGTGATGTGCAGGTCACTGGCGTCTTCCTTGACCGCAATCTCCAAAAATTCCTGGATTGTCTTGGCCATTTATGTTCTCCTTGTCATTGTCTCGTTCAGTCCTTGACACTTTCGCGCAGCACTTCCTCGATCGAGGTGACGCCGTTCTTGATCTTGATCAGGCCGCTCCGGCGCAGGGTGTTCATGCCCTTTTCCATGGCTTTTTTCTTGATCTCCCGCGACTGGGCCCGGACCAGGATCATTTCGCGGATTTCGTCATCGATGCGCATGACCTCATACAGGCCGATCCGCCCCTTGTAGCCCGTATTATTGCAGGTGTCGCAGCCGGCCGCCTTCCAGACGGAGACGGATTTGACTTCCTCGGGAGTGAAGCCGATATCGATGAGCGCCTTCTCGGGCAGCTTGTGCGACACCTTGCATTTCTGGCAGAGCCGCCGGACCAGTCTCTGGGCCACGATCAGGATGACCGAGTCGGCGATCAGGAAGGGCTCGACGTTCATGTTGATCAGGCGCATGACCGTGCTCGCGGCATCGTTGGTGTGGACAGTGGAGAAGACGAGGTGCCCGGTCAGGGCCGCTTTGATGGCGATGTCCACCGTCTCGAGGTCGCGCATCTCTCCGATCAGCATGATGTCGGGGTCCTGGCGCAGGAACGACCTCAGGGCGCGGGGGAAGTCGAGCCCGATCTCGTCCTTGATGTGGACCTGGCTGATCCCGGGGATGTTGAACTCCACCGGGTCCTCGGCCGTGAGGATGTTCTTCTCCAGGGAATTCAGGTTGGAGACCGCAGAATAGAGCGTGTTCGTCTTCCCGCTTCCCGTCGGGCCGGTGACCAGGATGATCCCCCAGGGTCGGTAGATGGCTTCCTTGAAGATTTCGAGAGAGTCTTCCTCGAACCCGAGTTCGGTCATGTCGAGCCGGAGCATCTGGCGGTCGAGGATACGGGAAACGATCTTCTCGCCGAAGATCGTCGGCAGGGACGAGATCCGCATGTCCACTTCTTTGCGGCCGCCGTTCTCGAGCTTGACCTTCATCTTGATCCGGCCGTCCTGGGGCAGCCTTTTCTCGGCGATGTCCATGTTGGACAGGATCTTAACCCGGGAAATGACCGGGTTCTTGAACTTCATCGGCAGATTCATCATCTCGTGGAGCACGCCGTCCATACGGAAGCGGACGCGGAAGGTGGTCTCGTACGGCTCGAAATGAACGTCGCTGGCGCCCTTCTTGATGGCGTCCACAAAAATCGTGTTGACCAGGGTGATGATGGGGGCTTCTTCGGTCGAGTGGACCATTTCCTCGACGTCGTAGTCCTCTTTTTCCTCCTCGATGATGTTCACGCTCGCGTCGCCGGCCAGCTCGATGTCCTCGACCATCTTCTTTACTTTGAGGGCGCTGGACAACCCGTAGTACTTGTTGATGGCATTCATGATCCCGGACTCGGAGGCGATCACGGGCTGGATGCTCAAGCTGGTCCGGAAGCGGATATCTTCTATGACTTCGAGGTCGGTGGGGTCCGCCATCGCCAGGGTCAGGAACGAGCGGATGCGATGGATGGGCATGATCATGTATTTCTTGACGATCTCGACCGGAATCAGGTTGACGACGTCGGGATAGACCTCGAACTGGTCGAGGTCGATGTAAGGGTAGCCGAGCTGGCGGCTCAGCGCCTGGGCCATCTCTTCTTCTGAGACCAGCCCGAGCGACACGATCGCCGTCTGCAGCGGGACGTTCTTTTCTTTTTGGACTTCGAGGGCGGATTTGAGCTGATCCGGAGTCAGCACCTTTTCCCGGAGGAGAAGTTCACCTAAGTTTGAACCCATTTAAAAAGAACCCTTACAGTAGCTGTTTTGACAAATATTGTCAATGTAGTGTTGACACTTTTGGTCACGAAGGGCATTTCCAGTAATTAGGACGCTGCCGCGGTCCGGATTCTCTCTTTGAGACCGTATAATTCTCACAGGAAAGGTCCTCATTTTGAACGGCTCTAATCATGCCGCTCCGGTCAGAGAGGGTCAATCACCCATAGAGAGGATTTTTAAGGTGAAATTCCCCCCTCAAATCTCACCGGCGGGGGTGAGAAGCATAGCCGCGAGCGAGTCCCCAGTGACAAAAATTGACGATTCCGGCCCGCTTGGCCATGAGATTGCATCCCTGTTTCCGTGATGACATAGATCTAGAATAGGGTCCTGTCACGGCTCTTCCCCGCCGAGGCTCGGGTATTGGATTCGTCAGCCCGCTCGTTTCCCCAGCGAGGACCATTGTCATTGCGAGCCTTAGCGAAGCAATCCGACCCAGAGGGTCGTCACGAGGCTTCTTTAAGAAGCCGTGGTGATCTCATCAAATTCCGTGGGATCGCCACGCTTCGCTCGCGATGACCTTTTATGACAGATTTCGTCGCTTCTCTCCTCGCGA
>CAZYWP010000113.1:0-10230 GCA_964651495.1 uncultured Eubacteriales bacterium | reverse complement strand
GTCAGAGCCGTGGCCAAGCCGAGTGTTCTTTCAGCATACTCCCGGCAGCGGGCCGCATTCGCTTTGATCCCTCTGATGCACCCCACCCTCACCTGCCGGAGGGCGTTGGTCAAGATTTCCATCATGAAATGGAGGTTGAAGCCGATGACCGGCATCATGACGTTGAGCTCGAGCTGGCCGGCCTGGGCCGCGGCGTTCACCGCCAGGTCACACCCTATCACTTGATAGCAGACCATGTTCATCATTTCGAGCATGGAGGGATTGACCTTGCCGGGCATGATGGAGGAGCCCAGCGCCACCGCCGGAAGACTGATTTCGGCAAGCCCCGTGCGCGGCCCCGACGCCAGCAGGCGGAGGTCGCTGGCGATGCGGTTCAACTCGCCCGCGAGAACCCGCAGGGCGGAGGAGACTTCGGCAAACGGCCGCATGCTCTGCATCGCCTCCGCCAGGTCCTCAGCCGGCTTAAGTTTCAGGCCCGTCAATTTTCTCAGGTGAGAAATGACGGTTTCCCGATACCGCGGCGGCGTATTCAGGCCCGTGCCGACAGCGCTTCCGCCGATGCCCAGTTCATAAAGCGACTGCCCCGCCGTCTCGATCGCTTTCCGGCATTTGCCCAAGGCCGTGCTGTAAGCTTTAAACTCCTGGCCCAATCTGATGGGAGCCGCATCCTGCAGGTGGGTCCTCCCTGACTTCACCACCTGATCGAACTCGCGGGCCTTGGCGGCCAGGGCGTTCTCCATCTTCCGCATTTCAGGCAGGAGGTGTTCGCGCAGCAGGGAGAGCGCGGAAAGCCGCATGGCTGTAGGATAGACGTCATTCGTGCTCTGGCCGAAGTTGACATGGTCGTTGGGATGGACGAGCCGGTATTCTCCCTTCCTGCCGCCCAGGATTTCAGCCGCCCGATTGGCGATAACCTCATTCACGTTCATGTGGAAAGAGGTGCCGGCGCCCATCTGGAAAACATCGACGATCAACTGGTCGGCGAATTTTCCGCCGATGATCTCATCGCAGGCCCGGACGATCGCGGCCGCCCTTCCCTTCTCCAGCCGCCCGAGTCCGGCATTGGCCGCAGCGGCAGCCTTCTTTATCCGGGCCATGGCCCTGACCATCTCGGGGTGCGCCCTCAGGCCGCTGATGGGAAAATTCCCGGCCGCCCGGACGGTCTGGATCCCGTAATAGGCGTCCACCGGAACCTTCACCTCGCCCAAGAAATCCCTTTCCACCCGGGTCCTTTTCATCCGCGCTCTCTCTATTTGACCTCGGCGATTTTATTCCCCGCTCCCAGGATCAGGATCTTGGGCATGAAGAAATCGGTCTCTTCCTCGTCGAGGATCACGTAGGAGACGACGATCAGCTTGTGGCCGACCCGGGCCCGATGGACGGCGGCGCCGTAGACCCCGACCTTCCCGGAGCCTTTTTCTCCCTTGATAAGATAGGTTGAGAAGCGCTCTCCGTTCGACACATTATAGACATGGACCTTCTCGTAGGGCAGCATGTCGGCCGCCACCATCAGGTCCTCGTCGAGCGCGAGGCTGCCCTCGTAGTCGACGTTCGTTTCGGTCACTTGAGCATGCTGGATTTTGGCTTTGAGCATGATTCTTTTCATGGCGCCTTCCTCACACTTTCAGGATAATATTGTCGATCAGCCTGGTCCTCCCGATAAAAACCGCCAGGGCGGCCAGGGCGTCCCTGCGGATGAGGTCAACCGGGCTGAGGTCCTTGTGATCGACGATTTCGATATAATCGACCCTGGCCAGAGGCTCCGCGGCGATCATCTCCCGCAGCCGCGCCACGATCACTCCAGTCCTTCGTTCGCCTCTCTTGAACATCCGCCGCGCCTCGGCCAGGCTCCGGGACAGGATGAGCGCCGCCCGGCGCTCTTCTTCGTTTAGATAGACGTTCCTCGAGCTCATGGCCAGCCCGTCGGGCTCGCGGACGATCGGGAGGATTCTGATCTTGACGTTCAGGTTCAGGTCTTCGACCATTTTCCGGAGGATGACGGCCTGCTGGGCGTCTTTCTGGCCGAAAAAAGCCACATCGGGCTGGACAATATTGAACAGCTTGAGAACCACTGTGGCTACCCCCTTGAAATGGCCGGGCCGGGAACGGCCGCAGAGCCCGTCCTGGAGATCGCTGACTTCGACGGTGGTCCTGTAATCTTCCGGGTACATCTCCCGGTCGTCGGGAGAAAAAAGAAAATCGACTCCCTCGCGCTTCAGCAGCCCGGCGTCCCTGGCGAAATCGCGCGGATACCGCCGGATGTCCTCCCTCGGGCCGAACTGAAGGGGATTGATAAAAATACTGACCACGCTTACGTCCGCGCTCTTCCGGCATTTCCGGACCAGGCTCAGATGGCCTTCGTGCAGATACCCCATGGTCGGGACAAACCCGATGGCGAGACGCTTTGCCTTCAAGGAGCGGACGGCCGCCTTCATTCCGCTGACCGATTTCACGACCTTCATTTTTTCTTCTTTGCCGGACGATGATAGGAATGGCCTTCGTCCGGAAAAACGCCCCTCTTGATTTCGTCCGCGTAATTGCCCACCGCGGAGGCGATGACGGCCTGAAGGTCGGCGTATCTCTTGACGAACTTGGGGTAATATCCGGTCGTAAATCCCGTCATGTCATGGAAGACGAGGATCTGGCCGTCGCAGTAACGACCGGCGCCGATACCGATGGTCGGCACTTTCAGCTTGGCTGTAATCGCCTTGGCCAGGTCCTGGGGGACGCATTCTAGGATGACGGCGAAGACGCCGGCCCTTTCCAGATTCAGGGCGTCGTCGATGATCCTCCTGGCTTCCTCCTCCTCCCCTCCCCTGAGTCTATACTGGCCGAGATGATGGATGGACTGGGGGGTTAGGCCGACATGCCCCATGACCGGAATGTCCGCCTCCACCATGGCCTCGATAAGCCTCAGCCGTTTCTTCGAAGCGCCCTCGATCTTGACTCCCCGGGCGCCCGCTTCCTTGAGGAACCTGGAGGCATTGGCGATCGTCAGCTCCTCCGTCTGATGGAAAGAGAAATAGGGCATGTCGCCGACGACCAGGGCCCGCCGCACCCCCCGGGTGACCGCCTTGGTGTGATGGATCATCTCGTCCATGGTAACCGGGATAGTGTTTTCATAGCCGAGGACAACCATCCCCAGCGAATCGCCCACCAGGATGAGGTCCACCCCGGCCTCGTCGAGAATCCTGGCCACGGGGTAATCGTAGGCCGTCAGGGCGACGATTTTTTCTCCCCGTTCTTTTTTCTTCCGCAGAAGAGGGATGGTCATCGGAATAACGGATTTTTCGGACATGGTCTTTCCTTTCTCCCCATCCCGCCTAAACCGCGGGATTGAGGTAAAGTCTCGATTTCTCAACCATCTATTTTTTCCGCGCGTCCTTCTGAGCGAAGCTCTGCGGGACGTAATAGAGCGGCCCCTTTTTCAACTGGCCGAGCTGGGCAATGATGTCCATGATCTCCTCTTCCCGCGTCAGGTCGAGCTCGTCTGCCTTGACAACCAGGAGCGGAGTGGCCTGGTAATTGAAAAAAAAGTAATCATAGGCTTCGACGAGGTCGCCAAGGTACTTCTCCGAGATGTTTTTTTCCACGATATTTCCCTCCCTGGCGATCCTCCTGCCGAGCGTGGGAAGGGAGACCTGGAGATAGACCACCACATCGGGACGGGGAACCCTCTCCGCCAGAATACCATAAATTCTTTCGTAGACGACGAGCTCGTCATCGCTGAGCGTCTGGTAGGCGTAGATCTTGTCTTTCTCGAAAAGATAATCGCAGATGACGCGTTCCTCGAACAGCTCCCGCTGGGACAGCCGGAGCTGCTGGTGGTAGCGGTTGACCAGGAAGACGAGCTGGGCCAGTAAGGCCGCCCCGTCCTTTTCGTCATAGAAGTCCTTGAGGTAAGGATTCTCGGTCCGGTCGAGGACAACTTTGCCGCCGATCATCTGCCCCAGGAGCTGGGCCAGCTTGCCCTTCTGGCTCTTCGGCGCCCCCTCGACGGCGATATGGCGGAAAGGAATCTCAGTCGTCTTCATCGGACCGCATGTCCCCTACAGCCGCCTCTTTCATACCCGAACCGGCGGGATACGTCAATGAGCTACTCTTTCTTGGGCTCCTCGGCCGGGATGATGATCCAGGCGATGACGTAGAATATCAGCATCGGAATGATCGCGGTGACGATGGAGATGCCGATAAAAATCAACCGGACGAGGGAGATGTCAATGTCGAAATACTCCGCCAGGCCTCCGCAGACGCCCCCAAGCATCTTGCGGGATTGAGAACGGTAGAGCTTCTTTTCCATGAATGTCCTCCTCTTTTTATCTCCGCCTTTATCTGGAAATCGTTTAGCTCCGAAAGAGAGAGAGGCACTTTGTTCAGGCTTTTATAGCATACAATGAAGGTCGAGTTCAAGCACAGCCCGCACGAAAACCCGTCAGCTTGAGGAGCAGACCGGGCAAGCTGGGTCCTTTTCCACGGTGATGATCTCGAAGGAAAGGCTGGAGCCGTCGTAAATCAAGAGCCGGCCCAGTAGAGACGGAGTCAGGCCGAGGGCCCACTTGACGACCTCGCCGGCCTGAATCAGCCCGATCGCTCCCGGCGTTCCCCCCCAGACAGGAACACGGTCTGGCTTGAAGACGTCGGGACGCATCAGGCAGGCCAAACAGGCGGTCTGAGGGGGATGGAAGAACCCAACATACCCATGCCAGCCATGAACGGCGCCGTAGATATAGGGGATTCTCCGGCGAACTGATTCCCGGTTGAGCATAAACCGGGGTTCCAAGCTGTCCAGCCCGTCGACGATGACCTGACATCCGGCCATGATATCTGCAGCATTCTGGGAATCCAGGTAGGCATTGTGGCGGATGACGGAAACGGACGGGTTAAAGGCGGCGATCCGCCGGCTCGCTTCCTCGACCTTAAAGAGGCCGAGAGAAGATTCGGAGTACAGGACCTGCCGGTTGAGGTCGGAGCGCTCAACCCTGTCCCCGTCGCAGAGGTGGAGCCGGCCGACTCCAGCTGCGGCCAGATAGAGTGTCGAGGCGGAGCCAAGCCCTCCCAGGCCGACGACGAGCACAGTCGCCTGCCTGAGTTTCTCCTGGTTCCAGCCGGGGATGAGCACCTGCCGGCTGTAACGGTCTTTCTCTTCCTCCGTTAGCATTTCCGGCCCTTTAGCCGCCCGAAACGGGAGGCTGCAGAGTGATGACATCGCCGTCCGAAGGGATATAATCAAGCCTCTTCATCTGACCGTCCTTGAAAGCGAAGGCGACAAACGCCGGATTGAGGCCGATCCCGGTCAGGATGTCACTCAGGCTCTTGCCCGCTTCCGCCTCGACGCGTCGGGTGTAATGATCGACATCCGGCTGAAGCTTGGACCTCAGCTCACCGCCCGCCTTGAGATAGATGACCATTTCGCTATCCTCTCCCCGGCCCGCGGCTAAAAGGCCTTGGGCTTGTATTTCTCTCCCCGTACAGGAGGTATCCCCCCTGGAATCGGTTCTCCTAAGAACCCCAGCTTCTCCAGGTTGTCGGCGGCATAGTCGATTCCGAGGTCCCGGAGGAGCTCCCGGGTCGGGTTCCCTTTTTTGTCCCAGCCCCGGGCGGCGTAGTACTCGTCCAGCATCTGGTCGATCTGCGAAAGGCTCAGGCCTTTGCCCTTCCCCGGCCCGCTGGGGATTTTGTCCTCCCAGGCGCGGGCGGGCGGATAATCAAAGGCCCGACCGCTGTCGCGGTGGCGCTCTATGTAGTGACACCGGTTGAGGTTCCAGATCATCTCGGACGTCCGCAAGGCTTGGTCGACACTGACTCCCCAGCCGGTGATGTGGTTGAGCGATTCGACGATCTCCTCGGGCGTGATGTCGAGCTCTCCCCAGAAGAGACGGCAGATGCACCAGGTATCGAAGAGGGGCCGGATATGCTGGAGATAGACGACGATCTTAGCCCGGCCCTCGACTCTCTCTCTTCCCTCAGCCATGTCCACGGTGATCGTCCAGGAGCGGTTATGATGGGCCCCGATGTCGGCCGTCATGTAGGACAGGAGCATTCCCGGCGCCCAGCGGCCGTCATAGCCGGACATCTCCTGACCTTTGACCTGCATGGCGAACTTCTCCGATCCCCGGCCGATCCTGGCTGCTGCCCTCTTCGTGCCTCCGGCAAACCAGTCCCCGATCCCCCGCCTATGGGCCACCATATCGAGAAAGTGCTCGACGTCATCGAGCGAGCCCCATTTCAGGGAATGGCCTTCGAGGTCCTCCTCCTTGATTAAGCCCCGCTGGAAGCACTCCATGGCAAAAGCCACGACGCCCCCCCCCGACATGGAGTCCATGCCCAGGTTGTCGAGGAGCCAATTAATATAGGCCACATGGTTGATGTCCTTCATCCCCAGGTTGGAGCCGCAGAGCGAACCGGTCTCATACTCGGGTCCTTCCAGGTGGACCTCCGGCTTGCCGGGGATCACCGCCCTGGTGTACTTGCCGCAGTTCATCCAGCAGCCGAAGCAGGCCTTATGGGTGATCAGGCACTTCTCCACAAGCTGGTCTCCGTCGATTTTATCGATGTCCTCGTAGAAGGTCGTCTGGAAATTGTAGGCCGGAATGACGGCGTTGGCGTTCGACCACTGGATAAAGAAGGCCGTGCCGTATTTCTGCCAGGGAACCATGTTGGGATGTTTCTGGGTCCGGAGGATAATCCCGGTCACCTGTTTCTTCAAGGAATCAAGATCCTTGACCTGGAGGGACTTGTTGCCCCGCACGGCGATAGCCTTCAGCTTCTTGGACCCCATAACCGCGCCCTGGCCGGTCCGGCCGGCCTGGCGGCCGAAGTCGTGGGTGATGCAGGAAAAGAGGACGCCGTTCTCGCCGGCCGGCCCGATGGTGGCGATCTCAAAGTCCTCGCCCAGGTCCCCCTTGAGTTTCTTCTCGCAGTCGAGGGATTTCATGCCCCAATATCCAGAGGCATCCCGCAGCTCAACATTCTCATTGTCCAGGAAGAGATACACCGGCTTGGGGGAGATGCCCTCGAAAATAATGAGATCATACCCGGCAAACTTCAGGGTGGGACCGAGATGCCCTCCCATGTTGGAGTCCCCGGGGCCGTTGGTCAAGGGCGAGACAGCGCCGAACTCCACCTTGGAGCCGGCGGGGATATAGCAGCCACTCATGATGCCGGCGTTGAGGATAAAGATGTTTTTCGGGCCGAGGGGGTCGGCGTCCCGGGGGACTTCATCATACAGGATCTTGGCTGTGATCCCCCTTCCGCCGTGCCAGCGGCGGTAGAGTGCCTCGTCGGTGGGAAGGCGCCGGATATCGCCCGTAGTCAAGTTGATCCGCAGAGTGGTTCCAGCCAGGCCGTCGGCCATCTCATGCCTCCCTGGCTTCTGAGGAAGCCCCTTTTTCCCACTTCACGAGGGCTCCGGTGTTACAGAGTTCCGTGCAGAGCATGCAGAAGTCGCAGATGATGACGAAATCGTGATCGGGATGCTGGAAAACGACCCCGACTGGGCAGGCGGAAACGCACTCCCCACAGTTGGTGCACCTGTCCTTATCCACGATGTAGGCGCCGGAAGCGGCACGGCTAATCGCTCCCTCCGGGCAGACCTCCTCACATTTCCCGCACTGAGTACAAACAAACGGGCGGTACTTCCCGGGATCCGGGAACTTGGCTTCGACACGGAGGGCCGCCTTCTTGGGGTTGATTTCGCGGAAATGCTCAATGGTGCAGATTTGGAGACAGAGGCGGCATCCCGTGCATTTGTCTCTGTTGACTTTGATCCTCATGATAGCTCCTCAGCCCGCCATCCGGCCAAGGGCCCAGAGAATCACCAAGCCGGCGGTTGCCCCAATAGACGACCAGCGGGAGTGTTTCTCCAGGACGGGCCAGCCGTGCAAACCAAACCTGTAGCCCAGAGGAACGAGAAAAGCCGAAACGGCGGCAGCCAGGCTGCCGTCGACGAAGATGTGATTCAGGACTTTGGCCGCGCCGCCGTCGACCCAATACGCATAGCGAACAATGTAGGTAATGATCAAGGCAAACAGGGCGTACCCCCCATAGGCGCCCAGGACGCCCGTAAGACCCTGCCAAAGGGCGGGCTTTCGCCCCTTCTTGATCAACAGGCTCGCCGCCACGTCGAATCCAACTCCCAGAAGGAAGATGGCCAGGAGATGGCAGAAAAACGGAGGGGCGTTAACCAGCTTAAAAACCGCCGCGATCCCGGCGATAAGGGTCGATGTCCCGGGCTTGTTGACGATCCCCCTGGCCACGGCCAGGATGAAAAAAACCCAGGCCGAAAGCCAGGCAGAGGCCAAAAGCACCTCATTCCGGAACAGGATCTCGCCGGTAACGACCTCATTGATCCCCCAGAGAGAGCCGAAGAACAAGATCCAAACCCAGGTTTTTGATCCCTTCATCGTCTTTTCCTCCTCCTGCCACCGTCGGGGTGGCCTTGAGCGGACAGTTGAGGCTGGCTTTCCCAAAAGCCGGCCAGGACTCCTATTTCTCCGCCAGGAAAGGATACCGGTAGTCCCTGGGCGGATTGAGGTTTTCCTTGACCGAGCGGGCGCTGGTCCAGCGCAAGAGGTTGAGGTACGAGCCTGCCTTGTCGTTCGTCCCCGAAGCCCTGGCCCCGCCGAACGGCTGTTGGCCGACGACTGCCCCGGTCGGCTTGTCATTGATGTAAAAATTGCCGGCCGCGTGCCGCAGGGCGGCATAGGCCTCGACGATGGCCTTCCGGTCCGTAGAGATGATGCTCCCGGTCAGGGCATAAGTCGACGTGCTGTCGCAGAGCCGGAGGGTCTGGCTGAACTCGGACGAAGGATAGACGTAAACGGTCAGGACGGGTCCGAAGATCTCCTCCTCCAGCAGCTTGAATTTGGGGTTCGTCGTCCGCACTACCGTCGGCTCGATGAAATAGCCCTTGGATTTGTCGTGCCCGCCGCCGAAAACAAACTCGGCTTCGCTCGATTTCTTGGCGTATTCAATAAATTCGACGATGTTGTCGAAGGCGGCGGCGTCGATGACGGCACCCATGAAGTTTGAGAAATCGGCGACGTCGCCCATCTTGACCGTTTTGAGTTCGTCGATCAATCTCTCCTTCACGGCCGGCCAAAGGTTATCGGGGATGTAAGCCCGGCTCGCGGCCGAGCACTTCTGTCCCTGATACTCAAAGGCGCCACGGATCAGGGCCGTCACCACGACGGCGACGTCGGCCGAGGGATGGACGAAGACGAAGTCCTTGCCGCCCGTCTCGCCGACGATGCGGGGATAGGTCTTGTATTTCATGATGTTGGCCCCGATCGTCCTCCACATACCCTGGAAGACGCTCGTGCTGCCGGTGAAATGGACGCCCGCCAGGTCGGGTTTCTCGAGCACCGGGTCGCCGACAAAGCGGCCCGAACCCGGGATGAAATTGATGACCCCGTCCGGCAGGCCGGCTTCCTTCCACAGCTTGGTCAGGAAGTAAGCCGAGAACACGGCCGATGAGGCGGGCTTCCAGAGCACCGTGTTTCCCATCATGGCCGGAGAAGCCGGCAGGTTCCCGGCGATGGCCGTGAAGTTGAACGGCGTGACGGCGAAAACAAACCCCTCCAGGGCACGGTATTCCAGGTAATTCCAAGTGGCCGAAGAGGATTCGGGCTGCTGTCTGTAGATCTGGCTCATGTAAAAGGGGTTGAAGCGATAGAAGTCGATCAGTTCGCAGGCCGAGTCGATTTCCGCCTGGTGGGCCGTCTTGGACTGGCCGAGCATGGTGGCAGCGTTGAGGACGTGCCGGTACTTGGTGGATAGAAGCTCGGCCGCCCGGAGGAAAATGGCCGCCCGGGACATCCAGTCCATTTCCGACCAGTCTTTCCAGGCTGCTCTGGCGGCGGCTGCGGCCATCTCGACCTCGGCCGCCCGGGCCTTGTGGAAGCGGGCCAGCAGGTGCCGGTGGTCGTGGGGACAGCGGCAGTCTCCCAGATCACCCGTCCGGACTTCTTTTCCACCGATGACGAGAGGAATCTCGATTTCCTGACCGAGCATTCTGGCCAACTCTTCCTTGATTGCCTTTCGCTCGGGAGCGCCCGGGGCATAGCTCAAAATGGGTTCGTTGACCGGAGTCGGTATTTTAGTCAGGGCATTGATCATGAATTCCTCCTGGTCTAAGCAAAAAGTATGATTTCTCCGGCTTATTGACGCAGCCAGGTTCCTCTGGCAAGGAAGTCAATATTATACCCGCTTTGGGGGGGCTTCTCAAGGATG
>CAZYWP010000112.1:0-10439 GCA_964651495.1 uncultured Eubacteriales bacterium | reverse complement strand
TCATGGATTTCGGGCTGGCCAAAGTGAAGGGTGGGACTCTGTTGACGCGGGAAGGGACGACGCTCGGGACGGTGGCCTACATGTCTCCTGAGCAGGCGCTCGGAAAAGAGGTTGACCATCGCACCGACATCTGGTCGCTCGGTGTCGTTCTCTACGAGCTTCTGAGCGGCAAGCTTCCCTTCCAGGGCGATCATGAGGCCTCGATTCTCTATACCGTGGTCCACGAGGAGCCGAAGCCTCTAAAGGACAAGATACCGCCGATTCCTCCAGAGCTTCAGCGGGTGATAGGGCGAGCTTTGAACAAGAACCTCGATTCCCGATATCAGTCTGCTGCGGAGATCGGGAAAGACCTCAGGAAATACCAGGAAGCTCTGAAAGCCGAAGCGGGCGGCATATTGAATCTGCGTTCGCTCTGGAAACGCTTCAAGCGTCCCATCGTCGCGGTCCCTTCTATCATCGTCCTCCTCGCTATCGTTCTACTCGCCTTCTTGTTTTTCAACCGCATGAACAAAATTAGCTGGGCTCGAGAACAGGCCGTTCCAGAAGTCCTCCGGCTGGCCGATTTGCAAGAATACCAAGCGGCTTTTGACCTCGCCGTGAAAGCCGAAAAATATATATCGGGGGAACCCATCCTCGCAAATGCCTGGCCCAAGTTTTCAAGGACAGTCTCAATCCGCACCGAGCCACCGGGTTCTTCTGTCTATCTGAAGAACTACTCCGCTGTTGAACGAGAATGGCAGCCCTGCGGTCAAACACCTATCGATCAGCTGAGAGTGCCCCGCGGCCGTTACCGATTAAAAATTGCGAGAGAAGGATTCGCAGAGTCGATAACGGCTTTTAATCCCGAGGATGGTACGGTTGATTTCACGTTAGCGAAAGAAGATGACTCTCTGGCCGGCATGGTTTTCGTGAAAGGCGGCGCCTATTCTTGTGAGAACAATGGCCTTGACCATCTTCCCGAGGTTGAGCTCGTCGACTTTCTAGTCGATAAATTTGAGGTCACGAACAAAGAATTCATGAGGTTTCTCGAAAGCGGCGGCTATCAAAAAAAGGAATACTGGAAGCATCCTTTTGTCAAAAACGGAGAAACCCTGACTTGGGATGAAGCCATGGCCGAATTCGTCGATAAAACGGGTCGACCGGGACCCGCTTCCTGGGAGGGTGGCTACTATTCTTCGGGCCAGGACGATTTTCCAGTGGGCGGCATCTCCTGGTACGAAGCCGCAGCGTACGCCGGATTCGCCGGGAAAAACCTGCCGACGATCTACCACTGGAGTACGGCTGCCAGTATTCTCTGGATTCAGTACATTGTTCCCCTTAGCAATTTCAATCAAAAAGGCCCTGCGTCCGTCGGCACCTTCCCAGGCGTGAGCACCTGTGGAACATTCGATATGGCCGGCAATGTCCGGGAATGGTGCTGGAATGATGATGGGGATAATCATCGATACATATTCGGCGGAGGCTGGAACGATAACGAGTACTCATTCTGCGATGCCTTTGCCGCGAATTCGTTCGATCGATCACTGACAAACGGACTCCGATGCATTAAGTACCTTAGAGCGGACAAGAAGCTGGCCGACCTCCAAAGGCCCATAAAAACGGCCTTCCGTGACTTTTTAAACGAAAAACCTGTCTCCGACGAGATCTTTGAGGTTTACAAGAGAATGTATGCTTATGATAAAACACCCCTCAATTCCAAGATTGAGTTAGAGGATGCAAGCTCCGAAGCGTGGACTAAGGAGAAGATTTCGCTCGACGCCGCATATGGGCACGAGCGTGTCACGGCGTTTCTTTATCTTCCTAAAAAATCCACTCTACCCTATCAAGTTGTTGTCTATTTTCCCGGCTCCGGTGCGATATTTCAACGTTCGAACGAAGCCCTTGAATCCGGCCAAATGCGAGCTGTGGATTACATTGTGAAAAACGGGCGTGCGGTTATGATCCCAATTTATAAGGGGACATATGAAAGAGGCGACGGTTTACAATCCGACTATCCCGCGGAAACGAATTTTTACAAAGAGCATGTTTTAATGTGGTCTAAGGATGTCTCAAGAGCTATCGATTATCTTGAGACAAGGAAAGATATTGCCAGTGATAGGATCGCCTATTTTGGATACAGTTGGGGAGCTGCCATGGGAGCTATCATTCCTGCGGTCGAGGACCGTCTTAAAGCCGCCGTTTTATACGTCGCGGGGTTTTACCTTCAAAGAACTCTGCCTGAGGTGGATCAGATCAATTTTGTCTCCAGGGTCAGAATTCCCGTCCTCATGCTGAACGGAAAATACGACTATTATTATCCGCCGGAGACCTCTCAGAAACCCATGTTTGCATTGCTCGGGACGCCGGCCGAACGCAAACGCCAGATCATCTATGATTCGAGCCATCTTGTTCCCAGGTCCGAGTTGATCAAAGAAACTCTCGCCTGGCTCGACAAGTACCTCGGCCCGGTGAGATAGGCGGCCGCTTCCCACCTGAGCGGAAATCTGCGTTTCCCTGAATTTAATGCATTATGTATGGCGTCCCCCGAATAGTGAGCCCAAACCTGAAATCAGGAGAGCTTGACGGTATAGACTTTCATTGTCTCCGGGATAATCACTTCCACAGCCGGCATGGCCGTTTGGGCTTTTTTCTTGAATTCCTGGTATTGAGCGTCCGAGCCGTGGAAGAGGACGACGACGCGCGGCTTGAGATCCCGGGCCATTTTCAGAGCTGCGTCGGGCGAGGCCGTGGGTGACGGATCCCCTGCGGGGAGAAAGGCCAGCCCGGCGGCCAGGTTCTTGAGGGGAACATAGTTCGAATCCCCGCCATGAAAAATACCGATCCCCTCCGTGGCCATATGGAACAGCACGATCGGGCCCACATGCTGACCCCGGACTGCCTTGATCGTCCATGCTCCCAAGGTTTGGGCCGGATTCGCTCCGAAATCGACGATTTTGTCTGCGGGGATCGCTCCTCCCCTTTTCAGCGCCTGGGCGACCTGGCTTTCCGCGCCGATGGGAGCGCCGGTTGCCTTGAAAAACTTGACCGCCGTCTCCAGGTCAAAATGATCACCGTGGCCGTGGGTATAGAGCACCGCGTCCACAGTCTTTCCTTGGAAGGCCGCTATATCTTTATCCAACAAGAGGTCAGCCGGGTCGATGATCAGGGTGCCCTTGGCAGTCCGGACGACGACCGCCGAGAAGCCGAGAAAGACAAACGCCGCCTGGTTATCGTCAAGAGGAACGGATAAAAGCTCCTGAAAGACGGCGCTTTGGCCCATGGAGCCGGTCGGCGAATAAGATATCGCCGCGCCGGCAAGCAATCCGACTGCCGATAGCAAAAAGACGAGTTTCATCATGGTATCACCTCCTTAAGAAATCACCATCGATGATCAGCAGCGTCGCCCCTGGTCCGGACACCGAACGATGCGAACTGAGTTCGTCCGAAACCACATAGGTCATGCCCTTTTTGAGGGTGAACGCGCTTCCGTCGTGCATCTCGCTGACGAATTCGCCGTCCAGGCAATGGACGATGTGACCTTTCGGGCACCAGTGGTCGGCCACGTACCCCGGGGAATACTCGACGATCCTGAGGCGCAGACCGGGCAATTGGATGGTCCGCCAGAATGCGGTCCCCGATTCTCCGGGATATTCCGTTTTGGAAACGGACTGCCACTCGATGGCTTGAAAAGGAATCTTGTCATTCATTTTTTCTTCTCCAGCTTCCCCTTATGAAAAAATAATATCCCCGGCCGCGGGTCGGTGTCAATAACAAATAGCCTGAACGAAACCTTATTGTGTCGCCAGTTCAGAATCATGGTAAAATAGCCAAAAATCATGAAATTCCGGGAACTTTCCGCCGGCCGATCTCGTCTATCGGGGTGAAGTGAGTGGACGAAACACTGGTTATCAGGGATTGTTTGAAAGGCAGCGAAGGAGCCTGGCAGATGCTGGTTAACGCCTATTCCAAGCGGGTTTTCAACCTGGCCTACCAATTCGCCGGGAGCTACCAGGAAGCCGAAGACCTGACCCAGGACATCTTCCTCAAGCTCTACAACTCCCTGGGCAAGTACGATTTCGAGAGAAGCTTCGCCGCCTGGCTCCTGACCCTGGCCAGGAACCACCTCATCGACACTTACCGCCGGACAAGATGGGAAAAAACCAGCCGGGATGCCTTTGAAGACCACCTTCTGGCGGCGGGGGCGGCTTCCAACCCGGAGGCCGGGCTCAACGCGGAGGCGAACCGCAAGCTGGTTTGGGAAGGCCTCAACCGGCTTTCGGCCGAAATCCGCCTGGCCGTCATTCTCCGGGACATCCAGGACAAGACCTACGAGGAGATCGCTCAAATCTTTAGTCTTCCGATCGGAACAGTCAAGTCGCGGGTCAGCCGGGGCCGGTTGCAGCTGGCGAAAATCCTCCAGGATCGCAAGGAGGCAAGCCATGAAATGTGAACGGATCGAGGAACTCCTGTCCCTTTACGTCGAGGGTGATCTCACTTCCAAGGAAAAGGCCGCTGTCGACAGTCACCTCCTGGCCTGCCCCTCGTGTGCTCTACTTCTTGCGGCTTTAAAGGAGACCCGCCTCGCGCTCAGCGGGATTCCCGAGCTCGAGGTCAGCCCGGAGCTCCTCTCCAGGCTCGCGGCCATCCCCACAACAAAGAAAAAGTTCAGCTTCAGCCTGGATTTCCTGCTCAAGCCATCGCTCCAGCCGGTGTTCGCCGCGGCCTCGGTGTTCCTCACGCTGGTCTCCTTTTATCTTTTCAACCCGAACAAAAAAATGATCGACCGGTCCATCGAGCAGCAGCTCCGCCTCGGCTACAGCCAAGCGGAGAAAATCTACGCCAGGGCCGGCTCGTTCACCGACCGCCTGGGCGACCGGGCGGACAATATTTTTGCGTCCATCAAGAATTGGCAGATCTTCGGCGCACACGAGGATCAAACACCTTCACAGGAGGAATAATCAATGGAAGAAAAAGTCATTGTTCAGGAGAAAATCGTCGTCCCGAAGCCCCGTAAATCTCCGTTTTTGGCCGGGCTGCTGGCCGCGCTCTTTCCCTTCGGCATCGGCCCCTTCTACAACGGCGAGGTCATCAAGGGGTTCATCTACCTGGTCATCTTCGCCGGCCTGATCACCATGCAGGAGCAGGGAGAGGCCCAGCCATTCGTGGCCTTGATCCTGGCGGGGTTCTACTTTTTCCAGATCATCGACTCTGTCCACACCGCGAGCCGGATCAACCGTCGAGCTCTCCTCGGCAAAGAGATCGAAGAGGGAGAAGAAGACCTGGCCGCCGAAGCGATCAAGGCCGGCTCCGTGTTCTGGGGAATCCTGCTCATCGTGCTCGGCGCTGTCCTTCTTCTCGGCAATTTCGAGGTCATCAGCTACAAGGTCATCTTCGACCTCTGGCCGGCCGTGGTGATCGTCATCGGCGCCAAGCTCGTCCTGGACTACTTCAGCAAGGACCGGTCCTGAGATAGATAAGGAGGTATCATGGCCAAGAGACAACGCAACGCACTCGCCTGGGGGATCATTCTCATCGTCATCGGGCTGATCTTCATCCTGGAGAATTTCGATGTCGATGTCTGGGAATTCGTGGCCCGCCTCTGGCCGATCGCTCTGATCGTCTGGGGCGCCTGGAAGCTGTACTTCGGGCTCAAGGAAAGAAAAGAGGAGGAGGCCGCGGCCGCAAAACCCGAGCAGGAAGGACAATGAAAGCCAGAGAGGTCGTCCTTCTCATTTTCATCATCCTCGCCGGCGTCTTTTTCTACCACGCCAAGACGGGGAAGATCGACTGGGAATGGCACCTGGGGGATTTCTTCGAATGGGACCAGGAGCTCTTCACCTATGAAGAGTCTCAGGCCGTCGAAGCGCCCCTCCCCTCTCTGCTTAAAGTCGTCAACTCCCACGGAAATGTCGAAATTCAAGGCGTCGAAGGCGGCGAAATCAGCATCACCATGGTCAAGAAAGTCTGGCGCCGGACCGAGGAGGAGGCCAGGGAAATAGCGGACCGGCTTCATGCCGTCGTCAGCAGGGATGACCTAGCCGTTACCCTCGGCACCAACCGGGAGGAGTTCAAGCGGAGGAATTTCGAGACCGACTTCCGGATCAGCGTTCCGCTCGAGACGGCGATCGACATAAAAAACAGGTACGGGCTGGTCAGGGCCGCCCGGGTGGCCTCGGCTGCGATCGAAAATTCCCACGGCCAGGTCGTCGTTTCCGCGGTGCCGGGAAGCCTGAAGATCGAGAACAGCTATGAGGATGTCGAGGTGGAGAACATCCAGTCGGGCTGCGAGATCAGGAGCAGGCACTCGAATATCCAGGCTACGCAGGTGGCGGGAGAGATGAGAATCGAGCAGGCATACGGGATTATCCGCCTCCGGAACATCGGCCGAAAGATCACCATCGACGCCCCCCATACAGAGATTCGGGGCGAGGACCTCCCGGGCCCCCTGGAGATCATGAGTTCCTACGAGAAGATCACCCTCCTCCGGGTCGGCCCGCTGAAAATCGACGGCCATCACTCGCCGGTCGAAGCCGCTGAAGTCAACGGCGACATCATAATCAGCGACGACTATGAGCCGGTGACCCTGAGCCAGGTCCGGGGGAACGTGCAGGTGACAGGAAAGAGCGTAGCTGTATCCGGAAAGGATATTGTCGGCGGCGAAATCTACGTTTCCACATCCTACGAGCCGGTCGACCTGCGAGAGTTCTCCGGCAAGACGACGGTCCTGCTCTCCCACGGGGAGCTGACCCTGCGCCCGCTGGCGCTGACGGGTCCGGTCGAAGCCCGCTGCGATTACACTCCGATCGTCTTTTTCTGGCCGGGAGAAGAGCCCTACCCGCTGGAAGCCCAGACCAAGAACAGCGACATTCGCTGGCAGATCAGCGGGGACATCTCGATTGAGGAAAAAAACGGGCTGACGGTGGCCCGGGCGTTCACGGGCGTCCAGGACAAGCCTCAGATCCGACTGATAACGACATACAACGATATTCAGGTGGAAAAAGGAATCTCCCAATAGCCCTGTAAGCTGAGCGGGGACGGTTCTGGTCCGGGATCGTCCCCTTTTTTATTTCTCTCGGTTTTTCAAGCCGTAGATTTTCTGCGTCATCACGCCGTTGATCTTGATGTTGAAATACGAGATGAGGTTGGTGATGTCCTTTTTGTACTTGGTGACGTAGCGGGTGAAATCGTTTTCCTTCTTGTAATGGAGAAGGTTTTCGAATTCCTCCACCTCGTCATGCAGCTCGATGACATAGTGATTGATAGTGCGATACTGGGCGTTGATGTCGATCAGGTCCCTGTCGCTGAGCTTGGAGAATTCGAGGTGCGGGGGGAGTGACTGGAGGATGAGCAGGCTCTCCGACCGCAGCTCATTGACCAGCTCCTGGATCTCCTGGAAGAAGGACTTGTATTCAAGGGGATTGGCAAGCTTATCCTGCGCTTTGTCGATCATCTTCTCGTTCTGGTCCTTGAGGGAGATGATCAGCTCCTTGACGCCGAAGTATTTCCGCTTGAAATTGAACAGGTCGACGAAATCCCGGCCGATGTAGATTTTATCCTCGTAATGGGTTGTCACTTCCGCCGGGGAATTGGTATAAAACTTGACCTCGAACCGGCGCCCCCCGGAGTCCTTCTCCCGCAACCGGGCCAGGAGCACGTGGTTGTTCTGCTCGACGAAATAGCTGTTGATGTCCAGGAGCACGGAGTAGACCGCCAGGTTCCGGATGATGCATTCCTTGAGATAGTCGAGCAGGCTTTCCTTTTTGCTGATGAAATCGCTGATGGTCTCGTTGGGGGTGGGGTGGAGCACAGAATAGGACGGCGAGAGAAGGTAGAGGACGGGGCCCGTTCCCAGCTCCAGGTACAAATTCTTCAGGGCCTTGGCATGGAGGTCATCCAGGACCATCGGCCGCAGCGGCGGCAGGCTCTGGACATCCAGCTTGGCCAGCTCATCGACTTCGTTCATGACTCATGCGCCTCGTGTACAGCCAAATCGTATCATTCGGGAGCAAAAAAATCAATATTCGGTCTGTTCCCTTTTCCCAGCGTCCAGGCCTCGTTCTCGTATCGTATCTTCTGGAGCTCAAGGATGGCGGCGACCTCTTCGGGGGCGAAGACCTTCGTCCGCAGGCGGACCTGGAAATAGGCCGCGATTCCCTCCCTCAGACGGTCGACCGCCCACTCGAAATCGACAGGACGGCCGAGGGCTTCGGAAAGGGAGGCTATCCCGATCTCCGAGTTGGCGCCATCGGCCCGCGATATCCTCTTCAGGATCTGTTCATTCGTCTCGAGGGGAATTGAACCGTGCTGGAGAAAGCGGCGGCCCACCCGCTTCTGGGCGCTGCCGACGATTTTTCGGCCGTCGATCTCGATCTCGTCTCGGGCGGGATAAGAAAAGCAGGGCATGTTTCCTCTTCCATAAGACGCCGGAGGCGGGCCGGCC
This sequence comes from uncultured Eubacteriales bacterium, assembly GCA_964651495.1. Taxonomy (GTDB): domain Bacteria; phylum Acidobacteriota; class Aminicenantia; order Aminicenantales; family UBA8522; genus CAZNVB01. The sequence goes on along the minus strand of CAZYWP010000112.1, from coordinate 2,020 downwards.
AGCTTAGCCTGCAAACCCATTTTCTCCAGGCCGCACAGCAGCGCGTTCGAAATCAGGCGGTAGGATTCGGCCACGGTGGAAGAAAAAACCTCCGTATCCGAGGAGACGACGGAATAGGTGATCTCGCGATGGTGGAGGACGAGCTTCCCGCCCGTGATGCGCCTGACCACATCAATGCCGTTCCGGCGGCAGTAGTCAAGGTCGAGGACTTTCTCCACCGCCTGAGAATAGCCGAGCGACGCCGTCGGTTTGGCCCACTGGTAGAAACGCAAAAAGGTGCGGGGCTCGTCGCGGAGCGAACGAAAGAGGAACTCATCGACGGCCATATTCAGAGCACCAGGCAGGGGTGTCTTGTCGATGATCAGCCGCCATTCTTTCATGGAATAAAAAAAGAGCGGGCAACGGGATTCGAACCCGCGACTCCCAGCTTGGGAAGCTGGCACTCTACCGCTGAGTTATGCCCGCTCGGTACCAGGCGCTAGAAGTCTAGCCAGCCCCCCTATTGTACGGTTTGTCGTTTGTCTTTTCAACCACGTACCTGCCCTTGGAGTTCTCTTTCAATTTGAGAAGAACAGGCAGGAGCTCATCATTGATCGGGATCTCACGTCCCCTCTTCCCCTTCGGCGTCCATCCTGCTTTGGGACTGATCTTTATCACACTGCGCTCAAAATCCACGTCCCGCCACTCGAGGTTCGCAAGCTCCCCTTTTCTCATCTTTGTCCGCGGTCCGCGGTCTCCCTTATAATCATCTTTTCAAATCCCCTGTTCGAATGGAGTATCCCGGAAATGTATTGCTTGATAATCGAGCTCTGCACTTGGTCATTTATCTCATGCCAGCGGAAGGCGGAGTCGAAGTCAGAGAACTCTTGGTCCGTCTGATAACTTCGGGTGATACCAACTCGGCTGGCGGGCCTTCATCGGGGCGGTTTTCTCGTTCTTGACTTCAATTGGAGGTGAGGATTAGTATCCTTTTATGAAGGGTGACGCGAAACCTGAGCTTCTCGGGAACCAGAACCTCGCGACGCAGAAAAGGAAATCCCTATCCGCAGGCTTAGAGTTTGGGATACTTTAATAGAAGGAGGAAAGGATGAAATCAAAAATGCAGGTCGACAACTACACAAAATTTATTCTCACCGTCATTGCCGTTTGCCTTGTTTTTATCTGCCTTAAAGACGTCAGATTGTTTCCTATGCTATACGGCTCTGCTCCTGATATTATTGATGTCCGAATTAAGGCGATTGAAAGAGTGTCTGGACAAAATTGGGATCCCGTGATGATAGACATTCCTGATAAATTACCCGTTGAAGTGGTGAATATTGCTGCGATTCCAGTGGAAGTAAAAAATTCTCTTCTCCCAGTGGACGTGAAGAATGTCGACGTAAAAACAACTCTGAAGCCGGTCGAAATAAAGAAATAGAAACAAAATATTTCATTGAGCACGGTTCAAGCAGCCATTCAGGTTGAAAGCCTGACTCGCGACTTCAAAACCTTGACCGCCGTTGACCGGGAGCAATCCTCAGGGTTCGCGCTTCGAGATTGGATAATTAATCAACGACTTACGGGCTAAACCTGAGGTCCCGGAACTTACCCAGCCCGGCCTGATTCGAAACAAAATTATATCGTTGTTTCCGCCTCGCTTAGCGGCCGAGCAGGATCAAGACGCCGGCGGCAATGGCCAGGACCTCCATGATCACCGGGAAACCGCTAAAGTTCAATTTGACCACCGGGCTGGCGAGGATCAAGGGTCTTGCCGATTTCTCCGTGGTCGATCGCATCATCAACCACCTCAAGCTGACCTTTGTGGCGGAGAGGCCTCCTCCGCCCCGGCTCGCTTAGCAAGAGCTTTTGCTGGCCGCTGAGGCCGGCAGCGAATATTTTGCGTGATTTTCTCCTTCCCCCGAAGAAGGAGTCTGGGATATCCGATCATGCTACGATTGATCATCCCTAACGACGGGATGAGGCAAAATTGACGCCCGAATGCTCATCCAGCCGGCGCAGCAGAAAAGGGTTTCCTATTCAA
>CAZYWP010000111.1:0-10464 GCA_964651495.1 uncultured Eubacteriales bacterium | reverse complement strand
GCTCCGCACCCGTCAAGAGAGGGGTCCCCTACGCTCCGGGCGGTGCGGGGACTGGTGCCATGCCACCCATTCCCATAATCCATCATTGGAGATTCTCATGTAAACGCAAATTCACCCCCGGAGACTTTCCTCCCGACTATTGACAGGGGGCATCCAGCGGCGATATGTTCAGCACATGGCCTTGGGGCTGAATCGTTTTATTGAAGGAAACGTGACATGCTAAGGAAAACAAGGAATATCGAGTCTCTCTACCCCGAAAACAAGAAAAACGCCCGGACTGGGCCTGCCTGGTCCACTGGGACTGCTATCGGTGCGTTTCTCCTCCTCATTTTCTGCGGCGGATTGTGTCCGGCCCAAAATCAGGCGCCGGAAAACAGGACCGTCTTCGACCTCGAGACCGGTCCCGACAATCCGCGGAATTCGGAAGGGGCGTTCCTGGAGCTCCGGGACGGCCGGCTGATCTTCGCCTACACTCGCTTCTATGGCGGCAGCGATGACAATGCCGGCGCCGATATCGCCGCCATCTATTCATCCGACGCGGGTCTGACCTGGTCCAAAGAGCCCGGGATCATCGTTAAAAACGACGCCGCCGAGAACGTCATGAGCGTCTCGCTTCTCAGGCTCGCCGATGGCCGGATCGCCCTTTTTTATCTGCAAAAGAACGGCCTCCATGATTGCCGGCCCTATATGAAAATCTCGACGGATGAGGGAAAAACCTGGGGTGCCGCCACTTTGGCCATCCCCGCGCCCGGCTACTTCGTCGTCAACAACGACCGCGTGGTCCAGCTCCGCAGCGGCCGCCTGGTCGTGCCCGCCGCGTATCACCGGCTGAAGGGTAAGGACTTTAAGGATTTCAAGAATTTTGATCCCCGGGCCATCGCCCTGTTCTTTTTGTCCGACGACGGTGGCCGGACCTGGCTGGAGTCAGACACCTGGTGGGCGATCCCCTTGGCCTCGCACTCCGGGCTCCAGGAACCCGGCCTCATCGAGCTCAAGGACGGAACGCTTTTCTCGTGGACGCGAACAGACCAGGGGTGCCAGTACGGGATGATATCGGCCGACGGCGGAAAAACCTGGAGCCCTCCCCTGCCGATACCGTTCAAGTCGCCGAATTCGCCGCTCTCGCTGAAGCGGATTCCTTCGACCGGTGACCTGCTGGCCGTCTGGAACGACCATTCCGGCCGCTTTCCCTTTCCCCAGGATCACGGGCTATACGGCGGCCGCACCCCCCTGGTGAGCGCCATCAGCCGCGACGAAGGGAAGACCTGGGAGCATTTCAGGGAGATCGAAAACGATCCCAACGCCGGCTACTGCTATACAGCCGTATATTTTAAGGACAAATGGGCCTACCTCGCCTACTGGCTCGGTGAGTTGAAAGACGGCAAAACCGTGACCCGCCTCCGCCTCCGCCGCGCCGACCTGGATTGGTTTTATAAATAAAATCCTGGCCGGAGTTGTGCGCGGCGCCGTCGGCGCTACATTTTGTATGAATAGGCCAGGCGGCTGGCGCTCGCGATCCGGTCGTAGGAATTGCAGATCAGGTCGGCGACGCCTTCCCGGCCCTGCCAGGGCAGCCTCTCCCGCTCGAGCTCGGGGATAGCCGCGATCCTGCCTGCCAGATAGTCCTCCAGCCGCAGGCGCGCCGTGTCGACCCTCATCAGGAGAGCGCCATAGCGGAGGTCTAACACTTCCCATCCGGGCGGCTGATGGATGGCCATCCAGAGGGAACGATGGCATAGCCGGAGGTCGGCCACCCGATCCGCCAGATCGGGCAGAACCTCTCCAGCGATCTTTTTCAACACTCCAGAGTCTTTGGCGAGATAGGCCTTTCTCATCTTGAGTCCGATCTCAGATTTTTCCGCCAGGACGGCGCTGACTTTCGCATAATACCGGAAGATGAAATCGAAACGGCCGTTCCGCCCGGCGTTCGTGTCCAGCTTTTTGGCCAGCTCGGAATAATGTTTTTCCAGCGGCAGCCCTTCGATATTCTTATCGAATAACCCCAGAAGGATATCCTGCCACATCAGGTAGCGGCTGGGATTGGCGGGCGAATTCCTGTCGACGCCGGGGATTACGTTCACCCCATTGATGTCCCAGAAGTCCTCGTACCGGCAGCCCGTGCAGAATTCAAAGCGCTTTCTGAGCTTCTCCTCGTCGAGCTGGCGCGCGTAAGCGTGTTCGGCGAACAACTGAAGACCCAGGAGATGGCCGAAAATGTTGCTCTCCGTCGTGGCGTCTCCCCAGATTGTGGCGAACACCTCTTTGACGCCCGTCTCCTTGCAGGCCCCCAGGGCGGCGTTGGTCGTCACAAACGTCTTGCCGTGGCTCATCCCGTAGCCCTGCCAGCCCCAGATGCCGCCGGCGAAAACCGGGTCCGACCCGAATTCCCTGTGGCGCCGGATCCATTCTTTATAGAATTCCGGCTCGTTGTGGTAGTAATCCCAGTAGACAAACTGGACGTTCCTGGGCATTTTGGCGATGTCCTCGGGGCTGATGGCGCTCGACATATCGTAATAGTCGCCCGTCTGGGAGGCGGCCCGGAAGTACATGTCGCTCCAGATCATAGGCCTCAAGCCGTGCTTCTCGGTGATCTGGAGGACACGTGAGAGATGCTCGGTCATGATATCGATTTTTTTGCGCCAGCCGTGGAGCTTGAGGTAATTCCCCTGGCCGAGACGCCAGGCCTCGTCCATGCCGATGTGGATGCGCCGGGTCCGGAACGGCGCCGCCGCCGCGTCGATCATCCGCTCGATGAAGGCGTAGGTCTTTTCGCTGCCGGGCAAAAGTGTGTCCTCGTCCTCCTTGATGTCACCGTAGGCCGCCCATTGCAGGACATCCGTCAGATGAGCCAGGGTCTGCATGCAGGGAATGGCCTCGATGCCGAAGAGGGCCGCGTAGCGGTCGATCTCGCGCAGGTCGTCCTGCGAATAGCGGCCGCGCATGTAGCCGAAATAGGGCTCCTCCTTGATCTCGTAGCTGTCCTCGGCGTAGAGCATCAGCATGTTCAGCCCCATAAGGGCCATGTGATCGATAAAGACTTTGACGCTCGGGACGCCGATCACTGCGTTCCCCTGCGAGACGTCGAACATGGCGCCGACTGTCGTGAATTGGGGCTCTTCGATAATTTCAAACTCTTTCTTCTCCTTCATCTCTTGAAGGAGTATCCCCAGGCCGCGGAAGAAGTGATTTTTTTGACTGTAGTGAATCTCCGCTTTATTGCTTTTTTTGGTGACCCGCAGGAGATTCTGTTTAACCCGGCTGACATTGACCGGGAGGCCTTGCGGCGTGACCTCAACATTCAGCTCCGGAGCCAGGATTTCGATTCCCGCCGTCAGCTCTTTAGTCTCCCCTTGGAATCGGAGCTTGATAGGAGGAGTCTTGTGGACCGGCCGCTCGAAGATCGTCAGGTTCTCAAAATTCTTTTCGGCCGCCCGGCCGCCTTTTCCCCATGCGCCCAGGACGGCCGCGCCTGCCGCCGTGCCGATAAAATCCCGTCTTTTCATGAATTTCTCCTTTGTTTCAGGAAGGAATATATCGCTCGATCTCGGGGATGTCAAAGACGGAGATGGCCGCCGGATTATTTGCCGTCCGGCGAAAATATGGCATACTGGAAGGAGCAAACCCTGGACGGAGAAAGATGAAGACCGGCAAAGTTATGGCGCTTTTTCTATTGATCTCAGCCGCCATCGTTTCGGGGGCGGGCGATCCTCGGCCCCAGGCCGCGAGCAGGTCCGCCGTCCCCGCGGCGAGCCCGCTCCTCACCGCTCAGGACAAAGCCCTTCTCCAAGAGGCGCTGAATCTCAAGCAGGCCTTGGGGGACGATGTCTGGCCGAGCCTCGGGACCGCCGCGCTGCCCATCATCCTCTACAACGACAGCTTCGAATTTATGATCGGCTCCGTCATTCCTCCGCCGCCGCCTTGGGTCAAGACCGAAGGCGACGTTTTCTCCGGCCGGCCTTATTATCGACGCCCCGCCAAGAACCCGCAGGCTTTCGCTGTCGAGGTCGAGGAGGAATGGGCCGGCAGCATGAGCACGCTCGAACGGATGGCCGGGAAAATTCCATTTAAAATCAGCCCCGACTTTTATGTCGTCCTCCTTCTCCACGAGGTGTTTCATGCCTTCCAAGCGAGGGAGGCTCCGGCGCGTTTCCGCAGGGCCTCCGCTCTCTATCTGCTGGAGGGCGACTATCCGGCCAAGGATCCCGCCTTTGCCAAGGCCTGGACGGCCGAGGGAGCGCTCCTGGCGGCGGCGCTCAAGGCCAAGGACCGGGCTGAGGTCCTCGCCGCGACCCGCGCCTTTCTCGAGAACCGGCGAGCCCGACGCGAGTCAATTCCGTTCAGCCTCGGGACCACCGACTACGAGCGCGAGATGGAATGGCTCGAAGGCCTGGCGAAATACGCGGAAATCCGTTTTTACGAGCTGGCCGCAGCCCGCGCCCTGGAACCGTCCTTCACAGCTTACAAGCCCGGTCTGCCGCATTGGACGTGGGATTTCGTCAGGCTTGAGAAACAGCTGGGAACCCAGCAGGGCGACCTGCGCTTTTACCTGAGCGGCATGGCCCAGGCCCGGATCCTGGACCGCCTCTCCCCTGAGTGGAAAGCGCGTTTCTTCAAGGAAGGCGGGGCAATGGAAGACAGGCTGCAAGCCCTGGTTAAAGAGCAATAGAAAATGCGGGAACAGGAATCGGAAACAAAGAATCCTTCCGGATTTATTAAAATCCCGGGCTTGTCAAAGTCCTCCAGAAAGTGGTGAAATGAACGGCATGGGCAGCTTGTTCGAAGTCCTCCGCCAGGACCGGCCCGTCTGCCTCGTCGTTCATAACAATCCCGACCCGGACTCTCTCGCCTCGGCCATGGCGCTTCAATATCTGCTGAAGAAAAAGGGCGTCCGGACGGTGAGAATTTACTACGACGGGTTTATTGGCCGGGCGGAAAACAAGGCCATGCTCCGGATCTTGAAAATTCTTGCCCACCAGATCAGAGGTGTCAGGGTCGCCTGCCGCCGGCAGTTCGTTTTGCTGGACTGCCAGCCCTGGGCGGGGAATGTGACGCTGCCGGAGAATGTCACGCCGCTGGCCGTGATCGACCATCACCCCCTCCGTCAACGAACAAAAAAGGTGCCTTTTTACGACGTCCGGCCCGACTACGGGGCCTGTTCCACCATCATCTACGAGTATCTCGTCTCGGAGGGCATCGCCATTCCCACCCCCGTTGCTACAGGCCTGTTCCACGCCATTTTCAGCGAGACCCAGGGTCTGGGAAGGGAGGGCAGTCCGGCCGACAAGAAAGCCTACCTGGAGCTCCTTCCGCGGGTGAGCTTCAATCGTCTCTCCAAGATCCAACATCCCGCCCTGTCACGCGGTTTTATCTCCAACCTGCTGCGGGTTTTGACTCACGGGTTTTATTACAAACATATTGCCGGAGTCATCCTGGAAGAGCTTCCCTATCCGGATTTTGTGGCCGAGATGGCCGATTTTCTGCTGAGAATCAAAAACATGCGCTGGTCGATCTGCCTCGGCACGTACGGCGACCTCCTTTACATTTCGATCAGGTCGAACAATATCCATGCCAACGCGGCCGGGCTGATCAAGAGAGTCATCCGCAAGTCCGGCACGGCCGGGGGCCACGAGCTCATCGCCGGGGCCCAGGTGAGGATCGATAAAAACGAAATCGAGAAGATTCACTCTCTAAAAAAAGAGATCGTCCGAAAAGTCCTCCGCGAGCTGTATCACACCGAAGTCGAGAGCCTTTTCAACCTCGTGAGCAATGAGCCCGTCCCCTTCCTGCCCAATTGACGTCGGGTAGCTCATCTTTCCCTTAGGGAGGTGATCTCCCCCTGGCCACGGACGAGGCCGCGGATTTTTTCGGGGGGCGGCGGGCTCATAAAAAGACTGGCCAGATAGCCGGCAACGACGGTCATGGTGACGCCGATCGGCGCGAGGTAAAAGAAACTCCAATCGGTCAGGATGCTCACCAGGGCGACCGCCAAGACACCGCCGGCGGCTCCGGTTAGGACCCCAGCGGCCGTCGTCCTCTTGGTCAGCACCGCCAAAAGAAAAATGCCGAGCAGCGGGCCGGCAATATGACTGCTCACCAGGTTGTAGGCGTTGGCCAGTTCGCCCAACCGGCCGGCGAAGAGCGCGACCACGGTCATGGCCAGTCCCCAGGCGGCGGTCCCGATGCGGCCGACTTTTGCGACCCGTTGGGGCGAGGCTTGAGGCCGGAAGAGCCGCTGGTAGAAATCCACCGTCGTCGCCGTGGTCAGCGAATTGATGCCCGCCGACATGACGGCCATCGAGGCGCCGAAGATGGCGGCAATGATCAGCCCCGAAACGCCGGCCGGAAGCTCGTGCACGGCAAAGAACGGCATCACTGCGTCGGTGTTGGCTAGGCCGGCGAGCCGTCCCGGGCGGCCCTGATAAAAAACAAAGAGGGCCACGCCGGCAAGATAAAGCATTGTCGAAACGGGAACGACGACCAGGGACTGGAGGATGAGCGACTGCCGGCAGTCCTTGGTGGACTTCGTCGTGAAAAGGCGCTGGATGATGGCCTGATCGGTCGTCACCGGCGCCATGGACAGGACAAAACCGCCGAGCAGAAGCGCCCAGACTGTGGTCAGGTGCTTGGGATCGGCGGAGAAATTGAGGAGCTGGAGCTTTCCGGCCGCCAGGGCCGCCTGATAAGCCTGCGGAATTCCCCCTTTGATCTGGCTGAGGGTCTTGTAGAAAATGAGGAACACGCCGGACGAGACGACAGCGAACTGGATCACGTCCGTCCAGATAACCGCCCGCATTCCGCCGAGCGTGGTGTAAAACGTGGTGAACCCGCCCATGAAGAGGATGCACTGCCAGACAGGGAGGCCGGTGACGAGGTTGATGACGAGCGAGGGGGCGTAGATGACAATGGCCACGTGCAGGCCGCGGAGGATCTGGAAGAGGATGCTGGTGACCACCCGCACGGCCAGGCTGAAGCGCCGCTCGAGGTACTCATAAGCGGTGTAGAGGTTCAGCTTGGAATAGAAAGGAACAAAAATCTTGATGACGAAAGGCGCCATCAGGGGATATCCCACGCTCAGGAGGAGGAGTTCGATGTTGTGCTTGTAGCTCCAGGCCGGGACTCCCATGATGGTGATGGCGCTTAGGTCGGCGGCGACGAGCGAGATTCCGACCGGGAGCCAGGACATCGAGCGGCCCCCCAGAAAGTACTCCTTGGCGGTGCTTTTCTTCCGGTAGAAGGAGGTGCCGATGGCGGCGATGAGGATGAGGTAGCCGATGACGAGACCGTAATCGAGTGGCGTAAAACCTTTCATCGCATGTCCTTAATCATAGTTTGGCGAATGAGAAAAATGGGGATATGTTCTGAATTCTTTTGAATTCGGTACGTGTCCCCATTTTCCATCTTTATCTTACGCGAAGGCGGTGCGTCCTGATTTTTCCCTTCCCTTCTTCGACGGTCCAATGGGCGGCCAGGATCTCGCCGTCAGGAAGCCGGAGAAGAGAGGGCTGGCCGAATTTCAGAGCGGCAAACATCTCGGCCATGTCCTGGCCGGATTTCGTCTGGGTCGGCGAACCAGCGCCGTAAATGGAAATCTCCTCAATCGGCGTCCACCGATCCTCTCTGAAATCCACGACCCGCACAAGAATCCCGGGATTTTCGCCCCGGTGGGCATGAATAGTCATCAACCTGTCGCCGCCAAGCCAGATCACGTTGGAAGCCTGGCCCCAGATTCCGGTGTCGATCGGCCTTGACCAGGTTCCGCCATCATCATGTGAGACAGCGACGTGATTGGGATGATGACGGCTGGCGGCGGTGTCATAAGCCCAGACGATGGCAACAATGCGGCCGTCCTGCATCTCGCAGATGCGTGATTCATAAGGCGTCAAGTTTCCGTCCGGCGAGCGGAAAAAAATTTCGTCATCCGTCCAGGTCTTACCCTGATCTCCGCTCCGCAGGAAAATTCCCACCTGGCCGGAGGGATTCCCTCCGTCCGGCATCTTGAAGGGCGCGGCCACAGCGACGAGATCGCCCGACCTGAGCTCGAGGCAGGGGCCGGAGATTTCATAGAGCTCCAGCCGGGTGCGGGGAATAACTCGGTGCGGTGTCCAGGTCTTCCCCTCGTCACGAGAAAACGAAATGATATCGTCTCCCGGCAGGATTCCGCCGGTCTTCTCGATCGAGATCCCGGCCGCAGGATCCTGGCGATAAAAACGATAGCCTATGGCCGCGGCGGATCCGTCTCGCAGGACGGTCGGCTTGAGATAATCGGAGGTCAACTTGGAAGTGTTATCGCCTGCGGCGCGGCTCGAATCGCGCCCGTTAACTGCCAAATCTCGGAGCGCTCCTTCAAGCTGCCAAATCTTACCGAGGTCCTTGGAGCGGGCGATCCAGGTCGTGGCATCTGCCGATTCGAACGCCTGACTGATCACAAGCAGCGCCAGAAGATCACCTGACGGAAAAAGCGCTAGTCCGGGGAAATACCCATTCCGCCTGCGGGCAACTTGTTCGCCTTTCCCTCGAGGGGAGAAGGTTGAGGTGACGGTGGCGCTGCGATCAGGGTCCTGATAAAGAATATGCGTGCCCAGATAATCGATCGGCATGGAACGTTTTCTTACCACACCCTGGACCGGGATTCAAGCGCGGCGCGTGCGCACGGTGACTGAGCACTGGGCTCTGTCCGTCCTGGTCAGGTCCACCTCGTACTCATACCCGAGCGGCTCGAGCACGCGGCGATAGAGGACATCGCAATGTTCGCAATAATCCTTGTACGGCTCGATGTGGCCAAGCTCGAGGAGACGGCCCTTGGATGGGCAGTGATGCATGATGATCCGGAATTCGCCCGCCTCCTCGTCGAGCTCCATGGTGAAATCGGCCGCTTCCTCGTTGAGCGAATGCTCCCAGTACGTCCAGCAGCCGCGGAGGCCGTTGGCCAGCACCAAATCGCGCAGGTTCGTCAGGTATGTTTCGGAGAGGTAGTTCCAGAAATCGACGACAGCGCTTTTGCCGCCTTTTTTCTCCAGAAACTTGAAGAGCTCACTGTAGGCCGGAATGAACTCGGTGCAGGAGATCACGGCCGCCTCCTCGAGAAGCGCTGGATGCTCCGTCCTGTCTCCGGGTCGTATTCGAGGAGCTCGGCCTGGAAAGGTGTCCCTTCGCAGATCGCCTCGTTCACCGATTTTGTCGTCTCATCAAACAACGGCGACGCGGGAAGACCCATTTTCCGGATATGGGTAACGGCCGGACAGCGAGGAACCGTTAGGACAAGCTCATTCCGGGATGCTTCGATACGGCAATCGGCGCCTTCAAGCTTATAGATTCCCGCAAAGTATTCCTTCAGGACTTCAAGTCCTTGCTCCTGCAGCCGCCCGGTCAGGGACGAATAAAACTCCCGGGCGAATTGATGCAGATACTCTCTGACCGACTCCGCGCCGAAATGATCTTCGACATAGATCAGGGCCTGGTTCAGCGCGCCATGAAAGTCTTTATGCAGATAGACGTTGTCCGCCGCCTTCCGCCGCATGACCTTTTTTGCCGTCATCGCATTAGGACAGCAGAACATCCTTGTTCCGCTCCAAGACTTTATCGATGGTTTTCTTATCTCCCTCGGTCAGCGGATAATGAGGAAAATTCAGGTATGTTTTGAAAATTCCCATCCTAACTAAAAGATACTTTTCGCCCGACAGCCAGGCCCGGATCTTTTTGCCGCCGTAAACGGTGAACATCAGCCGGTTCATGCGCGCCTGGATCCGGGCCGCACTCTTTTCATCCCCCGCGGCCATGGCCCCAAATATCAAATTGGCCAGGTAGCCGTTGAAGACTCCCCCCCCGAGCAGCAACCCGTCGTAGCCCGCCTTCAAATACTTCACGCAGTTGAATTCATCGCCATCGAAGAGCGCCAGGTCCGGCCGCTTGCGGCGCGCTTCGAGGGCCAGCCGGAGGTGGGATTCCATGACCGAGCTGTCCTTGACGATCCGCACGTTCGGCTCGCGATAGACTTTGGCTAAAACATTCTCCGGAATGGCCACGGCCGAATAATTGCCGCGATCGTAGATGCCTACCGGAAGCGGACTTTTCCGGACTGCTTCGAGATAAAGATTCGTCAGGTGTTTCTCCTTCTCCCTTGGCGAATGGTAAGACATAAAGAAATACGGCGGAGCGATGACGGCCATGTCGGCTCCGTCGGCGGCCGCCTTTCCGGCGTTGTCGAGGATGCGGGCGGCGGAATTGTCGGTCACCTGGACCGCCACGGTCATCCTCCCCCTGGCCGCCTTAACCACGGTCTTGACGAGCGTCCTCAACTCTTTCTCCGGAAGCCACGGCCCCTCGCCATTCGTCCCGGCCAGAAACAGCCCCTTGACGCCCAGCCGGAGGTGGTGGTCGACCATCCTCTCTACCGAGTCTACGTCTACTGTCATAGCCCGGGTGAAGGGCGTCGGCGCTGCCGACCACACTCCGGAAAACCTGTCA
>CAZYWP010000110.1:0-10565 GCA_964651495.1 uncultured Eubacteriales bacterium | reverse complement strand
TCGGTGATCCAGGGGTTGACGAGAAGAATATGCTTCATGAGCGAGGGGGCTGAACGGGGGGACGGTTCTCGGTCGAGAGCCGCCCCCATAAAATGCGGAAGGAGGGACTCGAACCCTCACGGCCTTGCGGCCATAAACTCCTGAGGCTTACGCGTCTGCCAATTCCGCCACTTCCGCATAAGCGCCCCATATTATAGCCGTCTCCGCCAAAACAGTAAAGTGAGGAAGCACTTGACAAAGTCCCCCCCGGCTCTTATTTATATTGGTGCGTGGTATTCACGAGCAAGCCTTTCAAGCCTTTCTTGGGAAACGGAAAAAACTAAATAAGAATTCGCCAGTGTTCTGCCTTTCTTTCTGTCCGCGCTAATAAATCCACTAAGGAGGCTGAATGAAATTCAGTTCACAAAAACAAATTCAGGCTCTTGCCCGGCTCAAGAGCGACAGTCTGATGACGACATCGTTCTATCTGGACACCGACAAAGGCCGGTTGAGCAAAAAGGAGATCGCCGTCTCCTTCAAGAACTTGCTAAACGAAGGCCGGACCCGGCTCGAATCCCTGGACGCCAGCCGGGCGAGGAAAGAATCGCTCGCCCGCGACCTGGACAAGATCGGCCGGTTCGGCGCGCAGTCATTGCCCTTGCACAACGCCCCGGGGCTGGCCATTTTTTCCTGCTCGGGGGCAAATTTCTGGCAAGACCTGGCCTTGCCGAGATCCCCCCGCAACCACGTCTTTTTTGACCGCAGCCCGTATGTCAGGCCGCTCGCCTCCATCCTTGACGAATACCATCCCATTTGCGCCCTGATCCTCGAGCGCCAGGAGGCCCGCTGGTACCATGTCTTCATGGAAGAAATCGCCCTCCTCGAGAAGCTGAGCGGCGATGTCCCCAGCCGGGTCCGGGAAGGAGGATGGCAGGGGTATGAGTCGAAGCGGATCGAGAGGCATATCGACGCCCATCTCCACGACCACTTCAAAAAGGCGGCGCAAAAGACCTTCGAACTGTTCAAGAGAGATCGATTCGACTGGCTCTTCCTGGGCTGCAAGGAGGAGTACCGTTCTCATATCGAGCCCCTGCTTCACCCCTATTTGAAGGAGAGACTCAAGGGCTGGCTGAAGACGAATTCCAGCGACTCCAAAGACAGGATCTTGAAGCAGGCGGTGGAGATCGAAAAAAAGCTCAAGAAAGAGGAGGAGGCCGCGCTGGCCCAGACGCTGGTAGCTGAGATTGAAAAGGGAGGCCGGGCGGCCTCCGGCATGAAGGAGGTGCTGCGGAGTCTCAACGCCGTCGAGGTCCAGACCCTCGTCCTGACCCGCAATTTCTCCCGGGAAGGCCGGGTCTGCCCGAAGTGCCGCTTTCTCTATCTGGAGGAGCTCCGCTGCCCGGTCTGCCAGGTCAAGACGGATAAAGTCCTGGACATCGTCCACGAAAGCGTCCACGCGGCCATGGACAAGAAGTCCCGGGTCCGCTATATCACGCCGCCTTCCAGGCTCGACCGTTACGGCAAAATCGGCGCGTTCCTAAGATACTAAATTTTCGCCTTCTTGAACGAAACCCTCTCGAACAAGCTGTAGATAACCGGGATGACGAACAGCGTCAGGAAAGTGGTGGCCGTAAGACCACCGAGGACGGTGACTGCCATCGGCGCCCGGAATTCGGCTCCCTCCGACCGGCTGATCGCCATCGGCAGCATGCCCAGGATTGTCGTCAGGGCTGTCAGAAGAACGGCGCGCAAGCGGGTGACCGCTCCCTGAATGATGGCTTCATGTTTGTCCACTCCGCTCCGCCTCAATTGGTTCATGTAATCGATCATGACGATGGCGTTGTTGACGGCGATCCCGGCCAGGAGGATGAACCCGATCAGCACCGGCAGGCTGATCGGCCGCCCGGCCACGAGCAGCCCGAGCACAACTCCAATCAGGCCAAGAGGAATGGTGAACATGATGATGAAGGGATGCCGGACCGACTCGAACTGGGAAGCCATGACCATGAAGACCAGCAGAGAGGCCAGAGCGAAGGCCCAGGCCAGGACTTTGAAGGCGTCCTGCATATCATCATAGGAGCCGCCGAATTCCAGGAAGTACCCCGGCGGGAGCTGTCTCTGGACCGTCTCCAATCTCTGCCTGATGTCTCTGACCACGCTCCCCAGGTCCCGGCCGGCGATGTTCGCCCGCACGGTGACCAGGCGGGACTGGTTCTCGCGGTTGATCTGGATGGGCCCTTCCCCTTTGTCGATTTCGGCCACCTGGCCGAGGTAAACCACTTTATTGAGCGGAGTCACGATGGGAATATTCTCGACCTCCCGGATGTTGTCCCGGTACTGTTTCTGGAACCGGACCCGCAGGTCGATCTCCTCGCTCTCTTCGCGATAGCGCGTGGCCACCCGGCCGAGAGTCGCCGCCTGGACGGTGTTCGCCACCTGGCTGACCATGAGTCCGAGCTTGGCCGTCCGCTCCCGGTCCACTCTGATCTGGTACTCGGGCTTGCCCTGGCTCAGCGAATGAGCGACGTCCCGAAGTCCCGGGACATCCTGGATCCTGAGGACGACGCCGTCGGCGATTTTCTTAAGCTCGGTCAGGTCTTTACCGAAGATCTTGATCTCCACCGGGGCGCTCGCTCCGCCCATCATTATCTGACTCATATCGACCGCTTCGAACTTGACGTTCTCGAGCTTGGGCAGCTTGCCGCGGATGATTTCCAGGAGTTGGAGGTCGGTGTGTTTTCTATGGCTCTTGTTCACCAGTCCGACCCAGAGCAGCCCTTCATGGGGGCCGGCGTTGCTCATCGCGCTCCCGGCATCGCTGGCGTCTTCCTCGGCTCCCGAACCCGCCTGGGCGGTAATGATCTCGATTTCCGGCTGCTGGGACATCAGGTTTTCGACGATGGACACGACGCGGTCGGTTTCTTCGAGGGCCGTTCCGATCGGCATCTTGACCTTTAAAAGAATCATGCTGCGGTCCTGGGCGGGCATGAATTCGGTCCCGAGGAAAGGGACGAGCGCCAGGGACAAGACAAATATCCCCACCGCCCCCCCAAGCACCAGGCGACGGCGCTCGAGGGCCCAGGTCAGCCATTTCCGGTAGAGGTCGCGGCCTTTTTGGAACTGAGGCTGTTTGGCTTTGACCTGCTTTCCGTTCGAGCCCTGCCAGTCATACTTTTTGAACAGCTGGTAGGAAAGCAGCGGAACGATGGTCAGGGCGACAAATAAGGAAGAAATCAAGGAAAACGTGATGGCCAGGGCCAGGCTGCGGGTCATTTTCCCTGTGATACCCTGGGCGAAAATCATCGGCAGGAAAACAACGATCGTCGTCAGAGTGGAGGCCGTGATGGCCATGCCGACTTCCGAGGCGCCCAGGATGGCCGCCTTCTTTCTCTCTTTTCCTTCCTCGATGTGCCGGAACGTGTTCTCGATGACGACGATGGCATTGTCCACCAGCATACCGACGCCCAGGGTCAGGCCTCCCAGGGTCAGCATGTTGAGCGTGTACCCGGCCGCATAAAATGAAATAAAGGTGGCAATGATCGATAAAGGAATAGCCAGGGCGATGATCAGGGTCGGCCGCCAGTTCCGCAGGAAGAGAAAGATAAGCAGGATGGCCAGGATGCCGCCCTGCCAGGCGTTGTCCACCGTCTTGCTGGCGACCATCTGGACCATTTCCGACTGGTCCATGGCCATGAAAAACTTGATATCGGGCGGAAGGGTTTTCTGGATCTCAACCAGTGCTTTTTTGACCTGGGCTCCGGTCGTCGCGGTGTTGGCCCCGGAGCGCTTGCTGATCATCAGGAAACAGCCCTTCTGCTGCTGGATCCTCCCCACATAGCGCGACTCTTTCAGGGTGTCCTTGACCTCGGCGATGTCACCGAGAAAGATCGGTTCTCCCGTCGCCGTGGCCCCGATAACGACGCGCCGGATGTCGTCGAGCGACTGGAATTCGCCCATCGTCCGGACGACGAAATCCGCATGTCTCTCCACAAGATAGCCGGCCGGGAGGTTGACGTTTTCGACGGCCAGCGCGCCGATGACGCGGTCGATGGAGAGCCTTCTGCTCTCCAGGGCGGTTTTATCGACGTCCACCAGAATCTCGCGGACTTCGGTGGAAAACACCCGGGCCGAGGCCACTCCGTCGATTCTCTCCAGGCGCGGAGCGACGTCGTCTTCGATCAGCTTTTGCAGCTCGGAGGTCGGCCGGTTGCCGGTGACGCCCCAAAAGACGATGGGAAGCTGGGCCAGGTTGAACTTGACGACCAGGGGGTCGTCCGCTTCAGACGGAAGATACTGCCGGTACAGTCCGATCTGGTCGCGGATATCCTGGGCGGCAAAATCGAGGTTCGTGCCCCACTCGAACTCTACACTGATGGCCGAAACTCCTTCCGTGGTGATGGAAGTCACCTTCTTCACCCGGCTGATCGAGCTGACGATCTGCTCCAGCGACTTGGTGATTGTTTTCTCCAGGTCCTCGGAGGAGGCGCCGCGGTAGGTGGTGATGACCGAGACCGTGGGAAATTCGAGGTCGGGGAAGAAATCCAACCCCAACCGGGAAAAAGAGATCAGTCCCACGACGACCATGATCATAGCGATCATGGTGGTGGTGACTCTTCTGTTGACGGAAAATTCAGGGAGCTGCATTATTGTACCTCACCGGTAATCTCGAGGGGCGTTCCCTCTTCCAGGCCGAAATTTCCCTCGGCAATGACCATGTCACCCTCGGCCAGACCGCCGGTGATCTCGACTAGGGTGGTGTTCTGGAGCCCGAGAGTGACTTCCTTTCTGACCGCTTTGCCGTCCCGGGCGAGAAAAACATACTTGTTCTCCAGGAGGGCCTTCTGCGGAACGACCAGGGCGTCCTCGTGGGTCTGGACTTCAAGGATGATCTCGCCGAAGGTTCCCGGCCGCAGCGCCAGGTCGGGATTGTCCACGGCGACCTCGATCCCAAATTGCTTGGTCGACGCGTCGGCGGCCAGGTTGACGACGGACACGCTGCCTTTAAATTCCCGGCCGGGAAGCGACGGATTTCTCAGGATCGCCGTCTGACCCTTTTGAACCCGGGCGATGTCGTTGGCGGAAATTTCGACTCGGATCTTGATCCGGGCGAAGTCCACCAGCGTCAGGACGCCGCTGGCCGTGGAGAGCCCGCCCATCATCGGGTTGATGACGTCGCCGACCTCGGCATTCTTGGAAGCGATGATCCCGCCGAAGGGCGCTTTCATGATGGATACGTTCAAACTGTGCTTGGCCAGGTTGACGGCGGCCTGAGCCTGTTCGAGCTGGGCCTGAGCGGAATCGCGGGCCAGTCTGACCTGCTCGTATTGCTGGTCGGAGACGGCCTTCTCCTTGAAGAGGCGTTCCATTCTTTCCCAGTTTGTTTTCGCGTTATTAAAGCTGGCCTGGGCCACCCCCAAGGCCGCCTCCGCCTGTTTGAGCTGGAGCGTGATGGCCTCAACGTCCATCTCGGCCAGGAGCTGCCCCTTGGAGACACGGTCGCCCTCGTTGACATAGATGCGGGCGATCCTGCCTCCGATATCCGGAGTGATGGTGATTTTTTGCCAGGCTTCGATCGTTCCCGTATAGAACAGCTTCTCGGAAATCCTCTGCTTGACAACCTTGAACACCTTGACCGGCGCGGCGCCGGACGTCGGGGCCGCAGCCTCCTGTTTGTTTTTCGGGCGGCAGGACGCCAGGAGTCCGAAGACCAGGAAGATCCAGAGGGTTGTTTTCAGGTTCTTGTGAATTGCCATCGTCTTTCTCCTTTCCGCCTACTCGGCTTCTTTCCAGCCCAATCCCACTGCCTTCTCCAGCTGGGCCAGGGAAATGATGTACTCGTAGATGGCCCGGAGATAATTGATCCTCGCCTCGCTGAGGGCGACCTGGGCCGCCCCGACGTCGGTAATCGTGATCAATCCCTCGGCATAGTTGAGCTCGGCTACGCGCACGCTCTCCTTGGCCTCATCGACATTCCTCCCCAGGGAGAGCAGCGATTCCTTGGCCTGGTTCAGGTTCAGGTAGGCCGACTGGACCTCGAACTTGATGTTATTGATCAACCCCTTTTCCATGAACCCGATCTCCCGGATCACGGCCTTGGACTCGGCCACCTTGGCCGGGGTGGAGAAGCCGTTAAAAATCGGGATGTTCACGACGAGGTTGAAGGCGTAGAAGTTTTGCCAGTTGTCCTTCTTGAAATTGAGGAAATTGGCCCAGTAATTGTAGTTTCCCGAGATCGCGATCGTCGGCATATAATCCGCCCGGGCAACCTTGACCATCTCGGAGGCGATTTTCTTCTGGTAGTTGACCTGGCTGAGCTCCGGCCTGTTGGCCAGGGCCTTGGCCAGGCTGTCATCAAGGCTGACCTCGACCGGGAGGTAAGTCATCTCCCCGACCACCTCGACGGGCTGGGCCACGTCGAGCCCGAGGAGGGTCTTGAGGCTGAGCTCGGCCAGGGCGACATTGTTACGGGCCTGGATGACCGGAGGTTTCAAGTTGGCCACCCGGACCTCGGCCCGCAGGAGGTCGAGGCGCGAAGCCATGCCGACCTCGGACATGTTCTTCACGTTCTGGAACAGCTTTTCGGCCAGGCTCAGCGCTTCTTCCGTGACCGAGACGAGCTCTTTGGCCAAAAGATAATTATAGAAGCCCCGCTTGACGTTGAGGACCGTCTCCTGCGTCGTCTGGCGTGCCGACTCCTGGGATGACAGATAGCCGTACTTGGCTGTCCTGTAGCCCGAGGACAGGCGGCCGCCGGTGAACAGGGGCAGGCTGAAGGCCAGGGCGAATTGATAATCCTTGGTGAAGTCGATGGCGAACCGCTGCGGCTTCCCCCCCGGAACGAATGAGGGGAACTCGAGGACGAAGACCTTTTCATCCAGGTTCTGAAGGCCCTGAGCGTTGAGGCTGGGGAAGAACTGCGAGGCGGCGCCGCGAACCCGGGACTGGGCGGCGTCCACCCGTTCCTGGGACGCCAGGTAGAAGGGATTCTGGGAAAGGGCCAGTCCGAGGCACTTCTCCAGTGTCAGGGTGATTTTTTCCTGAGCCGAGGCGGTCCGGCCGCCGGCGACGAACAGAAATAGGGCCAGCATCAGGGCTGCGCTCTTTTTCATCTGGACTCTCCTTTCACAGGTCCGTCTTTTCTTTCGATCCCCTGCAGAAAATAGCGGTGGATGTTGGCGGTGGCTTCTTTAACGCTGTAGGGCCTGTCATGCCAGAAGCGGACATGGCAGTAACCCTGGAGGAGCGCCTCGAGAAAGGTCACGGCGCCGGGAATGTCGATCCGGCGGAACTCTCCCGACGCCACTCCCTGTCTGAGGATCCCGGCGACTCCGTCCAGGATATCTTTACGTTTCATTTTCATTTTCGTTATGAACTTCCTGTCCATTTCCGAGGTCAGGTCTTTCTCGTCGGTGATGAAGACTCTCATCTTCTCCATGAACATCGGGTGCATGATCAGCATCCGGGAGATATTTTCTTTTTCCCGGTTAAACTGCAGATAGAAGCGAATCCCCAGCTCCAGTTTCTCCCGGGCGCTGCGTTGGAGGGCCGTGATCTTATGCACCTCCGCCTCGAGTTCGTTAAAAAAATTGCCCAGAATCTCCAGGACAAGCTCGCCCTTGCTCCGGAAATAGTGATAGATCGTGGCCTTGGAAAATTCGGCCTCCCGGGCCACATCGTCCATGGTCATGGCGCTGGTGCCCTTGCGGACGATCACCCGCTCCGCCGCCTCCAGGATCAGCCGGTGGTATTCCCGGCGCCGCCGCTCTTCCCGTTCGCTTCGCAAATCCTGTGTTTTCATTGTTATACTCTCGGGTTTAATTAAAGAACCGGAAGGTCTATTAACTAAACTGATAAGTTCAAGTTGTTGAGTTTACCAGGCGGCGTCCCGCTTGTCAAGTCTCCCGGGAAAGCGTAGAATTGAAACCTTCCGGGCAAAGATCGATCATGGCGGCGAAGCGCAAACATCCTATGGCGACCGGCCCGACGCTGGCAGTCCTGCTTTTGTTAATTGGGCCAATCCTGATCTCCCTCCTGTCATTAGCCGGCGCCCAGGCGGTACCGCTGTGGTGGGAAATCGTCCTCGACCTCAAGTCCGACGGGGAGTACAGGCTCGAGGGCGGCGACAGCGCCTGCCGGGGCCGTTTTCAGTTTTCCCTGAGCTGGACCGGCTGGATGGAGAAGGACGACGAGGATTATCTTCTTTACCGTTTCAACTGCGAGCTCTCCGACTGGCGGGCTGAGGAAACGACCACCTCTTCAGGCGCTTCGTCCGTCCTGTTGACTCCGGGCTTCCGGGAAAAGCCATCCCTCGACCTGAAGTATATTTTCCGCCGGGGCGGCCAGCTGCACCTGAATTTTATGGTCAACGGGATTGCCGTCCCTCAGGCTGCCTCCGAGGACAGCTGGCCTCTTCTTTTTCCCTCATCCGAGGAGAACGACCAGCGCGATGCCCAGGTGGCCTACAACGCCTGCGTAGCCGAGGGCAGCAACCGCGTGGCCCTGGAGGAGAAGGAGATCTATGCCGGGCCGGCGGCCCGGAAATTCGCCTGGGACTGGAAGCACCAGCAGTGGCTGCTCAAACAGCAGCACAACGTCTTCAACTCCCAAGCCCATCGGGTCGAGGTCTCGCTGTCCATCATCCCCCATTTTGCTCCCCCCAAGTCCGCCTGCCGCTAGAACGGGCTTTCATCCTTCTCCCCCCCAAAGAAGATGCCGAAGGGGGCCGTATCGCTACCTCCCCTATATACTAGTATTCCTATATTTTCTATAGAAATTGTCGAATGGGGGTTTTTGTCCCGGAGATCCCTCCGGATTCGCGCCGTCCCGGGCCTCCAACCCGGCTCCGGGCGCCTTTCTTCTCAGGCTCGGGGATGGTATTTATCGTACACCTGGCGGAGCCGGCCCCGGCTGACGTGGGTGTAGATCTGGGTCGTCGTGATCTGACTGTGCCCGAGCATGAGCTGCACCGAGCGCAGGTCGGCCCCCCCCTCCAGGAGATGGGTGGCGAAGGAATGACGCAGGGTGTGGGGGCTGATCTTGGCGGCCAGCCCAGCTTTGCGGGCGTGTTCCCGGAGCATCTTCCAGAAGCCCTGGCGGGTGAACAGATCGCCGAAGCGGGTCAGGAACAGGGCCTCGGCCGGCTTTTTCAGGAGCTGCGGCCGGGCCTCCGCGATGTACCGCCGGGTGACCTCCGCCGCCGTCCGGCCCAGCGGGACCACCCGCTCCTTCCCGCCCTTGCCCTTGCAGATGACGTAGCCGTCGTCCAAATTCAGGTCTCCCGGCCGGAGCCGGATGAGCTCGGAAGCGCGCAGCCCGGTCGCGTAGAGGATTTCAAGCATGGCCCGGTCGCGGAGGCCGTGGGGGTCCCGGTCGTCCGGCTGGCGGAGCAGTTCCTCCACTTCCGGGACGGTGAGGAACCTGGGCAGCGTCAGCCAGGCCTTGGGTGTGGACAGGTTCGCCGCCGGGTCTTTTTTCACCAGCCCGTCCAGGGCCAGAAACCGGTAGAACGACTTCAACGCCGAAATCAGCCGGGCCAGAGAACGCGATTGCAGCCCGGCCATGCTTTGCCGGTGAAGGAAACGGGTCAGGAGGTCCTCGTCGGCGCGCGCCCAGTCGGATTTTTCCATTTTCAGGTAGAGAAAAAATTTCTTGAGGTCACGGCCGTAGGAGAGGATGGTGTTGGCCGAAAGCCCTTTTTCAACCGAAAGGTAATCGAGGAAAAGCTGGAGGGCATCCCCGGCCGGGGAGGACGGGCGTTTCATGCGAGAAAGGGGTTCGATTCCTTTTCTTCTCCGACCGTCGTCCAGGGGCCGTGGCCGGGGAGGACGGTGGTCTCCGGGGGAAGAGTCAGAATCCGCTCTCTGATCGACTGCTCGAGGTCCCGGGTCGACCCCCCGGGAAGGTCAGTCCGTCCGACCCCGCCGTTGAACAGCGTATCCCCGGAAAAAAGGATGCCGTCGCCGAGGAGGCTAACGCTGCCCGGAGTGTGCCCCGGCGTGTGAATAACGCGCAGGGCGGATTTGCCGATCGCGATCGAGTCGCCGTCCTTGAGCAGGAAATCGGCCGGCGGCGATTCCTTGGCGCCGAGAAAAAAGCTCAGCTCGAACTGCTGGACCATCTCGAGCAGCGGGCCGTCGAGGGAGTGAATGGCGAGCGGGATGCCGAACTTGTCCTTGACGTCCCGGTTGGCTCCGATGTGGTCGATGTGGCCATGGGTGTTGAGGATGTAAACCGGTTTGAGCCCGAACTCGAGGATCAGGGGAAAGATGCGGTCGGCCTCGGCTCCAGGATCGACCACCGCGCACTCCAGCGTCTCGCTGCAATGCACGAGATAACAGTTCGTGTCCAGGGGGCCGACCACGGCGAGCTTGTAGTTGATCATCGGGTTTGCGATTATCATAAATCGAAGGCCCGCCCGAGTCAACTCTGCAAATTTCGTCTAGATTGTCGACAGAAACACTCGATGGGTCCGGCCACGGTTCACCCCCCGGCGAGGCTCGGGGTTGGGATTCGTCAGCCCGCTCGTTTCCCACAGCGGCTCTTTGGAGGGAGAAAGCTTCGCTTTCCCCCTTCCAACGCTCGCTTCG
>CAZYWP010000109.1:6065-10633 GCA_964651495.1 uncultured Eubacteriales bacterium | reverse complement strand
CATCTTAGGCGATTTTCCTCCCTGAATCAATCCTTCTTTCGCCCCGCGGCGGTTCTTGACAAGCGCCTCCGTTCTAAGTAAGGTATTAGGCAGTCCATAAGCGCAAATCCGTTTGACCTGAAACTGACATAGAACAGGGTTGACCTCTGTGGAGGACGGTTTAATGGACAAAAAGATCGATTACGAAGAGATCAACAGGCTCGTCAGCTTTCTCGATGAGAAAAATTTGACCCACTTCGAGCTCGAAGTCGAGGGCTTCAAGATCAAGATCAGCCGGGCGTCCCATCCGGATACCGTCCCGGGAAAAACAGGCAACGCTGTCGCCTCCGTACGGCCGGAGTCGGAGAAGAACCCCGTTCTCGTTTCCCCCCTGACCCAGGAGTCCGGCAACAGCCTGCAATATGTCACTTCGCCGATGGTCGGAACATTCTATCGCGCCCCCGACCCCGCGTCTCCTCCGTTTGTCGACCTCGGCGATGAGGTCAAGAAAAGCCAGACACTGTGCATCATAGAGGCCATGAAACTGATGAACGAGATCGAATCCGAAGTGGACGGAGTGATCGCCGAAATCTTCGCGGAGAATGCCAAGCCCGTAGAGTACGGACAGAAGCTCTTCGCCATCCGGCCCGTCGCCTAGCCGCTGATGTTCTCGAAAATCCTGATCGCCAACCGGGGGGAAATCGCCCTCCGGGTCATCCGAGCCGCCCGGGAATTGGGGATTAAAACCGTAGCCGTCTTTTCCGAGAACGACCGCACAGCTCTGCACACCATCCTGGCCGATGAGAAAATCTGCATCGGTCCGGGCCGGGCATCGGAAAGCTATCTCAACATCCCGAACATCCTCAGCGCCGCCGACATCACCAAGGCCGATGCCATCCATCCGGGCTACGGCTTCCTGGCCGAGAACCCGAGGTTTGCCGAGATCTGCGAATCCTCCGGCATCACCTTCATCGGTCCCCCCGCTCCCCTGATCAAGCTCATGGGCAATAAGAGCGAGGCCCGGCAGGAAATGAGGCGGGCCAAGCTGCCCGTTATCCCGGGCAGCGACAAGGTGGTCGAGGACATCGCCGAGGCCAAAAAAACCGCCAAGAAAATGGACTACCCCATGATCCTGAAGGCGGCCGCCGGAGGCGGCGGGAAGGGGATGCGGATCGTCCGTTCCCAGGTTCAGCTCGAAGAGCAGTTCGCTCTGGCCCAGACAGAAGCCCGGGCCGCCTTCAATGACCCTTCGATCTACATCGAAAAATATATGCCCAACGCCAGGCATATCGAGATTCAGGTCATCGGTGACAAGAAGGGAAACGTCCGCGCCTTGGGAGAGAGGGAGTGTTCGATCCAGCGGAAGCACCAGAAGATCATCGAAGAAACGCCTTCCCCTTTCGTCGATGAAAGGCTGCGCCGAAAAATGACCAAGGCCACCGAAGACGCCGCCCGCCACATCGGTTACCAGAGCCTCGGGACTTTCGAATTTATGGTGGATGAAAAAGAACGATTCTTTTTCATGGAAGCCAACACCCGGATCCAGGTCGAGCACCCCATCACCGAGATGGTCTATAACATCGACCTCGTCAAGGAGCAGATCAGCGTGGCCGCCGGGGAGGAACTGACCCTGCCGGACGACCTGGAGATGAGGGGTCACAGCATCGAATGCCGGATCAACGCCGAGGACCCGGTGACCTTCAGCCCGTCTCCGGGGACGATCGACTTTTTGATCTTTCCCGGAGGACAGGGGATCCGCGTGGACTCGGCCGCCTACCAGGGCTGGCGAATCCCTCCCGATTACGATTCCCTCGTAGCCAAGATCGCCGCCCTGGCGCCCTCGCGGCCGCTGGCCATCCGGAAGATGCAGGCCGCTCTCGAGATGACGACCATCGTCGGGGTCAAGACCAACCTGCCCCTCCACATCTTAATTCTCGCTGATTCGGACTTCATCGAAGGCAGGTACAACACCCAGTTCATGGAGCGCTTCCTGCAGAAAAACAACACGGCGAAATAGGTCCCCCCGAGCGGCGTTCGTTCCAGCCGGGTTCAATCGTCACCGTGAATTCCCCGGAATTGTCGCCGATGACGCTCTCGTTGATCCCCAGAAAAAGACGTCCTCTGGCCGGCATCTCGACCCGGCCCCCCGGGCCAACGAAGAAAACCTCGGCGATTTCGTCGCGCCTCTCAATTTTTGTCTTTTCGTCGACCGTTTCGATCACGGCGATGACCACCTTCCCGATGAGCGCACCCAGGTTTTTCCCCGGCAGCGGCTGCCGCGCGGTCTGGATGTCATAGCCGTCGGGGCCGCACTCGGACTCGGGATTCCCTTTCTGCAGGGAGATCTTTCCCTGGGCGGCAAAGAGGATTTCCTCCCCGGCCGTCACTTCGATTCCCGTGTCCGTCCAGGGGGTATTTCCCGGCACGACGATAGTTACGGCGTTTCCGTTCGCCCGCCCAGTCGCCGCGACGTTCAAGGCGGTCCGAGGGACGAGACCGGACGCATCTTGGGCGCCGAGCGCCCCGCAGGCGTACAGGAGACCGGCGGCCAGGATAGCGACCGATCTGGTCTCGGACCCTGCCCCGCTCATCTCTCCTCCCCTCCGGCCGAGACATCTCGTTTTCCGACCCGCAGGACTTCGATCATCGCTTCGTGGATCAGCCCGTTCGAGGCCAGTGTCTCCTGCCCCAGGAGGCTGAACTCGCCGCCCTCGAAATCGGAGAGGCGGCCGCCGGCCTCTCTGAGGATAACGGCGCCGGCCGCCATATCCCATGGCTTGAGCTTCAGCTCCCAGAAACCGTCGAACCGGCCGCAGGCCAGATAACAGAGGTCCATCGCCGCCGACCCGCAGCGCCGGACAGCCTGCGCTCTCATGATGAAATGATTGAAATGGACGACGTTGTTGACCGGGCTGTCCCGGATATCATAGGGGAATCCAGTGGCCAGGAGGCTCCTGTTCAGGTCGCTGACCACCGAGACCCGGATTCTCTTTCCGTCGAGATAAGCTCCCTCTCCTTCTGCACCCTGGAACATCTCGTCGCGCATCGGATCATAGACAACGCCGACGACCAGCCGGCCCTGAAACTCGAGACCGATGGACACCGTGAACACCGGAAAGCGGTGGGCGAAATTCGTGGTCCCGTCCAGCGGGTCGATGACCCAGCGGAATTCGGAGGCCGGCCCGACGCTCAACCCCTCTTCAGCCAAAAAACCGTGACCGGGGAAGGCCGTGGAGAGCCGTCCAACGATGATGTCCTGGGCCCGGCGGTCAAAATTCGTCACCAGGTCGACTGCGCCCTTGAAGGAGATTTCCTTCCCTTCATCCATCCCCTGCCTGAGCATCCGCCCGGCCAGGCTGGCCGCCTCCCGGGCTGCCGTCACGAACTCCGTCCAAGTCCTCATCGCCGTGATATATTACCAACTCTCCAAGCTCGAGGCAAACCCTTTGCCCTCCGCCCCGTAATATAATATGATACTAATCAATTATGAGGTATCGAATCATCTGGCGAAGAAAAATGAAAGAAGAGACCCCTGACATGCAAACGCCCCGGACCTCGCGGCCGAAGAAGAGGAAGAAGGCCGTTCTGATAGCAGTGGCGATTATCATCATCGGCCTAGTCATCATCCTCAACCTCCGGTCCAAGAGGGAAAAATCGGTCAAGGTCACCTCCGAGCCGGTCAAAACCCACGACCTGACCTCCCTGGTTTCCGCCTCGGGAGAGGTGAAACCGAAGAAGAACATCAACATCAGCGCTCACGTCCCCGGCCGGATCAGCAAGATCGGCGTCCTCGAAGGCCAGGAAGTCAAGGCCGGCGAGTTCCTGCTCAAGCTTGACTCCACCCAGTACGAGGCCAACGCCGAACGGGACCGGGCCTTGATCCAGACCTACCGCGCCCAGCTCATCCAGGCCGAGGCCCGGATGAAGAGAGATGGAAACAACTACGAGCGCCAGAAACAGCTCTATGACAGCCAGCTCATTTCCCAGGAGCAGCTGGAGACGGCCAAGGTCGAGCATGACATCACCCGGGCTGAAGTCCAGGCCTACCGCTATCAAATCCAGCAGGCGGAGGCTTCTCTCAAGAGCACACTCGACAGCCTGAGCAAGACGGTCTACAACTCCCCCATCGACGGAATTATCACCAGCTTGCGCGTCGAAGAGGGGGAGGTGGCGGTCATCGGGACCATGAACAATCCCGGGACCGTCCTGATGACCATCGCCGACCTCTCGGAGATGGAAGTCGAGGTCGAAGTCGACGAAACCGACGTGGTCGGCGTCCGTCTCGGACAGAAGGCCGATGTGAAAGTCGATGCGCTTCCCGACCGGGTCCTTTCCGGCTCGGTCACCGAGATCGGGAGCTCGGCCATCGCAAAATTGACCACCACGCAGCAGGAATCGCGGGATTATCTCGTCACCATCACCCTGGAAAGTCCTCCCAAGAGCTTAAAGCCGGGGCTATCCGCCTCGGCGGATATCATCACGGCAGTCAAAAAGAACGTCCTCGCCGTCCCCATTTCCGCCCTCGTCCTCCGGGAAAAGGAAAGCCCGGACTCCGCCAAAAAGGAGAAAGAAGAGCAAGAGGGAATCTA
>CAZYWP010000109.1:0-5965 GCA_964651495.1 uncultured Eubacteriales bacterium | reverse complement strand
AAAAGGAAAGCCCGGACTCCGCCAAAAAGGAGAAAGAAGAGCAAGAGGGAATCTATGTCATCGAGAACGGACGGGCCAAATTTTTCCCCGTCACCAAGGGGATCATGGGCGGGCTGCTCATCGAGATCCAATCCGGGCTCAAGGAAGGGCAGAAGGGCATCGTCGGCCCCTACAGCGCCCTCCGCGAGCTCAAGGATGGGACCTTGATCAAACCTGAAGAAAAGAAAAAAGAATAGAGATGGACGCACCGGACGGCAGCCTGATCAGGGCGGAAAACCTGTGGAAGATTTACCAGCTCGAAAAACAGGAAGTCAGAGCCCTGCAGGGGGTCTCATTTTCTGTCCTGGCCAACGAGTTCCTGGCCATCATGGGGCCGTCCGGGTCGGGGAAATCGACCCTGATGAACCTACTCGGCTGCCTGGACACACCGAGCGATGGACGCTATCTGCTCAACGGGAAGCTGGTCAGCGCCATGAGTGAGAACGAGCTGGCCCGCATTCGCAACCGCGAGATCGGGTTTGTTTTCCAGGTCTTCAACCTCCTCCCCCGGGCCTCCGCCTATCGCAACGTCGAGCTTCCGCTGATCTACAAAGGAATGAATAAAAAAGACAGAGTAGAGCGGGTCCGGCGGGCGCTGGATATGGTGGAGATGGCGCCCCGGATGACCCACCGTCCGTCAGAGCTTTCCGGGGGCGAGAGGCAGCGGGTGGCAATCGCCCGCGCCCTGGTCAACGAGCCCTCGATCCTGCTGGCCGACGAGCCGACCGGAAACCTCGACTCCAAAACGGGGTCGGAGATCTTGAACCTCTTCCGCCGACTGCACTCCCAGGGCAACACCATCATCATCGTCACTCATGATCGAGACATCGCCGACCAGACGCAGCGGATCATCTTCCTGCGTGACGGCCGGATCGAGTGGGACAAACGGAAAGGAGAAGAATCGTGAATTTCTTCAGCCGGTTCGTGGGGACCTTTTTCGACCCGGGCAAGACCTTCAAAGCCCTGGCCGGGCGGCCGGTCTGGTTGGACGCCCTGGTCATCCTCCTTATCTTGATCTCCCTGTATAGCTATATAACCATCCCTGTCGCCCAGAAGGACAGCCTCCAGATGATGGAGGACAACGCCGCGAAACTCAAAGAGAAATGGGGAGAAGAGGGATTCAACAGATATATGGACCGGATCAAGAACAGCAATCCCGCTCTGTCCGCCTTTCTAATCACTCCCCTGACCTATCTCATCGGTTTCCTTTTTTCCGCCCTGATCATCCTCGGGATCGGCCGGCTGACAGCGACCCAGGGGAATTATGTTCAGGTCTTCTCGCTTCTGGTCCACGCCAATTTCGTCGATAAATTCCTAGGAAACGCCCTGCGGCTTTTCCTGGTTTCCAGCCGGCAGTCGGTCTTCCAGACGTCCACCGGGCTTCCGGTCTTTTTCCCCAGCCTGGAGATCACTTCTACGGCTTATGCCGTCCTCAACCAGGTTGATTTTTTCCAGCTCTGGCTTTTCGGCATCCTGGGAATCGGTCTGGCCTCGGTCTTCAAGGTCAGCGTCCGAAAAGCCCTGATCATCTCCTACGGATTCTGGCTGCTCAAGAGCCTCTTTTCCCTGGCGCTTTACCTCATGCAGATGCGGGTTTTTCAGTAGGACCCGTTTTCATTTGACAGAAAGCCGGACTCCACATAAATTAGTTATATGGATGAAAACCTCTGGCGTGGAGATCTGGTCTCGACGCCCTTCCCTCAGGTCCTCTTTCGCCTATGGGAGAACCGCCGCAGCGGCGCTCTAAAGATCAGCCTGGAAGAGGGCGATAAAACCATCTTTTTCACCAAGGGCGAGCTGGCCCTCGCCGTGGCTTCCTTCTCCGATATCGGCTTCCAGAGGCGCCTTCTGGCCGGCCGCGTCCTGACGGCACTGCAGGTCGAAGACGGAGCCAGTTATGCCCGTCAGAACGGCATCCCGTTCGCCCGGGCGCTCATCGAGCGGGACATCCTGCCCGCTCACCGCGTCTGGGATCTCCTGGCCGAGTTCTGGGCCGAGGACATCTTCCCCCTTTTCGACCGAACACAGGGGGATTACGTTTTCGACCCGGAGGCGCAGCTTCCCGAGGAAAAGATATTCGCCTCGCTGCCGACGCCGAAGTTCATCCTGCAGGCGATCCGGCGGATGAAAAACCACCGCCTCATCGAAGCCTGGCTGCCGGCCGAGACCGAGACGATCCAGGTTCTCGCCCCGGCTCAGGCTGATTTTCTCCAACTCGGTCCGCATGAAAAGCACGTCCTTAAACTCATGGTTCAGTCCGCCTGCCTGGGCGATTTGTACACCCTCAGCCTGGCCGGAAAAAAGGAGACCCAGAAGGTCGTCTTCGCTCTGCTCCATCTCGGCCTGGCCGGACCTCCCCAGCCCAGGAACAAAATGAAGTCCCCCGGCGAGCTGTCTTCGGCCGGACTGGAAAAAACCTGGAATGACTTCAACGATAAGTGTGCCTATATTTATAAATACATTTCTAAGGAAATCGGCCCGGTTGCCCTGAGCGTCCTGGAGAAAGCTCTGGACGAAGTCCGGATGAGGCTC
Source organism: uncultured Eubacteriales bacterium (assembly GCA_964651495.1). Classification (GTDB taxonomy): domain Bacteria; phylum Acidobacteriota; class Aminicenantia; order Aminicenantales; family UBA8522; genus CAZNVB01. Next base: position 3,394 of record CAZYWP010000109.1, on the reverse strand, counting down.
GCTCCGCCCCTGCAGGGGCTTCATCTTCGGCCCGACGGCCGGGTGGAACTCAAGCCGTTTCCTCTATTGAGCCTCAGCTTCTTCAACGAGGAGAACCGGAAAAATTTCCTCCGCCTTCTCAATGAGGTTCTGGCGGCCGAGGTTTTGACCGTCAAGAGGACCCTGGGCAACGCTCACGAGGCGGCCGTGGTCAAAAACATGGAAAAAATCGGGGAGCCCGGTTGACCCGAAAACAGCTTTTGGCCATCCTGCTCCTCCTGACTCTGCTGGCCGCTTGGCTGTTGATCAAAATTGGACTCTAAAGCCCGTCCGCTGATCGCCATCCTTGGTCCCACCGGTGTGGGGAAGAGTGCCGCCGCGATCTTCCTCGCTCAGCGCTGGAAGGGAGAGATCATTAGCTGCGACTCGATGCAGGTCTATCGCGGGTTCGATATCGGGACGGATAAGCCAACCCCGGCGCAGCGCCGGGCAATGCCCCATCATCTCCTCGACCTCGTCGAACCCTCGACCCAGTTTACGGCGGCCGATTTTGTCCGCGAAGCGCTGGGCGCCGTCCGCCTGATCGAGGGACGCCGGAAGATTCCGCTGATTGTCGGCGGGACGGGCCTCTATCTGAGGGCTCTTCTCGAGGGTCTTTTTCCCGGGCCGGGGAAAGACGCGCTCCTGCGGGCGCGGCTCGAGGAGTCGGCCCGGGTTGAGGGTACCGACCGCCTGTACGCAAGGCTTGAGGCCGTCGATCCGATTTACGCCCGGCTGATCGGCCGGCGGGATAAAACCCGGATCATTCGGGCCCTGGAGGTCTTCGACCTGACCCAAAAACCCCTCAGTCAGCACTTCCTGAACACGGTATCCGCCGTCGCCGGTTTTCATCTCCTCAAAATTGGTTTACAATTGGAAAGACAAGAGCTCTACAGGAGGATCGAAGAAAGAGTGGAGAGCATGTTCCGCCGGGGCCTGGTCGAAGAGACCGAGAACCTCCTGCGGCAGGGAGCCCCAGAAGATTCTCCCCCTTTCCGGGCGCTGGGATACAAGCACGTCCTCCGCTTCCTGAAAAAGGAAATCACTCTGGAGGAGGCGGTGGAGCGGACCAAGACAGAGACGCGCCACTATGCCAAAAGACAGATGACCTGGTTCAGAAAAACAGCCGGCGTGACCTGGTTCTCCGCCGACGACAGCTCCGCTATCTCCGCCGCAGTGGAGGCCCACCTCGCATCCTAATATGGAAAAAGCCCTTCTTGTCCACCTGGCGACGAGCCAGAAAGAAAAAAGAGAGGCCGAAGAATCGATGGAAGAGCTGGCCAACCTGACTGCGTCAGCCGGCGCCGCTGTCGTGGAGAAGGTCTACCAGAACCGGCCGCGCATCAGCCCCAAGTTTTTCATCGGTGCCGGGAAAGCGGACGAACTGGCCAGGGTCCGCCGGGAATGCGGGGCCGACCTCATCATCTTCGACCACAACCTCACTCCGATCCAGCAGAGAAGCCTGGAGAACACCACCGGCACCAAAGTCATCGACCGCACTCAATTGATCCTTGATATCTTCGCCCAGAGGGCCAAGAGCAACGAGGGCAAACTCCAGGTCGAACTGGCCCAACTCAACTATCTCCTGCCCCGGCTCATCGGCAAGGGCGTCGCGCTTTCCCAGCTGGGAGCCGGCATCGGAACCCGCGGCCCGGGCGAAAAAAAACTGGAAGAGGACCGGCGGAGAATCACGGACCGGATTTCCCGGATCAAAAAAGAAATCCAGGCTATCCAAAAAAGGCGGGAAAACCAGAGGCAGACCCGCCGGGAAAGTCCGGTGCCGACGGTCTCTCTGGTCGGGTATACCAACGCCGGCAAGTCCACCCTCTTCAACCAGCTCAGCCAGGAAACGGTTTTCACCTCAGCGGCCCTCTTCGCCACCCTCGACCCGGTCCTGCGCCGGGTCGATTATCCGGACGGGCTCCATTTCTTCCTGATCGACACCGTCGGGTTCATCAGAAAACTGCCCGTCGAGCTGATCACCTCCTTCCGCGCCACCCTGGAGGAAATCAGGGAAGCCGACTGCCTCTGCCACGTCATCGACCTCGCCGCGCCGGACTCGTCGGATCAAGCCCGGGCGGTTGAGGCCATTCTCTCCGAGATCGGAGCGTCCGAAGTCCCGGTCATCTGCGTCTTCAACAAGATTGACCTGGGGCCCGGCAAAGACGGCCTCCTGGCCAAAAACGCATCGGCCGGCGACCGCCCAGCCTACATCTCGGCCAAGACCGGCGAGGGCATTTCCGACCTCAAAGCGAAGATCCGATCGATCCTTTTCCGGGACTACCGCCTCTACCATCTCCGCATCCCCAGGGAGCGGAAGGAAATGATCGACTCCTTCGAGCGCTGGTCCCTGGTCCTGGAAAAAAGGGAAGACGGCGATTATGCCGAGGTCAAAGTCATGGCCGAGCCCCGTTTTATGATAAACTATCTGCCCTATCTCGCCAAAGGAGAAGAGAATTGGTGAAAAAAGCCAGCCTCGCGATATGCTTGTCGATCATCCTGGGCGCTTGCGTGACCGTGGCCCCTCCCCCGCCCAACCTCTATATCGAGAGTCTTCCCCAATCCGTGACTGCCGACCTGACCCTCGAAGAACGGATCCGGATGGAGGAAGCCTGGGGCTATCTGCGCGACGGATGGACAGACAAAGCGGAGAGGTCGTTCCAGCGTCTCGGCGAAGACAGCCCGCTGTATTATGTCGGGTTCGGCTACATCTCTCTCATCCAGGACAGCTACCAGACCGCCGAGCAACACTTCAAACTGGCCTTGCAGAACCGGCCGAATTTTCTTCTGGCCCACCTCGGGCTGGCGCAGGTCTATCAAAAAACCGGAGACGAGGACAGGGCTTTCGATGAGCTCAGGGAAATACTGAATATCGACCCGCAAAATTCCTGGGCCAGAAACGCATTTGATCAGCTCAAGGCCGCTAAAACCGAACTGGCAGCCGCTTCCGCCGCGGAGGCCCTGGCCTCTGGAGACACGGAAAAAGCGAAAAGCGTTTATCTCCGGGCGCTCCATTTTTCCCCGGAATCGGCCAAGATCCACCTTGCCTTGGCCGAGATCTATAAGCAGGAAAAAAAGCCATCCAGCGCCATAGTTCACCTGAAAGCTGCGGCAGCCAGCGAACCCGGCAACGTCAGAATCCTGGAAGCCTTCGCCGCGACGCTGGCTGAAGCCGGGGAATATGAAAGAAGCCTCGACGTCTATGAGAAAATCCTGGAAATCGACCGAGGGAATAAGGAGGTCGTGGAGCAGGTCGAAAACCTTAAGAACAGGCTCGGGATCTACGATCTGCCCAGCCGGTACAAAGAAATCCCGCTGGCAGAAACGATCACCAGGGAAGACCTGTCCGCACTCCTGGCCGTCAAACTGGGCAGTG
>CAZYWP010000108.1:0-10735 GCA_964651495.1 uncultured Eubacteriales bacterium | reverse complement strand
GTCAGGCCGGTCCTCTCGTTCCCGAACAGAAGTCCAACTCTGGCCGGGGGGCTCAGCGAGTGCATCCTCCTTACCGCTTCGTCGAAGGAAAGGCAGGTGTAGTTTTTCCGCGCTTTGGCCGTGGAGGCGAAAACCACCTGGAGGTCGGCAACTGCAGATCCCAGATCGGTGAAAAAAAACGCCTGACGCACAATTTCCTTGGCCTGGACCGCGGTCCGGGGGCAGACGATCTCGAGTTTCTTCCGGCCGACAATGCGCAGGCTTGGAAACCCGGTGTTTTTCATCGCCCTGGCCACCAGACCGATGTTTTCCAGGCTCTCCGGCCTGACCAGCACGACGGCGAAACGGTCCTGAAGCTCCGGTCGAATCTCGGCTTTCAGCATACTCACTGGCGTTCTCAAATTTTTTCTCCCCGGAGGCACATCTCAAATCCAATTAAAAAGCGCGATTCCCAGGGCAAATCTGAAAACATTTACCTGCCACATTATAATTCCGGCTCTCCGAAACGGGAAGTGAGAAAATATTGCGGCAGAGGAAGGCTTCTAGAGTCTTATCATTACAGTCATCAATGGCGGACAGGGAAAAATGTACATTTATCAAATAGCCGAATATTCTGTAGAATATGATTGAGGAGCTCCTGATGAGACGCCGACCACAGCTCGAAATAATCTTCCGGAAACACGGTTTTTCCGATTTCAAGTGGCTCGACTCCCGGAAAATCGTCGTGGCTCAATGGGCGCGGATGAAATGCCTGTACGGATGCAGTGAATACGGCAGGACGGCCTCCTGCCCGCCCAATGTACCAAGCGTCGCCCAGTGCGAGCGGTTTTTCCGTGAGTACCGGCGGGCGGTCGTCTTTCACTTCGAGAAGTCGGTGGCCCGGCCGGAGGACCGGTTCGCCTGGACGCGGAAGATCAACCTAAAGCTCCTCAAGCTCGAACGTGAAGTTTTTCTCTCCGGCTGGGAAAAGGCTTTTCTTCTCTTCCTGGACAGCTGCAATATCTGCGCCGAGTGCTCGGGAACTCGGGAGGCCTGCAAGCGGCCGCGGTTGGCTCGTCCAACGCCAGAGGCTCTGGCCGTGGATGTCTTTGCCACGGTCCGGTCGCTCGGCTATCCGATCGAGGTCCTCTCGCGCTTCGACCGGCCGATGAACCGCTACGCCTTCCTTCTGGTTGATTAGACGGGGTCATTGGACCAGGTCAGGTCTTTATAGTTCACCTGCCAAATTTAATAGTTTTGCCTCGGCTTTTCCGCTGCCCGGGGAGGGAGACGGATCGTATTCATATCATGTTCAGGAGCAGCCCGGGTTAAGAAATGCCGCCGGGGGCTATTTCAGGAGGTTGGCGATAAGGCCGCCCAGGACGGACCAGTAGAGCGTCGAGATGTAGGGGTTGCCGGTAATGATGCAGGCCCCGCTCCGGCAGCCGATGAAGCGGTAATAGAGATAGCCGACGACCCCGCCGACCACCGCGCCGATGACTATCACGGTCATCTTTTTCCTTCTCATATCAGTGGAAGGACATCTTCCCTATTAATCCTATGGGATTTATAAATTTACCAGAAAACGCCTTTCCGGTCAAAAAATGGCCTATTTCTCGGAGACTGTATAGCGAATCATCCGGGGAAAGGCGGTCTCGTCGGCGAAATAGAGGCGGCCCTGGCCGTCCACTGCCCGGGGAAAGCCGTCGACCCGCAAAGAGCCAACGGGCCCTTCATTCTCATAGATGATCAGCTCATTCTGCTCTTTCCCGCCGACCCGGTAGACCGCAAGATAATATCTGTTGCCCGATTCCAGAGCGGAAACCCAGGGAAAAATGACCGCCATCCTTTGCGAGCTCTCGCTTTGAATCCAGGCCGGCTGGAAGAGGTCGCTTTTCCCCGCCAATTTTTTAACCAGTTTTCCCTTCTCGAAGACCGAGACCTCGAATCGGTGCGGGTTCAGGACGAAAATCCTTCCCTCGGGCGACGTGTTGAAACGCATGGGCATTCTCAAAAGCGGCATATCCTTATGCCGGGAGAGGGCCGCGGGGACTTCGAAAGGATCGCCGAATGAGGCCTCAAGCCTGCCCTGCGCATCAAACACATGAAGAATTTTTCCCTGATGGAGCCCCAGGACGGCGACCCGCTCTCCCTCCAGGCAGCCGAGATGGGCAGCCTGAAACTCCAGGATAAATTGGTGGACAAATGCGCCGTCCGCGTTCAGGACGACGATCTTGTTCGCTCCCCGGTCGAGGAGAAAAACCAGGCCGGCCTGGCTGACGGCCATGCCCGTGAGCATGGAGACCTCGCTCGGCCCCTGGCCCTGTTTGATGGAGAGGCTGGATATAAAATCACCGTTTTCCGTGAATTTCTGGATTCGCCAGTTCTCCCGATCCAGGATATAGATCCGGCCGAGGGCGTCCAGTCCAATATCGGCAACGCTCCCGAACATCAGGTTGTCGTCGCCCTCCTCGACGCCCAGACTGAGGTCCTCTTTCAGGGAGAAAGCCTTTTTCTCATCCGGCAGAGCGCTCGATCGAAAGAGATCAACATTTAGAGGAATAAGCAAGAGCAGGAATAGAACAGCCTTTTTCATTATCCCCTCGCAGAGATAGGAATGCGGCGCATCTGCCTCCATCTCCCGGTCTATATTATCAAGAGCATTCAAGCGGTTCAAATGGTATTGCGACTCAAACCAGCAGACTACTTAATCCCCAATCTCGAGAGAAAACGACCGAAAGCTCCGGGCTTGCCTCCCGGCCTCAGGCAGGCTGCCGGGATGTTTCTTGACATTCTTCTGCGACCGTTGATATAAATCATTGGCCCGCCGGCATACAGGTTTGAGAAGAGGCCGGTGGAGAGGATGTGTGATTGGAAAAGGAGCCAGACCAAAAACCATTTCAAAGGAGAAATAAGATGGCGAATCACCCGGTCCGACAGCTCTTGTGGATTCTCATTCTTCTCTCCGGTATGGCGTTCACGCCGGCGTTCGCCGAGACCGAAGACCTGGGTAACGGTTTCCGGCACCACGGGATCGCCACCCCGATCAGCAACCACCGCGGCACGGTCGCGACCGTGGACGGAAAAGGGCGCCCTGTCGTCCTTTCCTGGCTGTTCGACCACCGCGGCGGCTATGCCCTCCTGCTTGTCGACGCTGAAACGGGCCAGAGCGAGGAGTTCCCCATGCCCTTCCCGCCCGGCGGCGACTGCCCCTACGCGTCCATCCTGTCGAACAAAAACAGGTATTACACCCATTTCAACAGCCATTTCGTCGAGTTCGACCCGGCGAAGCGCGCCTTCACCTTCTGGCAGAAGACGGAGCCCCAGATGGCCATGAGCATGACCGAGGATGACCGGGGCCGCATCTGGTCGGCCACCTATCCGCAAAGCGGTGTCGTGTCCTACGATCCCAAGAAAAAGGAACTCAAGGATTACGGCCATGTCTACCCCCAAAACTGGAACCAGTATCCTCGCGCCATCGCCACCGACAAGGCGGGCTGGGTGTATTTCGGCATCGGCAGCACCGCCTGTCAGATCATCGCCCTCGACCCCGGGACCGGCCAGGCGACACCCATAATCTCTGAGGACAAGCGGGGACACGGCTACGGCTACGTCTATCGCGATATGGACGGCAAGGTCTACGGGCAGCCCGTCAGGGACAAGGACAGAAATGACAACTGGCTCGTTCTCTTTAAAGGTCAGGTCACAGTAATCGGGGCCCATGACAAGGTCAACGCCAAGCCTTATATCGCTGAGTCCCAGAGTCTCTTCCACCGCGACTTCCCGGGCGGAAAGCGCCTCCAGAAGTTTGACCTGGTCGAACGGGAGATGGTGGTGGAGGACCCCAAGGCCGGGACGACCAAGACATCGCGCTTCGATTACACCAGCGAGGGCGCTCACATCATGGGCCTGGCCGCAGCCCCGGACAACACCATTTGCGGCGGCACGGCCTTCCCCATGCGCTTCTTCCGCTATGACCCGGCGAAGGACGAGTGGACCAACCGCGTCTCTTACGGCCAGTGGAACACCGTCGCCCGGCAGGGCGACCGGTTTTTCGTGGGCGGCTACACCGGCGGCTTCCTGCTCGAGTGGGACCCGGCCAAACCCTGGGTCGCTACCGAGCAGGGCAAGGCCGACTCCAACCCCCTTTTCCTCGCCCAGAGTACACCCACGATCAACCGTCCCCATGAGCTCCTCGCCCATCCCGACGGAAAGATAGTCGTGTTGGCCGGGGGCCCGGACTACGGGTTTACCGGCGGCGGGCTTCTATTTTGGGACCGCGAAAACAAAAAAAGCGAGCTGCTGACCGACAAAGACCTCTTACCGGACCAGTCGACGACCGGCATGGTCGCCCTGCCGAAGGGAAGACTCCTGGGCGGATCGACCACCAGCCCGGGCACCGGCGGCGAGAAAAAAGCGAAGGAAGCGGAGCTTTATGTCCTCGACCTGGCGACGAAAAAGATCGAATGGCGCAAGGCCGGCCTTCCCGGAGCGCAGGAATACACCGACCTCTGCCCCGGCCCGAAGGGCCTCGTCTACGGGTTCGCCGACCGGACGCGCTTTTTTGTCTTCGACCCGGCCAAGCGGGAAATCGTCCACGAATTCTCCACGGAAAAGGACTTCGGCAGGACCGCCTACCAGCAGGGCCCCCGGGTCTTCGTCCGCGGGCCAAAGGGAGAGGTCTATATCCTGTTTGTTAAGGGCATCGCCCGCGTCGATCCCGGAAAATTCGCCATCCGGATGCTGGCCGATTCGCCCGTTCCGGTCGAATACGGCGGGGACTATTTGAACGGCCGCATCTATTTCGCCAACGGCTCACATCTCTACAGCTACGCCATCTCCGAATGAGCTACGACCTGAAACACAACGGGATAGCCAAGGCCGCGGTTTCTTTGACTTTCCGCCGCGGCCTCCGCTATATTCACTGAGCCATGCTGAATCTTCAGCCTGATCAGGTCCTCTCCCACTACAGGCTCATCGCCCTGATCGGCGAGGGCGGCATGGGGACCGTCTGGCGGGCCAAAGACATGACCCTGGGCCGGGAAGTGGCGCTCAAGGTGCTTGAGCCCAGATGGGCCGCCGACCCCGTCCGGCTCACCCTGTTCGAGCGAGAAGCGCGGGCCGCCGCCGCTCTCAACCACCCCGGCATCGTCACCATTTTCGAGATCGAACAGGCCGGCGACCTCCGGTTCATCGCCATGGAGCTGATCGACGGACAGACGCTCGGCGAGCTCATCTCCTCTGACGGCGTGCCGCTCCGACAGCTCCTTGATGTCGCCGTCGCCGTCAGCGATGCCGTGAGCGCGGCCCATAAGCAGGGCATCATCCACCGCGACCTCAAGCCCAACAACATCATCATCGGCCCGGGCGGACGGGTCAAGGTCGTCGATTTCGGGCTGGCGGCGCTGGCGCTCCCCGAAACAGCGAAAGACTGGGACCGCCTGACGACGATGACGGCGCCGATCGAAGGATTCCTGGCCGGGACCCTGGGCTACATGTCGCCCGAGCAGGTCCAGGGTTTGCCGGCGGATGCCCGCTCCGACATTTTTTCCTTTGGCGTCATCCTCTACGAGATGGCGACGGGCAAACGTCCCTTCGACGGCCCGAACGCCATGGCTATCGTCGCGGCCATCCTCCGGGATTCGCCGGAGCCTCCGACGCGACTCAACCCCAAGCTGCCGTTGCGGCTCGGCCGAATCATCGACACCTGCCTGGAAAAGGATCCCAACCGGCGCTGGCAGACGGCCGCTGAGATGCGCCGCAGCCTGGACAACCTCCGGACCGACCTCCGCGAGGCGACGCGGGTGCTCGACCGCTCTGTGGCCGTGCTGCCGTTTTCCGACATGAGCCCGGAGCGCGACCAGGACTACCTCTGCGAAGGAATCGCCGAGGAGATCATGAATGCTCTCGGCAAAGTCAAAGGGCTGCGGGTGGCCTCGCGGGCCGCGGCCTTCCGGTTCAAGCCGGCCGAGGCCGAAATCGGCCAGATCGGCGAGAAGCTCGGCGTGAGCACGCTGCTCGACGGCAGCGTCCGCAAGTCGGGCGACCGTCTGCGCGTCACCGTCGAGCTCATCGACGTCGCCGACGGATTCCGGCTGTGGTCTGACCGGTATGACCGCGATATCCGGGATGTCTTCGCCGTCCAGGACGAAATTGCCCGGCGCGTGGTCGAAGCGCTGCAGCTAACCCTGAGCTCCGGCGAGCGCAGCGCCTGGAAGAGGGGCGCGACGCGCGACGTGGATGCCTACACGTACTACTTGCGGGGACGAAAATACTTTTACAGATATGACAAGCGGGGCGTCGCCTCGGCGCGCGAGCTTTTCGAGCGGGCGATCGGCCTCGACCCCTCCTATGCCCGCGCCTACGCCGGCATCGCCGACTGCTGCTCTTTTCTTTTCATGTATGTGGGTCGCGACCCGGCCAACCTCGAGCGGGCGGTGGCCGCGGCGGCAAAGGCGATCGCGCTCGACCCGGAACTCGCCGAAGCCCAGGCCTCGCTCGGCACCGCGCTCACCCTGAGCGGCCGGCACGATGAGGCGGAGCGGGCGTTCCTGGCGGCGATCAGGCTGAATCCCGACCTGTTCGAGGCCCGCTATTTCTTCGCCCGCGACCGCTTTGTCCAGGGCAAGCTCGAGCAGGCGATCGAACAGTACGAGGAGGCGAGCCGAGTGCAGCCGCGGGACTTTCAATCGCCGCTCCTCGTCGCTCAAATTTACGACGACCTCGGCCGTCATGATGATGCGGCGGCATCCCGCCGACGCGGCGTGGCCATTGCCGAGGACCATCTGAACCTCAACCCGGATGATGCCCGGGCGCTTTACATGGGCGCAAATGGTCTTGTCGCTCTTGGCCAGAATGAAAAGGGAATAGAATGGGCGAGACGCGCTCTGGCTCTGGAGCCCGACGACCCCATGGTGCTCTACAACGTGGCCTGCATTTATTCTCTTGCCGGGCGGGCGGGCGAAGCTCTCGACTGCCTCGAGCGGGCCGTGGACGCGGGGCTGACCCAGCGCGGCTGGCTGGAGCACGACAGCAACCTCGACCCGATCCGTGGGGACCCGCGCTTCCAGGCGCTGATGAAGCACCTGGAATGAATAAAAAAAGGCAAAAGAGCCCGGAACTCAGAGTATTAAACCCTCCGGAATTCGGGGAATTCGGGGGACGTCATACACGATATACTCAATTCCTCCCGGAATTAAGTGAATTACGTATGATGTCCCCCAAATAAGCACCAACCTATGCTAACCGGGCCCGCACTCGGTCCGGACGAATGAACAGGACGGCGATCGCACCGATTGCCGCCGCCACAGCGACCAGGGCAAAAGCAAGGTTGTAGTTGCGATTGAGGTCGTACAGCCGGCCGACAAGGACGGGAGCCAGGGCCTGCCCGAGCGAGTCGGTGGTGATGACGATCCCCATAATCTTGCCGAGCGAACGAACGCCGAAACACTCCGCGGTCACGAGCGGGATCAGCATGTAATCGGCCCCCATCCCGAACCCAAAGACAAAAGCGAAAACATAGACCAGCTTGGTCAGGTTGCCAGCATAAAGAACGGGGATGGCGGCCGCAACGGCGCTAAAGGCCAAGAGCATGACGTATTTTTTGGGAATGCGGTCGGCCAGCCAGCCCATAACCAAGCGGCCTAGTATGCTCGAGATGAGCAGGAAGCTCATCACTCCGGCGGCCTTCTCGGGCGCGAAATTCCGGTCGCGCAGGAAAAGGACAAAATGCTGGATGATGCCGCCGATGGCGCCGACACTCAGAAAGCTCCCCAGGGCAATCAGCCAGAAGTCGCGGGTTTTGAGCACCTCGCGCAGGGCCAGGAGACGGCCCTCGGCTGTCGTCGGAGGCGGTTGATTCTCCCCGGCCTTTTGTCCATCCGGCCGGAGTCCGAGGTCGGCCGGCCTGTTCTTGATGATAAGCAGGCTTATCGGGACAAGGACGAGGAGGATTCCGGCGCTGATAACGTGCATGGCCCCTCGCCATCCGATATGTGAGACCAGAAACTGCGCCAGGATGGGGGCGACGGCTCCGCCCACTCCGGCCCCGACGTAGGCCAACCCCATGGCCCGGCCCCGCCAGCGGTCGAACCAGCGGGAGATCAGGACCTGGTTCGGTATGGGCCCGGCAGTCACATAACCCGCCGTCTGCATGAAATAGAGCAAGTAAAACATCCAGAGGGCCGTCATGAAGCCGTACCCCAGGAACGCACCCGCCGCCGAAAAGAGGCCGAAGAGCAAGATCCGCTTCGGCCCGAAGCGGTCGATCAGAAAACCGGCCGAGATCCCGAACAGCGGCCCGATAAAAATAATGCTCACGGCGAAGCCGGCGGTCACCTGGGCCCGGGACCAGTGGAAATCCTCGATCAGCGGGGCGTAAAAGACAGGGAAGCTGTAATACATGATGCCGACGATGGCGAAGAGGTTAAGGAAGGAGGCCCCGGCGACCCGCCAGCCGTAAAAAACCTTCTGAGATTCTTTCTTCATGGCCTGTGCTCAGCGCAGCCACTCCTCCACGTGCTCTCCGACAAAATGATCATCCCTCAGGTGCGGATAGGCTTTCCATATCCGGTCGATCTCCTCCATCTGGCCAGGGGAGAGATCGGCGGAAGGATCCAGGCACCAGCGGCCCTCGAGCAGCCCCTGCCGCCGCAGGGCCTCATGGATGCCGGGAAGGCAGCCGGCGAAATTGTGTTCCGGGTCGAAGAGCGCGGCATTGGCGTCGGTGAGCTGAGCGGCCAGGGTGAGCATCCCCGCCCGCACCGAACCCGCGTGGAGAGCATTCTTGACTTCCTCCAGAGTCTCTACGGCCTTTCGCGTCCAGACGGCCCACTGCCCAAGCAGTCCTCCGACGATCCGCGCCTTGTCCTCCCTTCCGCCCGCATGGAAACGGAACTCGGTCAGCAGGTCGACGAGAATATTGTCGTCGTTCCCGGTGTAAAGGGCGATTTCATCCGCCCGGCCGGACTCCCCCACCGCCCTGACCACATCCAGCGTTTGATAGCGGTTGAACGGAGCGATCTTGATGGCGACGACCCGGGGGATTTCCGCGAACCGCCGCCAGAAAGAAAAGCTCAACGCTCGCCCGCCCACGGCAGGCTGAAGATAAAAACCAAAAAGCGGAATGGCCTCCGCCACAATCCGGCAGTGCAAGATCAGCTCCTCCTCGGACGCGTTTCTCATGGCGCCCAGGCTCAACATACCGCAATCGTATCCCAGGTCCTGAGCGGCAGCCGCCTCCCCCAGGGCCTGCTTCGTCTGTCCGACCAGACCCGCTACCAGAACGGGCTGCTGCCCGCCCGCATCCACGAACTGTCGGACTTCCTTAGCGGCCAGTTCCAACACAGGACGGTAGAGACCCACGGCCGGGTCGTGGATCTCGAACTGGGTGGAGTGCACTCCCACAGCGAGGCCTCCGGCACCCGCAGCCAGATAATACCGGGTTAGAGCGCGCTGGCGCCTTTCATCCAATTCTCGCCGGTTATTCAGCGCCAGGGGATGGGCGGGGATCACCAAACCTGAGAGGAGCCGCGAACGGAGCATCCGCAATTCTGGTCGAGAGTCTTTCATCCTCTTCTCCTTCAGAACTTCCCGTCTCTGACCTCAAATTTGGTCGGCTTCTGATAGGTGATTCCGCCGCGCTTCATCCAGTCGGCGGTCAAATCGAGGAGCCACTCGAGCGGCACCCGGGGAATTCCGAGCAATTCGCGGCAGCGAGACGCGTCGCTGAGAAGAGCCGTGGTTCCCTCTTCCCCCTCTATGACCGCTTCCCGGCCGAAGCGGCGAGCAAATTCGCCGGCCAGACGGCGCGTGGACAGGGTTTCCAGGCCCGTGACGTTGAGGAGTTCGGCCGGACTGCCGCACAGGCCCAGCGCCCGAAACACGGCCGAATTCGCCTCGCCCTGCCAGATCACGTTGACATAACCCATGCCTACCGGGACCGGCTCCCCGGAGTAAACGCGCCGGGCGATATCAAGGAGCACACCGTAGCGCGCCTCCACGGCATAATTCAGGCGGATAATGCACACCCGGGTCGAATGGCGTTCGGCGAAATAGGCGAAGACGCGCTCCCGGCCAAGGCAGGATTGGGCGTATTCTCCGATGGGCTCCGGCGCATCCGTCTCCTTCGACCCGCCGGAGGACAACGGGACCAGCGGGTAGACATTCCCGGTAGATAAGCCAACGACGCGGGATTCCCGAAAGTGTTCCGCCACTCGGCCGGGAAGATAGGCGTTCTTGGCCCAGGTCAATGGTTCGTTGCCGGTCGCGCCGAACTTCATCCCGGCCATGAAGATGACGTTGGGACAGCGGGGCAGATCGGCCAGCCGCTGCTCACAGGCCTCGTCGTCCAGCAGGTCGGCCCGGATGATCGTAATCCCATGGGCCTCCAGCTTTTTACGAACTTCCTCGTCTGTGAAACGAGAGACGGCGAAGAGCCTCGATTTCACGCCTGCGGCGTTAATGGCCCCGGCGATGCGCCTGGCCAGGGTCGGCCCCATCTTGCCACCAGCGCCCAGGATGATCACATCCTCTTCCAAGCCCCGGGCGAATTCGATATCCTCGGGGTAAGGTGCAGAAAGCAGGTCTTCAAGTTCCTCGACGTCGGCAGGAAGCGTCCAGTCCATTGCGATCACTCTCTGAATGGCAAGGTGGAATTATATGAATATGCCTTCCTGTCGGCAAGCCTCCGCACAGCAATTGAAGCATTTCTGTTCATATGAAGATATCTAATGGTGGATAATGGGAATGGGTGGCA
>CAZYWP010000107.1:0-10872 GCA_964651495.1 uncultured Eubacteriales bacterium | reverse complement strand
AGAGCAAGGGATTCCTAATCCCTGTGTCGCTGGTTCGAGTCCGGCCAGGGGCACTTCCGCTGATTTTCGGCGTAGATGGAATCTAACAAAGCTTCGCGCAATTTCGTGTCGAACAACAGGGCCAAATCGAAAAGCCTGGCAACCGGCGCGATTTTCAGGTATCATGAATAAGCCAAATTTAAAAATTTGAGGAGAGAGTGCAGATATGAAGAAGGAAATCCTGGTCGTGGATGACGATATCATCACCCAGAACATGCTGAAAACGACGCTGACCAACGCCGGCTACGCACCTTACTCGACTCCCAGCGGCAAGGAAGCGATCAAGCTGGCCCAGGAGCGTTCCCCGAGCCTCATTATCCTGGATATCATGATGCCCGATATGGACGGCGGAGAAGTGGCCGATGCCCTGAGAAAAGACCCGAGGACGAAGAATATTCCGATCATTTTCCTGTCCGTTTTGATCTCGGAGCAGGAAGAAAAAACGCGGCAGCGGAAAGACGTCACGTCTTCCCTGGCGAAACCTTATAACCGCGTTAAGCTCCTGAACGAGATCAGGAAATATCTAGCCGGCCCGCAGAGTTGATCGCCCTTCGTGCGCCGGGCGTTTGTCTTGGCTTTTTTAGGGGGAATATGGTAAAAAGTAAGCCCTATTCCTCGACCAGGAGCCTCCGATGAAAAGAGTCATAAAAAAGCAGCTCAAAGAAGACGAATTCGTCAGCACCCTAACCAAGATTTTCCGCTTCGTCCAGAAGCGTAGCAGGGAAATGATCATCGCCGCGGCCGCCGTTGCCTTTATCGCCCTGCTCTACGCCGGTCTGCGGCTGATCCAGGCCAATAACGTCAAGAAGGAAAGCCGGATGGTCACCCGGCTTCTCGATCTCCGCTCCAACCTGAACACCAAGCCGGAAAACCTGGTCGAGATGGAAAACCTGGCCGGAAAAGGGAAGTTCGCCCGGCTGGCCTATGTCCTCACCGCCACCCACTGGGTCGAACAGGGAGACCTGGAGAAGGCCAAGGCCGCCCTGGCGAAGGTCGGAGACGGGGCGAAAGACTTCATCCACTACCAGGCGCAAGACCTCCTCGCCCAGATTCTCAGCCGCGAGAAAGAATACGACAAGGCGATCGCCATCTACGATCAAATCTTTAAGGAAAATCCGAAGGACTACGGCCTCGATGTCATCCTTTTCCATAAGGCCGAAGCGCTGGAAGGGAAGGGTGAGATGAAGGAAGCCGTGGCGGTCTATAAAAAAATCCAGGAGGACTTCCCCCAGTCCTATTACGGGTTTGACGCTTCGGGGAAAGCCCGGAAGCTAGAATCCGGCCTCTGAGCTCCGGTTGTAAATTGAGGAAAAAAATATATAATTAATCTTCAAGTCCATTCAGGAGGAACTCTATGGCCTATAAGATCACCGATGAGTGCATCAACTGCGGAGCGTGCGAGCCCGAATGCCCGAACCAGGCGATTACCGCCGGCGATGAGATCTACATCATCGACCCCGCGAAATGCACCGAGTGCGTAGGGCACTTTGATGCCTCCCAGTGCGCCGCCGTCTGCCCGACCGATGCCTGCATCCCCGACCCCGACCACAAAGAGACCAGGGACGAGTTAATGGCCAAATCCCTCAAGCTGAAGGGGGGCGTCTGATTTTTTGTCCGAGCAGTTGCCTTCCAACGCTTATGAAGAGGAATGATTTGAACGCTCCCGGTTTGATATCGGGCTGATGGAAGAGGAGAATAAGGCGCACAGGCCCTGGCTCAACCTTCTGCTTTTCCTGGTCACCTGCCTGTCGGCTTTCTTCGTCGGGCTCACCTGGAGCGTCAGCTATATCTATTCGGAACAGCTGACCGGAGATTCCCAGTTCGTGTTGTCTACCCAGATGTTCACCGACCCGGCGGTGATCAGCCTGAGCCTGGTCTACGCCGCCGTCCTGATCGTCATCCTGCTGGGGCACGAAATGGGCCATTATCTGACCTGCCGCTATTACCGGATAGAAGCCACCCTGCCGTTCTTTATCCCGGCGCCGACCCTCATCGGCACGCTTGGCGCCTTCATCAAGATCAAGTCCCCGATCACCAGGAAAAAGCAGCTTTTTGATATCGGCGTCTCCGGTCCGCTCACCGGATTTCTCCTCTCCCTTCCGGCCGTGATCTACGGCCTCTCTCTGTCCAAAATCGTGCCCGCGATTCCCCGCGAAGATACGTTCGTGTTTGGCGAGCCGCTCCTGCTCAGGCTGATTGGCGGCATCCTGTTCCGGGGGGCGGCGGCAGAGAGCGACCTGTTCATCCACCCGATCGCGTTTGCCGGCTGGGTGGGAATTCTGGTCACGGCCTTCAACTTGTTTCCGGTGGGACAGCTCGACGGCGGGCATGTCTCCTACGCGCTCATCGGGCAGAAGTCCAGGCCGCTGGCCAAGCTGTTCCTGGGCGTCTTCATCGTCATGGGAATTTTTTTCTGGGTGGGCTGGATTGTCTGGGCGCTCGTCATCCTGCTCCTGGGCTTGAAACACCCGCGCGTCATCGACGAGAGCGAGCCGCTTTCCGCCTGGCGACGGGTGCTCGGCGCGGCCGTCGTGGGCATCTTCATTCTGTCGTTCATCCCTGCGCCGATCAAGGGGTACAGCCTGATCGATTTGGTGCGGCAATGGGGCCTTTAACTTTTGCACAAAAACTGTGGAAATGCTGTGGAAAAGTGGCTGATTTTCGGAGGCCAAATTTCGCAGTTGCTTGCAGATATGACGTTTTGCACAAGTTTTCGTCAGCCGCCCGGGGCGCCGCGCGGCTGGCTTTTATATCGTTGAAAATAAATGATTTATAAGGAAAGACGATGAACAGCCAGTTCAGGGACGTCGAAACCTCGTTCCAGGTCTTGCGCCGGCAGTTCCGGGAGCGGGAGATCTCGCGCCGCGAGTTCATCGATCAGCTTAAAAAACTGCGCATCCGGGACAGCCGGGACCACTTCTGGATGATCGGCGCCCAGACCGGGAAGTGGTACTTTTTCGACGGCAAGGAGTGGGTCCAGGCGGCGCCGCCGGTCTCCGAGGAAATCAAGAAGGTCAAGTGCTTCGCCTGCGGCCTGGAGAACAAGGCCGGAGGAGAGTACTGCGAACGCTGCGGCGAAAGCCTGAAGGAGAAAGAAGCCGCCTGCCCGAAGTGCGGAGCGAAACTCGAAAGCGTTTACCAGAAATGCCCGGCTTGCAGTCCTCAGGCCGAGGCTCCCGCCTTTGACGAAGCGGAACTGTTCAAGGGAAGGGAACGCGAGAACTTCGTTTTTCGCCGGCTCAACCCGGTCTCCCTGTCGATCTTCACCGGCGGAACCGGCCTCATTTTAGGGGTCATCAGCGGCGCCTTTGCCGGGGCGTCAGGCTACTTCTCGGGATTGGCCGAGAGGCTGCCGGAGTTCCTGGCCACGCTGCACGGAACGTTGATGGGGGGGATTATTTTTGCCGCGCTCGGAGGTCTGGTGGGGTTTATTCTCCTGGCCGGGCTCGGGTATCTCGAAGCCCTCTTGTTCAACGGCATCGCCTCGATCGTCGGGGGGTTCAAGGTCGCCCTTGACAGGACCGAAGAAGAGGGCGAAGAAACAAAGCCTGAAAAAATAGGGGACGGTCCTATTTCTTGAGGTTTTTCAATTTCGCCAGGGCATAGGCGACCTGGCCCAGGGAAATCGATTCATCGTTGGGGGAATACTGCTGCGGCCGGAGCACTGTAAACTCGAGTTGACTCAGCAGCGCGGTCGTCCGCTCGAGCAGGATCCGGTTGAGGAAGACGCCGCCTACCAGCGCCACCGTATCGACGCCGAATTCTTCCCTGCATTTTTGAGCCGCGGCGGCGATCGCCCCGGCCAGGCTGGAGTGAAATTTTGACCCGATCTTGGTTGCGGGAACACCGGCCTCCGAATCCATGACGATCTGGCGTATGGCGGGCGCAAAGGAGATCCGCCAGGGAAGGGGGCCGGATGTGAGGTTGAACGGATAAGCAGACCCGGGTTTCTTCCCGGACACTGCTTCGAGCCGCATCGGCGCCTCGGCCTCGAACTCGACTTCCGCCGGGGCGAGCCCGGTAAGAAAAGAGACGGCGTCGAACAGCCGGCCGCAGCTCGAGGTGAGAGGAGAGTGAACCCCGGCCTGCATCGTGTTCAGGACGGCACGTCGCTTTGTCGGGGCGATTTTTTTGAGCGCAGGCACGGGCGGGATCTCTTCGCCGAACGCATCCCGCAGGTAGGAGAGGGCCATCCGCCAGGGCTGACGGGCGGCCAGGTCTCCTCCGGGGAGCGGAACCGGGTCAAGATGGGCGACCCTGGTGAAAGAGGTATAATCGGCCAGCAGGAATTCCCCTCCCCATGCCGACCCGTCCTCTCCGTAGCCGTAGCCGTCGAGCGAGATGCCGAGGACTTTTTTCCCGGGCGCGATTCCGTGCTCCAGGAGCACGGCCAGGACGTGGGCGTAATGGTGCTGGACCTGGAAATGGAGCAATCCCGACTTCCGGGCATAGCGCGTGGTGCGGAAGTCCGGATGGAGGTCGGAGACCACGACCCCGGGACGGACGTCGAACAGCCGCGTCAGGTGGGCGATGGTCTCTTCAAAGTAGCGATAATTTCGGTACTCGTCGAGGTCGCCCAGAAACTGACTGGTGATGACATAGCCGTTTTTATAGACCGAGACGGTGTCTTTGAGTTCGCCGCCGAGGGCCAGAACATGTTCGGGAACCTCGAGCTCCCTGGGAACTCGCTGGGGGTATGGAACATAGCCACGGGCCCGGCGCAGGAACAGCGGCCGGCCGTCGACGACCTTCATAACCGAGTCGTCGGCCCGGCTCTGGATCGGCCGGTCGTGGGTGAGGATGAAATCGCCCAGGCCGGCAATCCCTTCCTTTTCGTCCTTGGCAATGGGCGCGTCCTTTGGGTTCGAGCTCGTGGCGACGACGAGGCCGAGTCGTTCCAGGAGGAGGTGATGGAGGGGCGTGTAAGGCAGCATGATTCCGACCTCGTCGAGATGGGGAGCGATAAGAGGGATGTCTTTCCTCTTTTTAAGGAGGACGATCGGCCGGCTAGGGGAGAGCAGCTCGCGGCGTTCGGCCGGGCTGACCCGGGCATACCGACCGATGGTCTCGAGGTCCCGGGCCATCAGGGCCAGCGGTTTCATCTTTCTCTCCTTGCTGCGGCGGAGGCGGCGAAGCGCCCCGCCGTGGAACGGGTCGCAGACGAGGTGAAACCCGCCGAGACCCTTGACGGCCAGGATCTTTCCTCTATTAATCAGCGCCGCCGCTTCCTCAATGCCGCCGGGCAGGTTTTTTCCGGTCGCGGCGTCCTTCAGGGTGAGGCTGGGGCCGCAGGCCGGACAGGCGATGGGCTGGGCATGATACCGCCGGTCCTGCGGGTCTTCGTACTCCCGGCGGCAGTCGGCGCACATCTCAAACCCCGCCATGGTGGTTTTCGGCCGGTCATAGGGAAGAGATTGGACGATGGTGTAACGGGGGCCGCAGTCGGTGCAGTTGGTGAAGGGATAGTGAAACCGCCGCTCCGCCGGGTCCATGATTTCGTTACGGCAGTTCGGGCACGTGGAGATATCGGGGGAGATGAAGACGAAGCTTTCGCCCGGCCGGGATTTTCTGATCCGGAAATCGTGCAGTCCGCGGAAGGCCGCCGGGCGGGATTTGACGTCTTCGACCCGGGCGAGCGGGGGCTTCTCGTCCCGGAGGGCTTTTAGGAAGGGGGAGAAATCGACCGGCTTTTCTGCTTCGAGGTGGATTTCGACCCCGAACCCGATATTCTTGACCCAACCCTTGTAGCCGAACCTCTCGGCCAGCCGGAAGAGGAAGGGCCGGAACCCGACGCCCTGGACGACGCCGGACACGGTGATCCGCAGCGCCTTTTTTTTCACTTCAGTCCATCGTTGCCTTGGGAATTTCTATCAGCCCCTTCTTTTCTCTAGTTCTCTCCTCTCTTTTTCGCTTGGATAGGGAAGGGCGGTTTAGGCGTCTTCTTTTCTCCTCCCCCCGGGGAGGGGGAGGATGGAGGAGAGGGGGCATGTTTAAGCAATCGTGTCTGGTGGTCCCGCCGGCTGTAAAGGCAGCCGCAATAATCCTGGCGGTAGAGCCCGAGGCCTTTGCTCAGCTCGACGCTCTTGCGGAAGCCGTCCTTCTTCTTGAAGTCGGCCTCGAGAAAGCGGACGCCGCAGCGGCGGCCGAACATCCGGCCGATGCGGTTGAGGACGGCCGCCTTTTTCCAGGGGCTCAGGCTCATGATGGTGGTGAAATATTCAAACCCGCCTGCCGCGGCGGCGCGGGCCGTCCGCTCGAGCCGCATGGCGTAGCAGACGTCGCAGCGCCGGCCTTTCTCCGGCTCGTCTTTGTGCTTTTCGGCCAGCCGCAGCCAGCGGGAATCGTCGTATTCATCCTCGATGAGCGGGACTCCGAGACGGCCGGCGACCAGGCGCGCTTCCTGCAGCCTTAGGGCATACTCCTCGGGCGGGTGAATGTTGGGATTATAGAAAAAGCCGGTGACGTCGTAACTCTCCGCGAGAATGCCGAGGATATAGGCGGCGTCCGGTGCGCAGCAGATGTGCGCCAATAACCTCGGTTTAGCCATGCTGCTATTCTATCGGATTTTTTTTCTTTCGTCATTTCGACATCCCCCCTCCCATCTATCCCCTCCCGCCAGAGACTGTGTCGCAATGTCATTGCGAGAGAGCGAAGCGACCGAAGCAATCTCATAATGCGTTGAAAAGAAAGGAGGTTGCCGCGCTCCCCGCGGTCGCTCGCAATGACAAATCGCAATTACGACACAGCCTCCCAGGGGAGGGGTAGTTTTAAGAGGCTCTGGGAGAGGGTGATATAAGGGCGGCCTATCCGCCGGTGAGGGTCTCGATGCGGTGTTGCAGGGTGGTGATCCGTTGGTTGACTCCGTCGATCTCCAGATAGAGATCGGCCAGCGCCCGGCTGTCCACCCTCTGTTCTTCGAACACCCGGCCCAGAGAATAATAATGCTCCTGTTGCTGGGCTTCGTTCTCCTTGATTTTATCCTGGATTTTTTCCTTCTTCTTTTCCCAGTAATGGATTTCCTTCTCGATGTCGCGGCGCTTGCTCCTGCCCTCGGCCTCGGTCTCCTTGATCGCATCATCGATTTCTTGGATGCGCTCCCGGGTCTCCTCCTGCTCCGCCCTGACCTCCTCGATCTGGCGTTCGATCTCCCGGTCTTTTTCGGGCACTTTCTTCAGGGCCTTCTCCTCCTCCTTCTTCTGCCTCATCAGCTCGTCCAGGGGCTTTCTCTGGAGCAACTGATCCTCCGCCCTCTTATGGTACAGGCCGATGGTCTCCTCCAGCCGCTTGTGGAGCTTCTCCAGCTCGGCAAATGCGTTTTTCCATTCCATCTGGCCGGCGTCGCGCTTTTCGTACAGCTCCTTGAGATGGGCGCGGATTCCCTCGCCTCCTTGGATTTGGATGTCTTCGCCCCAGGCCTTTTCTCCGAGCTTTTTGACGAGGGCGACCCGCTTTTGCCTTTCTTTTTTCAGCTGGAACTTAAGCCTGATGAGGATGGAGCGGCGTCGCGCTCCCGCCAGGAAGGTGCTGATGCGCATGCGTAGATGCTTATCCCGCAGGAAAACGAAGAGAAATAGGAGCAAGATGATGAGGAGCATGAACCAGAAAATCCAGTAGGGAAGGCCTTCGCGCTGAATGGGGGGCGCGGCCTGGAAAGCGATCAGCTCCAAATATCCCTCCTGGGAAGGCGCAAAACGGTGCTAAATTGTTTATCCTAAAACGGTTGCCTTTGTCAACCGATTTTTTTGGGCAGGACTCAGCCCTGAGTATTCAGACGGCTAACGCTCCGTGCTATCATTATCTAAAATTCCCCTCTCCCTTCGAGGGGAGAGGGTTTGGGTGAGGGTGATAAATAAAAGATACCCCCTCCTCTCTATCCCCTCCCGCCAGGGGAGCGGATGATGTTCATCCTGAGTTTATGAAGAAGTCAGGTTACTGGAGCCTCTTGCCCGTCAGCCTGGCTTTGGCGGCGGGGAGGGATCTTTGCCGCTCCTCGAGGGCGAAGCTCTGCGCCGCCCCGAAATTCCCGATCGACCAGTCGATAAGGTAGAGCGCGGCCGGGAGGTTTTCCCGGAAAATGGGCAGGATGTCCTGTTCGGCGTTGAAAAACCCGCCCCCGAGCTGGTCCACGGGCGGGAGCTCGATCGTGTAGGAAGGGATGCCGGCGATGCCGAACGTCCAGTCGGTCGTGTCACCGTTTGTCAGGTAGAGCGATGCCGCGGCCTGACCGTACTCGTAAAAGCGGCCGTTCGCTGGCTGCATCAGGGCCGCCATCCCGGCGGCGATCTCGTCGAGCACCCGGTCTTTATCGGTCGGCGCGGTCGTGTATCCCCAGGGATAGAGGATGACCTGGGAATAGCTATGGTAGCTGATCATCGCCCGGAAACTCTTCTGCAGGAACAGGTCGCGGATGGCCCGTGTTTCCGGCTCGGAGAACGGCGCCGGGCCGCGGTAGATCTCGGACCCGGGGAGCGGGCTCGAGCCGCTGTTGTCGATCCCCCAGGCGTAACCGTAGTTCCGGTTGATGTCGATGCCGTACGTCCCGTCGGAGTTGAGGCGGCGGTTCTTGCGCCAGTAGCGGTAATAGTGGATCGTGTACTCCAGGCCGTCGGGGTTGACGAGGGGGACGATCCAGATCTCGCTCTCGTTCACCAGGCGGCGGACCGCAGGGTCGGCGGCGGAATTCTCGAGCAGATATTTGGCCAGGAGGTACGGGACTTCGACCGAGATCCATTCCCGGGCATGGTGGCAGCCGAGGAAGAGGACTTCGGGCTCGTCCTCGTCCAGGGAGACGTAATCGCTGATTTTAAGGGCATAGATGTTCCGGCCCTCCAGGCTCGTCCCGAGGGTGTACACCTTGGCCAGGCCGGGAAAGGAGCGTTCGAGGGCCTGGAGGTCGGCCTCGAGTTCCTTGTAAGAGTGATAATCTCCGTTGATTCCGCCCAGGAGAAGGGAGTCGGACGGACGCGCCGCCGGAAACCGGTAGGTTTCGAAGAGGTAGGGGAGGCCGAGGTTGTTCAGGGCGGCGAGGTCGTCGGAATCCGCCAGGGCGTAGACCCGTCCCTCCCACTCGAAGAGCAGGTCGAGCGCGAGGGCGCGGAGCTTTTCGGCAACGGCGGGGCCTTTCTCCAGGCTGATGATCTCCGGCGCGGCCGCTTCCTGGCATTTGACGGGCACGGCAATAAGGCGAATAACGAGAACGGCCGCGAAGGCGAGTTTCATTACGATTGATTTTTTCATGACCTAAATTTCATCCTGTAAGTTTCCTCCACCCTGGTGGGGGAGGACGGAAGAGAGGGGGATTCTTGTGGCGGCATCATTCAAAGCCTCAGGCTGAGCGAGATTGCCACCCGCCGCGCCGACAGCGAGTCTCCCGAGCCGCTTTCCTGTCCGAAAGAGGCGCCGGCGTCCAGTGCGATCATCCGCCAGTGAAGGCCGGCTCCTACGGAGTAATGAGTATAGGCCGAGCCCGGGTCCCGCATCGGCTGCGGGTCGTAGCTCAGCCCGAACCGGATGGGAATGGAAGCCGGGACGCCGAAGAGATCCAGGAGGAGCGCGTATTCGGCCCCTGCGGCGGCCCTGATCGTATCCTTGAAATTTCGCTCCTGAGTCTCGCCGAAGTATTCGACCTCGTATTTTGACCAGTTGAAGTAGGTGAGGTCGGCCAGGACCTGGAATTGGGTCGATACACGGTACCCGGCCCCCAGCCCGACGACCAGCGGCTGCTTGAAGCGGTCGGAGGAATCAGCCTCGATCCGGATGTCCGTCCCCCCCGCGGGAGCCGCATAGCGGATTTCGCTCCGGCTTTGCGATTTCCTGACATAAGGCGTACGGAAAACGAGCGCCAGGTCAAGCCGGGTCGAAAGCGCCAGCGACACGCCGCCGTTGATGGAGATCCCGGAGAACTCGTGTTCTTTGCGGTCGCTGATGGTTATTCCGTTCAGGGGATACTCCTCGACGGTTTCCCGGTCGAGCTTGCCGGCCGCATAATTGATCCCCAGGCCGGCCTTCAACAGACTGCCGAACCGGCGGGCGAGGGAAAAATTAATGGTCCTCAGGAATCCGCTTTGGGCGAAATCGAGAATGTAGGCGAGCCGTCCCTGGGATGTGTACTCGTAGTTAATGCCCGGCCGGTCATAGATTTCGTTGATTGCCGCGCTCAGGCCGAATGCCCAGTTACCCGTCCGGATGGATATCCCGCCGAAGTCAAGCGCCAGGGAGTTGACGGAAAGATTGCCCTCCGTGCTCAGGACCCCCGTGTTGACCAGGGAATACTTGAAGAGGGAGGCGGAAGTGGCGGCGCCGTTGAGCGTTAGTCTGATGCCGGAAAGACCGGTGAGCAGGGCCGGGTTGAGGAGCGCGTCAGAGCAATCTGAGGCCAGGACGAAGGATGCGCCGCCGCGGCCGAGGGCCGAGGCTCCTTCAAACCCGAAAATGTTCCAGGTGCGGAGGGGCGCTTCCTGCTCATACTGGCCGATTACAAGCTGCGCCGAGGCAATGGCGGGGGAGAGGACGTTTAATGTCCCTATAAGGGCGATGATACCGGCGGCAATTTTGGTTTTGTTCACGCCATAAAATATCTTACATATTCCACTTTCTTTTCTCAAATTGCACACCTCTTTAGGGGGACGCCATACGTAATATACTTAATTCTTGTGGAGGTGTCCCGGAATTTAGGTAATTACGTATGGCGTCCCCCTAATTAGGCGTAATGGCCATAATTGTGCCCGTAAGCATCCTCATATTTGATATAGCCAGCGATTCCGCAACTTAGATTTCCCCGGCATTGAAAAATATGGGGAGGTGTGCTATAGAGTATGATTCTTTGGAGCCTGG
>CAZYWP010000106.1:5253-10877 GCA_964651495.1 uncultured Eubacteriales bacterium | reverse complement strand
TTATCGCTTTGTCACTCTCCTGAGTATTCCGGATATTATCTATTATCCTCTCCCCTGGCGGGAGAGGATGAAGGAGAGGGGGAATGTTTTCTGTATCGGGACTTCATTGCCTGCCCTCAAGATGATAGAATAGAAACGGAGGTCCATGATGAAAACAAGAAGGTTATTCATCGATCTTGCCGTGGCGCTTTTTGCTGCCGCATTGCTCTTCGGCCAGGGCTATAAAGGGCAGGGACGGGTCACGGGGCTGATCACCGACCAGGACGGCAAGCCTCTTGCCGGCGTCAAGGTCAAGCTCTTTTCGCTCAAGGGTCAATCCGGGTTTGAGACAGCGACAGACGAGAAAGGAGAGTGGAAAGCCCTCTATATCCGGGGCGGGTCGTGGAACCTCGATTTCGACAAGCCCGGCTACATGCCGAAAAAGCTGAGCGCCGAGATCAAGGAGTTCGATAAGAACAAGCCGATCGAAGTCCGTATGGAAAAAATGGAGGGCCTGCTAATTACCGAGGAGCTCAAAGCGGCGCTGAAAGAGGGGAATGCCCTGTATGAGGCGCAAAAATACGAAGAGGCCATCGCCTCCTACCAGAAAATTATCGAGGCCAATCCCGAGGCTTACGTGATCTATAAGAATATCGGGAACTGTTATTTCCAGCTTCAGAAGTACGACCAGGCCGAGGAGTATTACCAGAAAGTCCTGGACAAAGACCCCCAGAACGCCGACGCCATGATGCTCATCGGCAACTGCTACGCCAACCGCTGCCAGGACGAGAAGGCCATGGAATGGTACAACAAGATCGATTTTGAGAAGATCACCGACCAGATGGTGCTCTTCAACCTGGGGTCGAATTTCTACAAGCAGTCCAAGCTCGAGCAGGCCCTGCAGTACTACAAGCGGGCGGTGGAGATCCAGAACGACTTCCTCGACGCCATTTATCAGCTCGGACTGACCCACCTGGCCATGAACAATAATGCGGAGGCGATCGCCGCTTTCGAAAACTACCTGAAACACGATTCGAGTTCGGAGCGTTCCAATCAGGTGAAGGGTTTTATCGAGTTCCTTAAAAAGAAATAGCGCGAAATACAGAAGGGCCGACGCGGCGATTGCGAGAAGCGATGCAAAGAGGCACTCTCAGACTGAAATCGCCATTCAATCTCCGATACTTGGCGATGAGAATTCAATGAAAACGATGGCCAAAACCCCCTTTGTGTTTTTCGGCAGCACCTCCGCGGCATTGCTCTTTCTTATCGCCTCGACCTTCGCCCAGCCGGCCAAAAAAGGCGTGCCCAAAAATCCCTGGAATGTGCTTCTGATCACCGTCGATACCCTGCGGACCGACCGGTTGAGCTGTTACGGCGGCGACCGGGTGAAGACGCCGAATATCGACGGCCTGGCCGCCCGGGGCGCGCTTTTTGAAAGGGCCTTCGCCCATACGCCGACCACCCTGCCCTCACATACCAACATGCTGCTCGGGACGACGCCGGTCGCCCACGGCGTCCATGACAACGCCAATTTTGTCGTCGATCAGAAATTCCCCACCCTGGCCTCTCATCTCAAGGAGCGCGGCTATTCTACGGCCGCGTTTGTCGGCGCCTTTCCCCTTGACTCCCGGTTCGGTCTGACCCGGGGGTTTGATATTTATGATGATAACTATGGCACTCCGGCCAACCAGGAATTCACTTATGTCGAGCGAAAAGCCGAGGCGGTCATGGAAGGGGCCATCCAGTGGCTGAACGCTCTGCCCCCCCGCAAGAATTGGTTTCTTTGGGTTCATTGCTTCGATCCTCACCAGCGCTATCTGCCGCCGGAGCCGTTCCAGACCCAATACAAAGACCGGCCCTACGACGGCGAGATCGCCTATGTCGATTTCGCCTTGGGCAGGCTGCTGGCGAATCTCGAAGACAAAAACCTCGCCCAGAACATGCTGTGTGTCTTCACCGGCGATCACGGCGAGTCGCTCGGCCAGCACGGCGAATCAACGCACGGCTATTTTGCCTATAACGCGACCATACGAATTCCTTTGATCATTGCTTTTCCCGGAAGCAAGCAGAGTCGGGTGGATCAGAATGCCTCCCACATTGACATCTTTCCGACGGTCTGCGATGCCTTGGGGATTGACGGACCGGCTTTTCTCCAGGGAGTCTCGCTTCTTCCGGCCATACGGGGTAAGAATTTGCCCGAGCGGCGGATTTATTTTGAATCGCTCTATCCCTATTACAGTCGCGGCTGGGCGCCCCTTCAAGGGTACATCGAAGGAACGGAAAAATTCATCGAAACCCCCGTTCCCGAAGTCTATGACCTGGCCGTCGATTTCGACGAGACGGTGAACCTGGCGGAACAACGGAAATTGGATAAATACAGGGAAGCGCTCGGCCGCTTGATTGCCGGCTTTTCCATGACTCAATCGGCTCCGGCCAAGACCGTCGACCGCGAAACGCGGGAACGCCTGCAGAGCCTCGGCTATGTCTCCAGCCCTCAGGCGCTGGCCAAGAAGAATTTCACCGTCCGGGATGATCTGAAAGCCCTGCTGCCCTATCAGAACATGCTCCAGAAAGCCATGGGCGCTTACCATCGCGGCGAGCTCGAGGACGGGGCGTCTCTTTTGCGTCAAATCATCGCCGAGAGGAAGGATTTCGACCTGGCGTATTCCTATCTGGCGACCATTTACAAAGAGCAGGCAAAACTGAAGGAGGCCGTGGCGACCCTTAGGGAGGGCGTCGAGAACAACCCGCTGAGCATCAAGATTCTGTCGACGTACGGCATGTTTCTGGTGGATGTCAGAGCTTATGACGCGGCCATCCAAATCCTGAAAAGAACGCTGTCCCTGATCGATTATGACCCCGAAGTCTGGAATTATCTCGGTGTCGCTTATTATCACCAAGGATCTTTCGAGGACGCGTTCAAGGCCTACGATCAGGCCCTGGCCCTCGACGAAAACTATCCCGTGGTCTTCAACAACCTGGGTTCGCTGCAGTTCTCCGTTTTTCTCAAGACCAAGGAGAAGGCCGCTTATGACAAGGCTGTCGCCAGCTTCAGGAGGGCGATCGCGCTCGACCCGAATTACCCATCCGCCTATAATGGTCTGGGGGTGGCGCTGCGGCAGGCGGGCGATTTAGACGGCGCGATCGCCAACTGGAGGAAGGCCGTCGAGATCAAGCCCGACTACGCATTTGCCCTTTACAACCTGGGGTTGGGCTATGCGGTCAAGGGCGACAAGGTTCGCGCCCTGGAGTATCTGACGCAATACAAGAACCGATTCTACGCCCAACTTTCGCCTCAAGAGCAGGCCAAGCTCGACGATCTGATCGCCAAGTGCAGGTGATGTCGATGAAACGTGAGCATCTCCCTTTATGTGATGGGAATGGGGCCTGTCATGGCGCGTCCCCGTCCGTCCTCGCTCCGCACCCGTCAAGAGAGGGGTCCCCTACGCTCCGGGCGGTGCGGGGACTGGCGCCATGCCACCCATTCCCATTATTGGCATTTGGAGATTTTCATATCAACCGAGATGTATCCTAATGAAACTTATAGTGCCCACATTATTGCGAAAGATAGCCAAGCAATCTCATCGGGATTGTCTTATCGCGCTGCTCCTGGCCATGGCGATGCTTATCTCCCCTGCCTTACCCGGGCAGCCGGTCAAGGAAAAGGACCTCCCGCCCAAATACCGGGAGTGGCTGAAACTGGTGGGTTACATCATCCTCCAGAAGGAGAAGGATGTCTTTCTCCAGCTCGCCGCCGATCGCGACCGGGATATCTTCATCGAGTCCTTCTGGAAACAGCGCGACCCGACGCCGGGCACTCCCCAGAACGAATTCAAGGACGAGCACATCAAGCGCTTTAACTACGCGAACAGCTATTACCGTCGGGGAACGACCCGGGAAGGCTGGATGACCGACATGGGGCGGATGCACATCATCCTCGGCTCCCCGAATAGCGACGAGCGGTTCGACAGCATGGCCGGCCTCCATCCCTGCCAGGTCTGGTATTACTATGGAGACACGAGTAAGGGGCTGCCGACGTACTTCGCCTTAGTCTTTTTCCAGCGCGGCGGCTCGGGCGAATTCAAGCTCTACAACCCGACCTCCGACGGGCCGCTGAGCCTGCTGGTGAACCCCCTGGGAATCGATATCACCGACTACCGGGCCCAGTACGAGAAGATTAAAGAGCTGGCGCCGACCCTGGCCAATGTGGCCATCTCCATGATCCCCGGCCAGTATCCTTACAATTTTCAGCCCTCGCCGCAGAGCAACATGATCCTGGCCGATATTTTCGAGTCGCCCAAGAAGAATATCAGCCCGTCCTATGCGACCCATTTCCTGGACTACAAGGGCATTGTCAGCACGGAGTATCTGACCAACTATATCGAGAGTACGGCCGCAGTGGCCGTCGTCAAGGAGCCGATCCTGGGGATCTCGTTCTGCCATTTTTCCGTGGTTCCGAAGAAGATTTCGCTGGCCTATTTCGAGCCCAAAGACCAGTATTACTGCAATTTCAAGCTGGATGTCAGCCTGCGCCAGGGGGAAAAGATCATCTACCAGTATCCCAAGGACTATCCATTTTATTTCGACCCGGATAAGCTGGCCAATGTCGAGGCCAACGGGATCGCCCTGCAGGACGTTTTTCCGGTCATCGAGGGGCGCTACGAGCTGACCGTCCTGCTGCAAAATTCGGTGGGAAAAGAGTTCACCGTCCACGAGAGGGTGATCGATGTTCCGGCGCCGTCCGGCTCACCCGGAATCCTGGGGCCGGTCCTGGGCTACAGTCTTCAGAGCTATCCGAGCGAGTCTCAGACGCCGTTTAAGTTCATGGACAAGCAGCTTCAGGTGGACCCCGGCAACACCTTCACCTTGAAAGACAGCCCGGCCATGATTTTCAACCTGACGGACCTGACCGAGGAGGTTTGGCGGGATGGCCAGGTGGAGATCCTGATCAGCGGCCTCAGAGACAAGGACCCGGTGAGAAAGTCTCTCTCCGTTAAGACCCGGGATTTTCCGTTCAACCGGGTGATCGGAATTTGCCAGGTCCTTCCGGTCCAGGAGCTCGTCCCGGATTATTATGATCTCAGGCTGACCTTAAAGGGAGCCCAGGGGGAGGCGCTCGCCGAGGCGTCCTCCCAGTTCATCGTCTCGCCGCAGGCCGCGCTTACCCGGCCGGTCACCTTATCTAAGAGCTTTTCGCTGGCGAACCTCTTTCTCTATTACCACATCCTGGCCGACCAGTATGACCGGGTCGGTGAACCCGGCAAGGCCGAGTCCAATTTTGAGAGGGCCCTGGCCCTGGCCCCAGCCTATAAGCAGGGAATAATCGCCTACGCCAATTTCCTGCTGAAGACCGGGAAATTCGACCGCGCTCTGGAGATGGTCGAACGAGTGAGCGGGGACGAGTCGCAGAAATTCGACTATTTTCTGGCCAAAGGCCGGGCGCTCGAGGGAAAAAGCGCATACGCCGCGGCTATCGAGAGCCTGCTCCAGGGAAATAGAATTTACAACAGCGATACCCGGCTCCTCAATTCCCTGGGTTTTTGTTATTACAAGACCGGGCAGAAGAAAGACGCTCTGGCCGCGCTCCTTGCCTCTCTCCGCCTCAACCCCGAGCAGAAAGACATCAGAGATCTGGCCGCCCGGGT
>CAZYWP010000106.1:1460-5153 GCA_964651495.1 uncultured Eubacteriales bacterium | reverse complement strand
CTACAGTTTGATCAGCCCGGAATAGACATCCGACTGGTTGGCCACCCGGTCAATCGCCTGGATGACGATAAAGTAGGTTCCCGGCTTCAGCCAGTCGAAATTCAGCGAGATGTGGGTTTCGTCCTTGATGAGGTCCAGGGTTTTCCCTTCATCGAAGAGCTTGTTCGAGCCCTCGTCGAAAATCGTGATTTTGACATCGGCCACTCCCCGGCTTTGGTTATTGACCTGCGTCATCTGGTAATGGCGGAGAGAAAAGCGGATGGCCTTGCCTTTGACCTCGAAGTCCGCCACGGACACCTGGAGCGGGCCGGCGGCAAGGTAATTCTTGAGATAGACCATATCAACTCCGCTCCGGTTCACTTTGACTTCAATATTTCTCTTTTTGCCACCTGAGCTCTCGCGGGGAGAATAGACTAGAAGATAATGGAAGTCTTCGAGCTCGACAGCCTGTTGCAGGGCCGCAGCCGGCTGGTTGGAGAAGGCGGAATAGCCGCCCGTCGAGCGGCTGATCCTGGTCAGCAGTTCCTCATAATCCTGGCCGACCTCGGTGAGCTCAAGATCCTGGGAAAATACAGTTCTGGTCGATTTCATCAGGATGAGGTGAAAAGTGAAGTCGGCGCCCAGGAAAAGGTCGCTCAGGGCCGCATCGTTGATCCCCCCGGCAAAATCAAAGGATCTTTGAAGCTCCATCTGGCGAGCCTGGACCATCCTGGCATCAACCTGCTGCTGGGGTTCGACTTGCGAGTCGACCCAGCCTCTGATTTCATTGTCCAGTCGCGAGGCGCTCTTGATTTTGGGAAACATTTCCCGCTGCTGAAAACCGATGGCCCACTTATCTCCCTCGATGGTTTTGAGTCTCTTGACCAGCCTCTGGTAAAAATCCACATCGACCTCGAGGAACTGGCGGCGGTAATCCCCCCAGATCCGCTGATAATTTTCAAAAAAACGGATCATGGTCGGGGCCTTGGATTCGAGATTTCCGCGAAGGCCTCGAAGCAGGGCGAGCAGCTTGTCGGCCTCATAGCTGATGTCCCGGAAGTTCTTAATGGTGGCCGCCGTCGAAATGGCCTTGAATTTGCGGAGCGAATCCTTGACCGCGGCGATGAGATCCTCGACCCTTTTTCCCCTCTGGATGTCCAGAATGCGGCCCTCGGTCAAGACGACGATCTGGTCCCCCGGCTGGAAAATATCCCGGAAAAAATAATCGACGGCCTCTCCAACAGAGTCGTCGTAGTCGAAGATGTTGAAGATGAGGAGGAAGAGCCTCTTCTGAGGCCTGGATTTCTGGCCTGGGACCGGAGGCGTCGGAAGGGCCGGCGCGGCGATTTTCCGGGAGATGACCTCGAACTGGGCAATCTCCTGTTTGACCCCGTTCTCGTAGACCTCGAAGTCTCCCTTGGTCAAGTCTTTGACGGCCTCGCCTTTCAGCAGAACGCGGACCGGAACCTCGACCGCCGTGACCGTCACTTCCTCCTGCGGCCTCTCCTGGGCCTGGGCTGAGGCGGGCGAGGAGCCCGAAGAAAAAGCGAGAATCGAGAAAATCGCTAAGACGATGGTGAAAGAACCGCGCTGGCTTTTGAAAACAACTGACCGGATTCTCTTTTCTTTATTCATTTTTTTCTCCCCGTCCGTTTTAAAATATCATTCCTGGGTTTGGCTGTCAAAAAAGGGGGGCGTGACTTATCTTGAGGGCTGGAAAAAAGGGCAGAAACGTGATAGGTTTTTGTCCTTGCACTCATCGGCCATCATGATTAGAGTCGGGATCGACACCGGCGGGACTTTCACCGATTTTGTCTTCCTGTCGCCGGAGAAGATGTGGGTCCATAAGGTGCTTTCCACGCCTGCTGACCCGGGAGAGGCCATCATCCGCGGCCTCAGGGAAAGCGGTGTTCTGGAAGGACGGCTCGATGTCATCCACGGCTCCACGGTCGCAACCAACGCCCTTCTCGAAAGGAAAGGCGCCAGGCTCGCCTTCCTGACGACAGCCGGGTTCGAGGACCTCCTGGCCATCGGCCGGCAGACCCGCC
Organism: uncultured Eubacteriales bacterium; assembly: GCA_964651495.1. GTDB lineage: Bacteria > Acidobacteriota > Aminicenantia > Aminicenantales > UBA8522 > CAZNVB01. Next base: position 3,126 of record CAZYWP010000106.1, on the reverse strand, counting down.
GCGAGCTCTACAACATTATGGTGGAGCAAAGGACGCCCCTCATCCCCCGCGCGCTCTGTTTCGGCGTTCCCGAGAGGACCCATTTCGACGGGACGGTCGCCCTGGAAGCGGACATGAACTGCGTTGATGCCATCATCCACAAGCTGAAAAAAGCCCGGGTGGACTCCGTGGCCGTCTGCTTTCTCCACGCCTATGCCAACCCGGCCAACGAGGAGACGGTCTGCCGCCGGCTCCGGGAGCACGGGCTGGCGCTTTCCGTTTCCCATTTAGTCCTGCGGGAGTACCGGGAGTTCGAGCGCGCCAGCACGACGGCCATCAATGCTTACATCGCCCCGCTCATGGAGCGCTATCTCGGGCGCCTGGAGGAACGTCTCGGCTCGAGCCGGGTCCGGATCATGCAGTCGAACGGGGGCTGTGTCTCCGCCCAAAGCGCCAGGGAAAACCCCGTCTGCACCATCCTCAGCGGTCCGGCCGGGGGCGTGGTGGGCGCTAAGGAGGTCGCCGCGGCCGCCGGTTTCCGGAAGATCATCTCCTTCGATATGGGCGGGACTTCGACGGATGTGTCCCTTTGCGACGGGGAAATCTCCACCACCGCCGAATCGACGATCAGCGACCTGCCGCTGCGCCTGCCCATCATCGATATCCACACCGTCGGATCGGGAGGCGGGTCGATCGCTTTTATCGACCAGGGTGGAGCCCTCCGCGTGGGGCCGCAGAGCGCCGGCGCCGACCCGGGCCCGATCTGTTACGGGAAGGGCGAAAACGTCACTGTGACGGACGCCAACCTGCTGCTCGGCCGGCTCGACCCCGGGCGCTTTCTCGGCGGAGAGATGAAGCTGTACCCCGAGCGGTCGCGGCGGGTGATGGAGAAATTCGCCGCGCGCCTGGAGATGGACGTCCTCGATCTTGCTGAAGGGGTCGTCCGCGTCGCCGATGCGACGATGGAGAGGGCGATCCGGGTCATCTCGGTCGAACGGGGCTTCGACCCGCGCGATTTCGCCCTCCTTTCGTTCGGCGGGGCGGGCGGTATGCACGCCTGCAGCTTGGCCCAGAGACTTCGCATCCCCACTGTCATCGTGCCCAAAAACGCCGGGGTGTTGTCGGCCCTCGGGATGTTGCTCTCCGACACGATCAAGGATTATTCGCGTTCCGTTCTTCGGGCTGCCGCTGAGGTCACTCCGGCCGAACTCGCCCGGCTCTTCAGGCCGCTCCTGGCCGCTGCCTCTCGGGATCTGGAAAAAGAAGGGTTTGCCCGGACGAATGTGCGCTTCCTCCGGTTTCTCGATGTCCGCTACGCCGGCCAGTCTTATGAACTGACCCTGCCGTTCACGGCCGGATACCGGCGGGAGTTCAACCGGGCGCACCTCCGGAAATATGGTTACGCCGATGAAAAGAGGCCGGTCGAAGTCGTCACTCTGCGGGTGAAGGCCGTAGGCGTCACCGAAAAGCCCCGGCCGGCCAGGATCGGGTCCGGCGGGGAAGACCCGGGACCGGCCAGGATCGACCGCCGCATTATGCGCTTCAACGGGCGGGACTTTAAGGCGGATGTCTTTGCCAGAGAGAAGCTGGCCGCGGGGAATCAGATCAAGGTGCCGGCCCTCATTTTGGACTACGAATCGACGGCCGTCGTGCCGCCGAATTTTATCTGCCGCGCAGACCGCTACGG
>CAZYWP010000106.1:0-1360 GCA_964651495.1 uncultured Eubacteriales bacterium | reverse complement strand
CATCGAGCATGTCGACCTCGAGCCGGGCGACACGGTCATGCTGAACGATCCTTTCCGCGGCGGCACCCACCTTCCTGACATCACCCTGGTCTCGCCCGTCTATGTCGGGGGCCGCCGCCGGCCGGCCTATTTCGTCGCCAACAGGGCGCACCATTCGGACGTCGGCGGAGTCTCTCCCGGGTCCATGGCGCTGGCCACCGAGATTTTCCAGGAGGGCGTGATCATCCCCCCGGTGAAGCTCGTCCGCCGCGGCCGGATCGATCGGGACATCCTCAGCTTTGTCCTGGCCAACGTTCGGACTCCGGAGGAGCGCGAGGGCGACCTGACCGCTCAGCTCGCCTCCAACAGGATCGGCGAGCGGCGGCTGCTCGAAATCACGCGGAAATATGGATATGGCAGGATCCGGGCTTACATGGGACATCTCCAGGATTACTCGGAGACTATCATGCGGCAGGCCGTCCGCGCGATCCCGGACGGCGAGTACCGCTTTGCCGACTATCTGGACGACGACGGCGTGAGCCGCCGGCCGGTCAAGATCCAGGCCGCTATCCGCATCAAGGGAAGCTCGGCCGAGGTGGATTTCGCCGGCTCCGACCCTCAGACTCAGGGCAGCGTGAACGCCAACTATGCGATCACTCTTTCGGCCACCATGTATGTGTTCCGTTGCATCATACGGGGCGATGTCCCGTACAATTCGGGCCTGCTGCGGCCGATCCGGCTCCTTGTTCCCGAGGGCAGTGTCGTCAACGCCCGGCGGCCGGCGGCTGTGGCGGCGGGGAACGTCGAGACATCGCAGCGGATCACGGATGTCCTGTTCGGCGCCCTGGCCGGGGCGATCCCGGGGAGAATCCCGGCCGCTTCGAGCGGCACGATGAACAATGTTACGTTCGGGGGAAGTCACCCGGCGACGGGCAGGCCTTTCGCCTATTACGAGACGATCGGCGGCGGGATGGGAGCCAGCCCGGAGCGGGACGGGCTGAGCGGCGTCCATACCCATATGACCAATACGCGGAATACGCCGATCGAAGCCCTCGAGCATTATCTGCCCATCCGGGTCAGGCGCTATTCATTGCGGAAAGGTTCGGGTGGAAAGGGGAAATTCAGGGGTGGAGACGGGATCGGGCGGGAGTTCGAGTTCCTGGCGCCGGCCCAGGTCAATATCCTCTCCGAGAGGCGGAGGTTTTTTCCTTACGGGCTGGCCGGCGGGTCGCCGGGAAAAAGAGGAAGAAACATCCTGGTCCGGGGCGGAAAGAAGATCCTCCTCGGCGGGAAGGCCTCTTTCCGGGTGAATAAAGGGGACCGGATCGTGGTGGAGACGCCCGGCGGCGGCGGGTATGGGAAAGCTCGGGGTGAGTAGCTC
>CAZYWP010000105.1:7190-10973 GCA_964651495.1 uncultured Eubacteriales bacterium | reverse complement strand
CCCCAGGGCCGGATGCCGGATAGATACGACCATGCTTTTTTCGCCGTCAAGGGCGCAGGCCCGATCGGAAGCGGCGGCCTGTTCTTTTGGTTTCGCTCCTTCTTCAATTTTGCTCCGGAATGGGACAGACGGCAGCGGTTGATCCTGCCGGCCGGATGGACCTGCTCGGAGCAGAGCCTGTTTCATTTTTTTGCGGCCGGCGGACCTGCTCCGGTGAAGGACGTTGTGGCTCTGAGCCGTGCCGTTCGCGAGCTCTCGAAGCTGGACATCCAGGTCGGCCCGCATCCCTTCGCGACCTCCGATAAGTAATGGGTAAGCTCAAAAAAGTCTGGGGCAGGATGCGCCTGATCTCCCTCTCCCTTTGGGCCCCCCCAAGTATCCCCCTACTCTGGTAGGGGCATAGAGGAGAGGGGGATATGATTGTTCCCGACTTTTCTTTTTGTTCTTGACAAGCCACCAATGATTATTCATACTATGGTATGATATATTCATACCGAGGTTAAAATGCCGATGAGCAAAACAGTTAAATTCACGGTCAGTATGTCGGCGGCGGGTTTCAAGGAGCTCGAGTCCATGCGCCGCAAGACGGGGCGGACGAGAAGTCAATTCATCCGCGATGCCATTCGGGCTTGGACGGTGGATACTGTGCGGCCCTCCGGAGTGAAAGAAGAAGCGGGGGAGTATAAGAAAGAGGCTTCGATAGACCTCACGGATCTCGAAGAACGCCGTCGAAGAGCGCTGGCGGCGGCCGGACGTTTCCGGTCGGGCATTTCCGATCTCTCCTCCAAGCATGACGAATACCTCGAGGATGCTTACTCGACGATCGCTCCCGCTAAGGACGAAGACAAAGCGCGATAACATCCATGAACATTTTTGTTGACACCAGCGCTTTTTTGGCTGTTCTCGATGAAAGCGACGCGAACCACCGAGCGGCAAAGACATTCTGGGAGAGGGTCATCCCCGGAGGAGATCTGCTTCTCTGCCATAATTATATCCTGGTGGAAACATCCGCCCTGGCGTTGCGGCGACTGGGGATAGAAGCCGTCCGCGTCCTCGATCGGGATATCGTGCCGATCCTGCGCCTCATCTGGGTGACCAAGGAATTGCATTTTGCTGCCGTCAGCGCCCACTCAGTGGCGGGCCAGCGCACTTTGAGTCTCGTTGACTGCGTCAGCTTCGAAGTCATGCGGCGGACCGGTGTCCGGACAGCCTTTGCCTTTGACCGTCATTTCCTCGACTATGGATATGAACTCAAGCCGCTCTAAGAGGCGCCTTAAAATTTCTTGTCCCATTATATTTTTTTGGTTATATATAATGACGGTCTTTTAGATGCAGACCCATGGCTAAAGGCAAAGTCGCGGCGGTCCTGGACGGGCTGAAGACGGGCCATCTCCGCTGGGGCATCCTTCTCCTCCTTTTCTTCTCGACCGTCATCAACTATCTCGACCGCCAGGTCTTTTCGGTGCTGGCTCCGGAGATCAAGAAATTCCTCCTGCTCAAGGACAGCGGCTATGCCCTGATCATCAACATGTTCAACATCGGGACGATCCTGGGGCTGTTCTTTTCCGGCCCCTTCATGGATAGGCATGGTAGCCGCCTCGGGTTCACGGTCGCCATCATCGTCTGGTCGGTGGCGGGGGGAGCCACGGCCCTAGCTCCCAGTCTCCTGGCCATCGCCGCCTGCCGTTTTTTCCTCGGCCTGGGCGAGTCCGGCAACTGGCCGGCGGCCAGCAAATCCGTGGCCGAGTGGTTTCCGGCGAAAGAGCGGGCCCTGGCCATGGGGTTTTTCAACGGCGGTGTGTCCATCGGGGCGATCCTGGCCCCCTTTATTGTCCCCTTTGTGGCCTGGCTGACAGGCAGCTGGCGCTGGGCTTTTGTGATCACCGCATCCCTGGCCATCCCGTGGGTGTATTACTGGCGCCGGATGTACTACCCCACCGCGCAGCATCCCGGCGTCACCGCCGAAGAGCTCGAACTGATCAACCGCGACCGGGTGAAGACTGCGCAGAGACGGTCGTATGAAGTCTTGAAGACCAGGCCGTTCTGGGGAATTTTCGGCGCCCGGATGATCACCAGCCCGGTCTGGTTTTTTATTTCTTACTGGATTTTCAATTACCTCAACAAGGAATTCGGGTTCAACCTGGTTAAGATGGCGGCCGTCGCCTGGATTCCCTTCGCCTTTGCCGATGCCGGAAATATCTTGGGCGGATACCTCTCGGGGAAGCTGGTCGCCCTGGGCATGGCGCCGGCCAGGGCGCGCAAGATCATGATGGGAGTGGGGGCTCTCTTGATGGCCAGCACCGGGTTCACCGCCCTTGCCCATACGCCCTTTGTCGCCCTGGCCTTGATCAGCCTTCTCACGCTGGCCTGGGGGATTTGGGTCTCCAACATGCTCGGGCTGGTGAGCGACTCGTTTGCCTCGGCGCAGGTCGGCACGGTGATGAGCTGGACCGGCCTCGGACAGTATGCCGGTTCCACGATTTTCACCTGGTTCATCGGCTATGCCCTCGACCGTTTCGGGATGGGGTATGCACCCGTTTTTCTGACGGCCGCCGCCCTACCGCTCCTCGGTTACATTTTCACTCTGACTCTAAACCGGGAGAGGGCGGCGACAGCATGAAATGAGGAAGGATGGGATATTCGCGATTGAAAGAAACAGGGGCGGTCCTATTTAGTGCAATTGATTTGAGAAAATAGGACCGTACCCGGTTATGTAAGAGGATGGAGACAACCATGAACAAAGCGCCGGGGTTGGGTGTCATCGGCGGGGGCATCTGGGCCCAGCACCACATGAACGCCGCCCGCGACCTCGAGCATGACGGCAGAGCCCGGCTCGTCGGAATGGCCTCGAAAACAGGGGAGACCCGCGACCGGGTCACTGCGCAGTATCAAATCTTCGGCACCACCGACTACAGGGAACTGATTCGCCGGGAGGATGTCCACGCTATTAGCATCGTCACTCCCGACCACCTCCACCGCGAGATGGCCATCGCCGCGATGAACGCCGGAAAGCACGTCATCGTCGAAAAGCCGATGGACCTGACCGTCGAGGGCTGCGAGAAGATGATTCGAGCCGCCCGCGAGAACCGCGTTTTGCTCTTTGTCGACTTCCACAAACGTTACGACCCCGTCCATCAGAAAGCGCGCCAGCTCATCCTCCAGGGCAAGCTCGGCCGGATCCAGTACGGATACGCCTATATGGAAGACAAGATCGTCGTGCCGCGCGACTGGTTTCCGAAGTGGGCCGAAAGGAGCACTCCTTTCTGGTTTATCGGGGTCCACCAGGTCGACCTGCTCCGCTGGAGCCTGAAGTCCGAAGTCGTCAAAGCCTCGGCCCGCGGCTTCCGGGGGAAACTCGATTCCCTCGGCATTCCCACCTACGATTCGATCCATGCCCAGCTCGAATTCGAGAGCGGCGCCGTGTTCACGGTAGATATCTCCTGGATCCTCCCGGACGATTTCGAGGCGCTGGTCAACCAGGGGATGCGGATCGTCGGAAGCGACGGCATCCTGGAGCTCGACACCCAGGACCGGGGCTTCAAGGGGAGTTTGAAGGAGGAGCGGTTTCAGACGTTTAATCTCAATGCTGCCCACGCCGTAGAGACCCGCAGAGGGTCGCTTCAGCACTCGGGATATTTCATCGAACCGGTCAAGGATTTCCTGGGCATGGTCGGCGAGTTGGTCAACGGTGCGAACCTGGACGATGTGGCCAAAGACTACCCGGGCGGCGAAGACGGACTGGAGGCGACGCGGGTCTCCCTGGCCGTCCACGAGAGCGTTGAA
>CAZYWP010000105.1:0-7090 GCA_964651495.1 uncultured Eubacteriales bacterium | reverse complement strand
GACCTTTGACTCTAACCTAGGTTTTCGCTTTCCAGAGGCTTTTCACCCATCCTTCTGGACCGAACTCGTTTATTACTCAAGCCCTAACAGCTCTCCGGATTCCCTTCTTCTCTTGGTGGCGCAATTCCTGTGCCAGGCAGGATTAAAAGAAGGGCACGTAGAGACCGACGAACAGCGACCGGCCGAAGATCGACTGCTGGTCTTTGCGCTCGGCGTAATCGGGGCCGTAGTCGAAGCGCGAAATGTTCTTGTTATCCAGGAGATTGGTGATCCCGAAGTATAGGACGACGAGCCTGTCAAAGAGGCGGATGCTTCGGTTGCCCGTCAGGTCCAGCCGTTGGTAAGCGGGATACCATTGACTGAACGGATCTCCCCAGACCGGAAGAAAAGAATTTGCCGCCGGGTCCCATTCCCTTCCCAGGAGTGGAGTGTAAGGCCGGCCCGAAGCGATCGAATATCTTAGCCCGACCGACCCGTTCTTGAATTTCCAGCTGCCGATGCCCGTGGCCGAATGGGCGATTTCGTAGGGCGATGGGGCCAGAGTTAAGACGCCGTTTTCCTTCCGCCTGGAATCAAGGAAGTTGTAGACGAATAGAAACTCGAATGTCTTGCCTTTCGTCTTGATGAAAAATTCCGCGCCGCGGGCATACCCGGTCCCTCCGTTGTCTGCCCGGCCGCCGGCGGAGTTGAGAAACAGCCGCCGGTATTCCTTGTCATAGAGGGTTGCCCGGAGCTCCAGGGCGTCGGTAATCCGGTCATAGCTCAGGGCGAAATGGACGGCGCTCTTGGGCTTCAGCCCGGGGTTGTTCTCAAGGACGGTGTAATCGCCGAATTGATGATACCAGCCCGTCGAAAACCGCAGGATGTCCCTCCGGGTCAGGAGGAACGCGGCCGAGGCCCGCGGGTCGAAGCTCCAGCGATGATCGAGTAGGCTCAGGGACTGGGCCCGGCCGCCGATGTTCGCATAGACCCGGTCCGTGAGCCTGAATTTATCGTTGACATAAAAGCCCGACCTCACGGCCCGCAGCCCTTCGCTGATCGCCGCCTCCCCGCGGAAATCCGTCTCGGTCCTCCGGGATTGGATATCGGCACCCAACTCCAGAAAATGCCTGTCCAGGTCCCAAAAAAAGTCGAGCCGCGATTGCCAGACGTCATCCCGGCTATCAACGCGGATGGAATCCGGCACCTCGTAGCCAACGTCGTAACGGGTGAAGGCGGCCAGCCACGTCGCGGCGAAGTTGCGGGCCGGGGCAAGCGTCCAGGACAGGCCGCCGGTTGAATTCTCGGAGGCGACACGAAAATCCGCTTTCTGGGAGTAGCGATAGCCGTTGTAAAGCCCATAAAACCGGAGCTGGTTGGATTTGTTGATCTCGAACTCGAATTTACCGAAAGCCTGCTCCGTCTGGAATTCGCGCCCGCCGCCGCGGCTGTTGAGCCTGGTCAGAACTTCGGAAAACCCGCGATCGTAGCTCACGACGAGGCTGCCGACATCCTTCAGTGGAAAGCCGGCATAGCTGTTCAAGCCCAGGACCGAGAGCCCAAGCCCTCCCTCGCTCCTGGCGATCCGGCCTTTCGCCGAAATGTCCATGACTCCGGACAGTGCGTTTCCGTATTTTGGATGGAGGCCGCTCGTCGCCACGCTGAAATTTTCGATGACCTGGTTGTCGAAAATGCTGAAATAGCTTTCGTGGAGAGATTCGCTCAGAAAGGGATGCAGGATTTCGATGCCGTCGAAGTAATAGCCGACTTCATCGGGCGCCCCGCCCCGGATGAGGAGGCTCGAGGCGTCGGGCGGAGAGTTCACGCCCGGCAAGATATGGCTGGCATAGAGAGGGTCGGCGGCGGCTCCTGGAATCCGGTAAACATCCATTTTGTTCAGGGTGACCGTTTTCGGGTTCTTCTCGTCCGAGACGCGGCTGTCGGCCGTAACCGTCACCTCATGGATCGAGAGAGGCTCAAGGTCGAGCTCGATGGTCACCTCAGCGCCGGGCCTGGCCTCGATCACAGTCCTCTTGAAGCCTATCAAAAACGCCGTGATCTTGACCGGCGCGGGGGTGCCCGAGGGTAGGGATAGGCGGAATCGGCCGTCCGCGCCCGCGGAGACGCCGCCGCCGCTTTCAATCATCACGTAGGCCGGAAGCGGTTGCTTCGTCTCCTTGTCGATCACGCGGCCCGTTACGACCGTCTGCTCCTGGGCCGCTATCCCCGCGGCCGCGTAGAGGGCCAGAGCGACCATCAGGGCGAGGCGATGCGGCATGAACTAACGGCCTTTTTCCAGCGAGGCCAGGAGACTCTTGGCCAGGCCGAGGTCGGGATTCAGGGCCAGGGCTTTCTTCAACCATTCTATGGCCTTTGCCGTCTCGCCCTTCGCCTTGTAGGCCATGCCTAAATGGAGATGCGCTTCATCGCGGCCCCAGGAGGGTTTGATCGGGTCGACGGCCGTCTCGCCGGCGAAGAGGCTGACCGCCTTCTCAAGATAGGGGATCGCCACGTCGATGCCGCCGCCGTAGGCTTCCGGCACATACGGAAGGTACATGCCCTTAATCAGATGCGTTCGCGGGTTGGAGGGGTCTTTTGCGATCCCCTGATCGAGGCTGGCCATGCTCTTAAAACCGAGGGTCATTGCCCGGTCCTGATGGAGCGCGACCTCCAGGCCGAGAAGAAACCCGTAGAGCGAGAACGCCTCGCCGAATTCGGGCTCGGCCTCCATGGCCTTTTCGAGATATTGTTCGCTTTCAGTCACGAAACGGTCGGCCTCGGCGGGCGAGCCGGAAGAGAAATAGAATGCGGCTAGGCGGTAATCGGCCAGGGCGACATAGTATTGGAGATAGGGGCCCGGCTTCTCCTGCTTGAGCAGAAGCCCGAGAAACGAATCCCGGGCTTTTTGCAGAGCGTCCGCTTCCCAACGGTTGACGCCGGCCTGGAGTTCGGCCCTCGCCGCGTTGAGCGCCTGAATAAACGCCGGGTCCTGATCGGATCCAGGCGTCACCCCACCGGCCCGGGCGGTCATGGCGAGGGCGGCCAGGGATACGACGACGATCATCTTCTTTTTCATGGTCCTTTCCATTCTTTTTTATTTATTTGCGTCCCCCAGGGCCGGGCGGAAGATAGCTCTCCAGGGCCTTGAGGTATTTGGCGAAGGCCGACCTTCCCTTTTCCGTGAGCGCGCAGGTGGTCAGGGGCTTTTTCTGCCGGAACGATTTGCTGATGGAAATGTAGCCGGCCTCCTCGAGCTTGGCGAGGTGAGTGCTCAGATTTCCGTCGGTGGTCGCAGTCGCCTTTTTCAAGAAGCTAAAATCCGCCCGCTTGGCCGAGGCCAGAATAGAGACGACCGCCAGCCGGACCTGGGAATGGATCACCGGATCCAGCGGCTCGAGCTTTTCGGGGATCATGCGCCGGCCTTTTCTCTCCGGAATTTGGCCCGCAGGATAAACGACGGAACGAGGTAGGCGATGACGAACAAACCCGTGAAGACCAGCATCCGGTCGTTCGGAGGGACAAACGACATGCCGATCGCCCCGGCCCACCAGACCAGTCCGGCCACCTTGAGGAACGGCCATTCAAAAATGCCACCCAGGACGAAGAATAGAACCCCGGAAACGACTGAGATGAGAACGCTGATCGCTTCGTAGGAATAGATGCCGATCCGGGGGAGGGCCAGCCCGACTAGGAGGTATCCTGCCCCGCAGGCGAAATAGAGGTGCCGGGCCGCCGTCTGAACATATGTCCTGATCGGATCTTTCCGTTCCCTTCGGATTCCGTAAATGACGCTGTACACCCAGCCGACGATTGTCACGACCACCCAGTTGAGCCATTCCCAATCATATTTTTTGAAGTACACCAGGACGTAGTTTCCGACCAAAGCCAGGGTGATCAGAACGCCCCAGACGATAAACAGCGTGCCGGATTCAGCCGTGGCCTTCTTGGTCTTTTCCAGCATGTTTTTAATGATCTGAATGTCCTCGCGCGCCTGTTCGTCGTTCATCTTTTCTCCTTATAATTTCAAAGTACTTTGTATCACAAAGTAAATATAAGTCCTCCGGCGGCGTTTGTCAAGAATTAATTGTAAGATTCTTGATTTTCGTATTAAGCGACGCGGCGCCGTTTATCTAACAGCAAGGCAATTCGATTTCCATTGCGCTGACCGAGCAATCATCTTTGTCCCCGTTTTTCCATCCAACCGTGGTGGGGGATGATAGGCCAAGACATAGAAAAATATCAAGAATGGCTAAAAAACATGGGCAGGCGTCCTCCGAGCAGAGCAAGTTGGCAAAAGAACCCGAATTCTCATAGACTAATACTCATGAAATAGAGAGTGCGATTAGAGCCTTTCCCTGGCTTAGATCGTCTCCGGCCAGTCGGATATTATGGCAGCCAGGGTTTTCCTTGGCCCGAGATCAATATCGCAATACATTCACAAGTTTTATTAAGTTGTTGTTGAGCTCATTATTTTCTTTAATAATCGACGGTCTATCGGCGGTTGCGCTTATATTCACGGACCTGATAGACGGATCAAGAACCAAGCCCGGCATATCGACTTCTACCGCGGCCGACTGCCCGCTGTTCAGCTTAGGAAGATAGCCCAAGCCATAGACATTTTTGACGCCGGTGATGGTCATGTGGACTTGGGATGTCTTGTCCGATGCGGCGGGTCCATTATTTTTCACCATGACCGTGGACCAGCCCTCTTCTGAATTCGCGCTATATTGAAACTGAAGGATGTCGGTAACTACGAGGTCAGGATAAGCATCATAGTTTACAGAGAAATTGAAATTTGCTTTCACGGGATAGTGATCGCTCCCTTGCGCATCATACTTTACATTACAATTAACTAGCTGCAGAGATTCTCGGTAATCGCCTGTTCTAAATAATATATAGTCTATCAAATTCCCACTGGTATTTGTGTACTGTCCAGTATTATTCGCCATGGTCAGATTATGCTTATTCATGAATGAAGTGAGCAAATTTCTGTCAGTTTGATTGTTGTAGTAACAATTAAAATCTCCCTCGACGATAATGGAATATCCTGTCGAATGAGAGTTTATGAAAGCGCTCAATTGGTCCAATTGAATGGCTCTGTCTTCTCTATCATGAGATTCATTACCGGATTGGGCATGTAGGCAATAAAGATGCAGGGGGAATTGGCAGGTCCATCCCGACGAATTGGCAACTCGAATATAAATTGGCAAATATGCGAAACCCTTCTCTCCCTCAGCGTCGATCCCATGGGCATGATTCCACCTTTGAAAAAAATGATCTCCGATATAGAACTGCGATAGAATCGAAATCCCTCCATAGAAATCGGGGAAACCGCTACTATAAGATAATGCCCAACTGTACTTCGACCTTGTTCCGTTATAAATATGCCGATACCAGTCTTCTTGAAGGCCTGTGATGTTTCTTCCGATATCCGTTTGCTTAAGTATCCACTGCTTTACTTTGTCGTCCAGACCATAATCACGATGAGTCAATGGGATAAAAATCCGCGGGACATCAGCAACATTCCAGGTCGTTACAGATAATGCCTTGGAGCAAATGCCTCTCAGGGGGTTGTCTGCAAACAAAAAGACTGTTATCAGAAATACCACCGCGAATAAGGTAAAGCTAAAAATGAGAGCAAAGAGACCTCTTTTAGATGACATCATTTTTTTCATTTTTTCTCCTCTTAAATATTAGACCGCCTCGAACGGTAGTACGCCCATTTCTCTTATCAGGGATCTTTTGAGTTAAGTGTTTGGTTATCGGCCGCCCTTGGAGAGTGGGCGTTCTCGTACTCCTTCTCCCCTCCGCACATCGAAAAGAATCGTAGATTATAACATTGGAAGATGTCAAGAACATTTTGAGATTTATTTCCAAGCTGTCGCCAAGCTTGACACCCCCTCCTGTCACGCTTTATCATCCCTGGCTAGGGGATGAGGCTATACCTGCACATGAACGCTCATTCAGTAATTTCAAAAGGAGAGGAGAAAATGAGATTTTCGCCAATTGCCAGATTCAATATCTTAGCTCTATTCTTCCTTCTGTGGGGAAGTTCATCACCCCAGGCCGCGACGGCTCAATCTTCCCAGCCGATATTGACACCCGCCGAGCACTTCGGGTTTAAACCCGGCGCCGACCGGATGTTATTCGACTATGAAGAACTGACGAGCTACCTGCAGAAACTGGATGCGACTTCACCCAGGCTGAAACTGGTTGAGATCGGCAAATCTCCGCTGGGGAAACCCATGTATATCGCCTTTATTTCTTCCGAAGAAAATATCAATCGCCTGGAGCGGCTGAAGGACATCAACCGCAAATTGGCCCTGGATCCGGGTTTGACTGAGTCCGAGAGAACAACTTTGTTTGACGAGGGCAAGGTCTTTTTGCTGGCCTCTCTTTCCATGCACTCGGATGAGGTTGGCCCGGCCCAGGCCGCGCCCTTGATCGCCCATGAACTCGTGACAACTCAAGATCCCCGGCTGCTGAAATGGCTGGAAGATACCGTCTACATGATGATCCCCAACCACAATCCGGACGGCATGGACATGGTCGTCGGACATTACCGTAAATACAAAGGGACCAAGTATGAAGGCAGCGCCCTGCCCGGTGTTTATCACAAATATATCGGCCACGATAACAACCGGGATTTCCTCACTCTGACTCAGGAAGACACCCGGGCGATCGCCCGGATCTATAACCTGGATTGGTTTCCCCAGGTGCTGGTGGATAAGCACCAGATGTGGACGATCGGTCCGAGATATTTCGTTCCGCCGGTGCACGATCCCATCTCCGAGAATGTCGACGCCGGGATCTGGAACTGGACAAAAATATTCGGCTCCCACATGATCACCGATATGACCGAAGCCGGCCTGGCCGGCGTCTGTCACAGCTATATTTTTGACGATTACTGGCCCGGCTCGACGGAAACGTGCATCTGGAAAAACGTCATCGGCATGTTGACGGAAATGGCCAGCGTCAAGGATGCCACCCCGGTCTTCGTCGAGCCGAACGAGCTCGGCGTTGAAGGCAAGGGGCTCTCGGAATACAAAATGAGCATCAACATGCCGTTTCCCTGGCCGGGCGGCTGGTGGCGGCTCGGCGATATGGTCGA